>NZ_JBVIHP010000266.1:0-1335 GCF_055570235.1 Streptomyces sp. NPDC031274 | reverse complement strand
AGGAAACCCATGGTCCCGGCGCGGTGGGGGTACCGCCGGTGACGACGTTCAACCGGCTGGTGCACGCGCTCGCCGACGGCCATGGACTGCTGGGGTCGGCGGCACAGCAGCGGCGGCGCACGTCGCGGCCGGCCCCTCCCTTCACCCCGACCGTGGCGCTGCGGCCGGGTGAGCTGGTGATGCTGGACAGTACGCCGCTGGATGTGCTGGTGGTGCTCGCCGACGGGGTGACGGGCTCGGTCGAGTTGTCGATCGGGTTGGACGTGGCAACGCGCAGTATCTGTGCCGCGGTGGTGCGTCCGGTGGGCACAAGATCGGTGGATGCGGCGGTGCTGCTGGCGCAGATGGTCACGCCCATGCGGATGCGCCCGGGGTGGGAGACGGCGCTGGCGATGTCCCGGTCGGTCATCCCCTATGAGCGGCTGGTGTCGTTGGATGCGCGGCTGGAAGGGGCAGCGGCGCGGCCGGTGATCATGCCGGAGACGGTGACGGTCGACCAAGGTGCGGTGTTTGTCTCCCATTCCTTCATTGCCGCGTGCGAGAGCTTGGGGGTGTCCGTTCAGCCTGCGCCGCCGGCCAACGGCCCGGCTAAGGGCCATGTCGAGCGGACGTTCCGCACCATCGGGGACCGGTTCTCTCAGTACGTGGCCGGCTACAGCGGCTCGGATGTCACCCGGCGCGGCACGCGCGTTGAGGACGAGGCGTGCTGGACGCTTGCGCAGGTTCAGGACCTGCTGGATGAGTGGCTGGTCACCGACTGGCAGCACCGCCCGCACGCGTCGCTGCGCCATCCGCTGGCGCCGAAGCTCGCCCTGTCGCCGAACGAGATGTGGGGCGCGCTCGTGGGAGTCACCGGCTATATCCCGGTGCCGCTGAGCGCGGACGACTACATCGAGCTCATGCCCATCAAGCGGGTGGCCATCAACGACTACGGCATCCGCTTCGACTACCGCACCTACGACCACAAGGTCCTCAATCCGCACCGCGGGGACCCATCGGGTGCACCGGACGGCAGATGGGAGGTGCACCACAACCCCTACGACCCCAATCAGATCTGGGTGCGGCTGCCCACCGGGTGGGAAGAGGTGCCGTGGATCCACCGCGGCTGTGTCAGCCTGCCCTTCACCGACTTCACCTGGCAGCATGTCCGTGCCGCAGTCGAGCGCCGCGGCGACCGCGTCGAGCACGAGCGGCAGCTCGCCCAGGCCCTGGATCGCCTCCTGCGGCGTGCGAGCAACGGTGCCGGGACTCGCCGCGAGCAGACGGTGGCGGCGCGCGCCAGCGCCGCAGCGTCCCTGGCCCAACCAGCCTCGCCGCAGGCGGTCCCGGACCCCG
>NZ_JBVIHP010000265.1:0-1336 GCF_055570235.1 Streptomyces sp. NPDC031274 | reverse complement strand
GCCTTCAACCCGCGCCTGTACTGGGTCCACACGCAGTGGCCGCCCAAGATCTCCGAGCTCGACGTGGACCCGGCGGGCGAGGCCGGCGGGCTCGTCGGCCCCGGTGACGACGCGCGCGTGTGCGTGTTCATGTCCGAGTACCACTACGCCCACGAGTGGGGCTATCTCGCCGCCGAGGCCGGACTCCCCGACCCCCGCGTCCTCGTGAGCGTCGGCGGCGAGTGGGTGGTACAGAGCCGCTCGCTCTCCGAGTTCCTGACGCAGCTCGCCTTCGAGCGGATGCCCGCGCACTACGGCTGGACGCTGCGGTTCGGCCGCGACACCGTGGAGGCCGACCCCCAGGTCGTACGCCGCCTGGAGGCCTCCTACCGCGAACTGGGCCTGCTGCCCTGGCAGGAGATGGGCACCGACGCGCTCTCGTACGGCGCCCCGGACGCGGTCATACGCCACGGACGCGGGCCCGGTGCCGACTTCAAGATCGTGATCAATGCCCGCACCCGCGAGGCGCTGCTCGACGTCGCCCGCACGCTGGGCCTCGAGTGGACGGACAAGGACATCCGCCCGCCGTCTGAAGTGCCCGTACCGCTCGAGGACTTGGGCCCGGTATCGCTCTCCGCGGGGGACGCCGACCCGCGCGGCCGGTGGACGGTCCTGACCCGCGAGTACCCGCAGCCGCCCGTCGTGGCCGGAGCGGCGGCCTCGCTCGTCGAAACCCCGGGCACGCTCAGGGCGGTGGCCTCGCTCCAGGGCCCGACGCTGCTCGTCGCGGGCGACACCGAAGGCCGCGTGCACGTCCGCGAGACGGACGACGAGGACCCGGAGACCATCACCCTCGCCCTGCACCGCGCCCCGGTGACCTCCGTGACCTGCCTGGAGCTTGCGAGCGGCACCCGTCTGGTCCTGAGCGGCGACGCGCACGGCGTGATCCGCTACTGGTCGACCCGCCGCAAGCCGCTGCGCGCGCCGTTCGCCCGCAGGAGCACCCCGGTCACCTCACTGGCCGCGGCGGTCCTGTCCACCGGGCCGGCGCTCGCCGCGGCCTGGGCTGACGGGCTGGTGCGCGTCTGGGACCTGGCGTCCGACGCGGTCGCCAACCTCCGCCTCGGCACCGGCATCAAGTTCCTCGGCCTCGGCGCAGACGGCGCGGACGGCGCAGACGGCACCCTGCGCGTCACCGACGCGGACTCAACGGCCGCCCTCCGCCTGGACCTGGCCAGGCTGTGGCCGCACCGCGACCTCCAACTGCGCCTGGAGAGCGTGGACTGGGGCGCGCTGTGGACCGCGCGCGGCCCGGGCCGCATGATCCCCGAGCTGATCGGCAAGGTCACGTCGGACG
>NZ_JBVIHP010000264.1:480-1337 GCF_055570235.1 Streptomyces sp. NPDC031274 | reverse complement strand
GGGGAGTTGGTCGACCGGCGGCAGAGTTCGGGTGCGTACGTGTGGGACGCGAATCCGGCGCTGACGACGTACAAGGTCGTGACGGACACGACGCTGGATCCCGAGCGGTGGCGGCTCGCCACGAAGGGCCACTCGGAGTGGACCTTCCAGTCGAAGGAGACGGCGAGTGACCGCAAGAGTTTCCTGCCCCTGCTGAATCTCGGGTTCGACGTGGACACGGATCTCGCGGGGAACGTCCGGGGCGGACGGTCCGTGGATGTGGGGATCTTCTCCGAGTACGTCGAGGGAGCGGTGGACACCGGTGCCATCGGGGGCGGCAAGCTCGAGGTCTCCTATGACGAAGGGAAGACCTGGAAGGGCGTCGAGCTGGACCGTGACGGCAGTAAGGCCGCGTGGGACGGGGAGTTGAAGGTGCCCGGTTCCGCGGAGTTCATTTCGCTGCGGGCCTCCGCGAAGGATGACCGGGGTGGTTCGGTCACGCAGGAGATCGTGCGGGCGGTGGGGGTGCGGTAAAGGACCCGCTCTGCTCGCTCTCTACACGGGGACGTAATCAGAGCGTTACGCCAGTGAAGGTGCGGTGTCACAGTGATCGTTGAGGCTGATGTGACCGATTGACCCCTGTTTCAGGGCCAGTTGGCGAATCAGCGAGAACAACCGAAAACCAAGCGGTCCTCCCCCCACAATCCGAACAGGATGGGACCACATAGATGTCCGTCACATCGGTGCTGACACCGCACCCTTCCGACCCACCACCGACCAGCGGCCACGTCCTGGCCGTCGGCTCACCGGGCCCCAGCCGTGAACTGCTCACCCGGACCCTCAAACTCACCGGGTACGAAGTCACCCACGCCGTCCCC
>NZ_JBVIHP010000264.1:0-470 GCF_055570235.1 Streptomyces sp. NPDC031274 | reverse complement strand
GGCGCCACCGGACGCGATCGTGGCCCTCGACGACGGCCCGGACGGGCAGCGTCAGGGCCTCGACGTCATACGTGAGGTCCGCGCCGACCCGGCAGGGCAGGCGCTTCCGCTGCTCATGGTCACGGCGGCCCGCACCCACGCCCCCGGGACCGTCGCCGATCTGCTGCGGCACGGCGCCGACGACTGCCTGCCGGAGGCCTGTGACCCGCGCGAGCTCTCCGCGCGGATAGCGGCCAAGCTGCACCGTGTCCCGGTCCCGGTGGAGAACCTGCTGCGCGATCCGCGCACCGGCCTCTACTCGGGGCCGCACTTCATGGACGAACTCGACCGCGAGCTCAGCCGTCCGCCCGCCGCCCGGCGCGGCGGTGTCCTCGCCGTGGTCGGTGTCGCCGAGATGGCGGCCCTGGAGACACGGCTCGGGCCGCGCGTGCGGCGCGAGGTCGCCGAGCGGCTCGCGGGTGTCGCGGAAC
>NZ_JBVIHP010000263.1:0-1339 GCF_055570235.1 Streptomyces sp. NPDC031274 | reverse complement strand
AACACAGTGGACGCGAGCAACTGAGGACAAGCCCTCGGCCTATTAGTACCAGTCACCTCCACCCGTTACCGGGCTTCCAGATCTGGCCTATCAACCCAGTCGTCTACTGGGAGCCTTAACCCCTCAAGGGGGTGGGAATACTCATCTCGAAGCAGGCTTCCCGCTTAGATGCTTTCAGCGGTTATCCTTTCCGAACGTAGCCAACCAGCCATGCCCTTGGCAGGACAACTGGCACACCAGAGGTTCGTCCGTCCCGGTCCTCTCGTACTAGGGACAGCCCTTCTCAATATTCCTACGCGCACAGCGGATAGGGACCGAACTGTCTCACGACGTTCTAAACCCAGCTCGCGTACCGCTTTAATGGGCGAACAGCCCAACCCTTGGGACCGACTCCAGCCCCAGGATGCGACGAGCCGACATCGAGGTGCCAAACCATCCCGTCGATATGGACTCTTGGGGAAGATCAGCCTGTTATCCCCGGGGTACCTTTTATCCGTTGAGCGACGGCGCTTCCACAAGCCACCGCCGGATCACTAGTCCCGACTTTCGTCCCTGCTCGACCCGTCGGTCTCACAGTCAAGCTCCCTTGTGCACTTACACTCAACACCTGATTACCAACCAGGCTGAGGGAACCTTTGGGCGCCTCCGTTACTCTTTAGGAGGCAACCGCCCCAGTTAAACTACCCATCAGACACTGTCCCTGATCCGGATCACGGACCCAGGTTAGACATCCAGCACGACCAGAGTGGTATTTCAACGTTGACTCCACGAACACTGGCGTGCCCGCTTCAAAGTCTCCCACCTATCCTACACAAGCCGAACCGAACACCAATATCAAACTGTAGTAAAGGTCCCGGGGTCTTTCCGTCCTGCTGCGCGAAACGAGCATCTTTACTCGTAGTGCAATTTCACCGGGCCTATGGTTGAGACAGTCGAGAAGTCGTTACGCCATTCGTGCAGGTCGGAACTTACCCGACAAGGAATTTCGCTACCTTAGGATGGTTATAGTTACCACCGCCGTTTACTGGCGCTTAAGTTCTCAGCTTCGCACACCCGAAAGTGCACTAACCGGTCCCCTTAACGTTCCAGCACCGGGCAGGCGTCAGTCCGTATACATCGCCTTACGGCTTCGCACGGACCTGTGTTTTTAGTAAACAGTCGCTTCTCGCTGGTCTCTGCGGCCACCCCCAGCTCAGAGTGCAAGACTCATCACCGGTGATGGCCCCCCTTCTCCCGAAGTTACGGGGGCATTTTGCCGAGTTCCTTAACCATAGTTCACCCGAACGCCTCGGTATTCTCTACCTGACCACCTGAGTCGGTTTAGGGTACGGGCCGCCAT
>NZ_JBVIHP010000262.1:0-1340 GCF_055570235.1 Streptomyces sp. NPDC031274 | reverse complement strand
TCCACCGGGGCGCCGATCGAGGCGATCCGCTCCAGGATCGCGGGCCACCGGTCCTCGGGGTTGCCGTCGCCGTCCTTGAGGGCTCCGTGGCCCAGGTTCTGGAAGAAGATCCGGATGATCTTGTTGTCGGGCATGCATGCCTCCTGAGGGATCGCGGTACCGGTGTCTTGCGGCACGTTGGGCTGTGCATCGTTTGGGGCTTGCAGAGCGTGGACGGGCTGGCCGGTCCGTCTTGGCTGAGCGGGACGGGACGGTGGATCAGGTGCCGCCTTGGACTGCAGAGGTTGCAGGGGCGGGGACTGCGCGCAGGGAACGTACAGGCGAGCACCACAGGATCAGGAACGGTGCGGCGAGGGCGCAGGTGATCACTGTGAGGGTGGGACGCAGGCCGATGAGCGTGCCCAGAACACCGGCCAGGAGGGCAGCGAACGGCCGCAGCCCCAGACCTAGCCACGCGCCGGTTGCTTGAGCGCGGCCCTGCAGATGGTCAGGACAGAGCTCTTGGCGGACGCTGCGCTGCAGCACGCCGTGTGCGACCGCGGCGCAGGTCTGCATCAGCATGCCGGCCCCGATTGCGATCTGCCCACCGACGCCAGGGCCGACAACGATGAGAGGGATCTGGGCGAGCGGGTTCAGCGCCAGTGCGGCGAGCATGACGGGCCCAGCTCCCCACCGTCGTTCGAGTGGTCTCCAGAGCAGGGCACCGAGGAACCCGCCGACGCCGCCCGCGCCCATGACGATGCCGAGGACGGTCGGGCTCCAGGACAGCTCTCGCAGCAGGTACAGCGACCAGAGCGCCGAGCTGGCGACGAGGACGAACGAGGTAGTTGCGTTGGACAGGACGATCGACCGCACGAGGGGTGCCTTGAGGGTGTAGTCGAGCCCTTCGCGGATCTCCGTCCATTGGCTGGTGTCCGCAGGCCGAGGAGCAGGCTTGGGTTCACGGTGGCGGATACGGAGCAGGCACCAAGCGCAGATCAGGTAGGAGACCGTGTCCAATGCGATCGCCCTGGCAGCGCCCAACATGGTGACCAGGAGACCGCCCAGGTTGTTGCCTGCCAAGTCGGCAAGCGAGTTCGCCGCACCGAGCTTCGAGTTCCCTTCCCTGAGTTGATCCCCGCGCAGCAGAGCCGGGAGGTAGCTGATCGAGGCGTTGCTGCCGATTACATGGAGCGCCGAGACGAGGAACGAGACCGCATAGAGCTGTCCCAGAGTGATCTCTCCGAGCCACTGGGCGAGCGGGATGCTGGCCAAAGTGACGGCGCACAGGACATCGCAGCTGATGATGATCGGTCTCTTGCGGTAGCGGTCAGCAAGTACGCCCGAATGGAGAGAAACCA
>NZ_JBVIHP010000261.1:0-1343 GCF_055570235.1 Streptomyces sp. NPDC031274 | reverse complement strand
GACCGCCCCACGTACGACTGGCTCGCCTCGCTGCCCACCGACCCCGACGCCCTGCTGAAGAAGCTGTACGCCGAGACGCGGGTGAGCGGCGAGCGGGAGACGAAGGCGCAGGCCGTCTTCGACAGGATCGGCGATCTGCTCGGCCAGACGATCATGCCGCCGGAGAATGCCGCCGCGTTCTACAAGGCGGTCGCCAAGCTCCCCGGTGTGGTCGAGGTGCCCGACGCGGTGGACGCGGCGGGCCGCCAGGGGATCGGCATCACCATCGGGGAGTCGGCGTTCGCGACGCGCAACGAATGGATCTTCGACAAGAAGACCTTCACCTACCTCGGCTCACGCGGCTACATGACCAAGAACCACAAGCCGGGCGGGAAGCCGGGCAAGCAGGGCAACGCGGAGGTTCTCGCCGGCAGCGTCGCGGTCCTGGACCGTACCGTCGTCGATCAGCGCGGCATGGAACCCGCCACCGGCCGCGGCTGATCGGGGTTCGCCCGCGCCGTCCGCACGGTCCGCACCGTCCGCACCGCGCGCAGCGCCAGGAAGAGCAGCAGTCCGAACGGTGAGAGGAGAATCGTCAGGACCAGGAGCGGTCCCATCACCAGCGGGTGGACGTCCATGCGCCGCGCCTCGCGGTACATCCACTGTCCGATCAGCAGGTCCCAGGCGATGACCTGGGCCCAGATCGCGCCCGCGCCGTTGGCGAGGACGAGCAGGTCGCGGAATCCGTCGATGTCCGGGCTGCTGACGGCGGCCCAGAGTTCGGGGAAGACGGGCAGCGCCATGGCGATGTAGACGGCGAGGATCGGTACGACGGTGAGGGGCGAGGCGGCGACGCGGGCGGTCGTCCGCCACCCCGGCGCGAAGATCATGAGCAGCCAGACCGGTGCGGCCAGCCAGAAGGAGAGTTCGAAGAGGAATCCGGTCATGACACAAGCTCCTTGTTGTCGTCCTCGTGGCGTCCGGCTGCCTGAACCGGGCTCGTTCTGTGGCTGGTTGGCGCACGCAGAACTCCGTACGCGCCCGCGGCCGTGACGCCGAGGATCAGTCCCGCCGCCGTCAGGGTCGCGCCGTCCGGGTGGATGAGCGGCTGGCCGCGCAGGGCCTGCCAGGTGACCAGGGCGAAGGTGGCCGCGTAGGCGCCCGAGGCGATGAGCACGAGCCGCAGCCGCACCCGCTCGTCGGCCAGCCGGCCGAAGCGGGGGCGTGCCGCGAGCGCCGTCAGCCCCATGAGGAGCAGCGGGAGCAGCTGCAGCGCGTGCATGCCGACGAAGTGCGGGATCCGCAGATCACCGCCGGTGGTCGACCAGCCGGTCAGCGGCATGGAGGGACCGCCGTCCGCTACG
>NZ_JBVIHP010000260.1:0-1343 GCF_055570235.1 Streptomyces sp. NPDC031274 | reverse complement strand
GGCAGCCGCTCGGTATCCGGAGCAGTGCGTCATGCTGCCGACGATTCCGTCCGGCCATATCGGTTCTCCGCTCGGCCCTCTTGATATCGGCACGGGAGGAATGCCGAGCTGCGCCATCGCCCTGCGGGCGCAACTGCGCACGGTGCAGAATTTGCGGCGCCGCGCTTCCACCGTTCTGGTGACCAACTTGGCTTCGGCGGAGAAGAGTTCGGTGAGGGACACGTCGCCGAACTGTTCGGCGAACGCGACGGGCGGGGGCAGAAGTTCATCGATCACGTGCTGGTCAGCGTTTCAGGCCGGATTCAGGCGGCCCGGCCGAGGATCTGGCAGCGTATGCGGCGTACTTCCAACGAGGGTTCCAGGCCCAGTTCGCTTTCGAGCAGGGCGCACAGTTTCTGGTACGCGCCCAGTGCCTCGGCGCGCCGGCCCGAGCAGCGCAGGGCGTCGATGAGGCGGGTGTGCAGTGATTCGTTGAAGGGGTTCGCGGCCACCAACGAGCGGAGCTCGCAGACTATTTCACGGTGCCGACCGAGCCGTGCATCCGCCTCCAGGCGCATTTCCAGGGTGCGTTGGCGCTGCTCTTCGAGGCGGGCCACATAGCCGTCAAGGACCGGTCCGCATTCCATCCCCTCCAGTGCCGGACCCCGCCACAGTGCCAGTGCCGCACGCAGCGTGTCCGCGGATTCCCGCACACGGCCCTGGTACAGGAGTTCGCTCCCGAGCCGGGACTGCCGGGCGAAGACGGCGGAGTCAAGGGCGCCGTCGGGAAGGCGCAGAAGATAGCCGTTCGGGCGGCCCTCGATGACCGATTGCCGCGCTGTTCCCTGCAATTCATCGGCGGCCAGCTGCTGACGCAGGTGGTAGACGTGGGTGCGGGCGGTCATCACGGCAGTCCGGGGTCGGTATTCCGCCCATAGTTCGTCCATCAAGAGGTCAAGCGGGACGAAATGCCCGGCCCGGGACAACAGCAGGGCGAGGACCTTTCGGAGCTGCGGCCCGCGAATGGCCCGTACGCCGTGTGCGGTATGCATTTCCAGCGGTCCCAGGACGCCAAAGCCCGTCATGTGCGACTCTCCCCCTCGGCCTCGCGATGGAATTCCCGTCATCCGTGACGGATGGTCCATGGAGGTCAAACGCTATGCGTACGCGGGCGTTTGTGCCATTGCGCTGTTGCGTAAGGGACATGCGTCTGCTTCGAAAGAGGCAGTGCGAAAGAGCCGGAGAGGTGGCGGAGAACGGAGGTCCCGCCCGAGGACGGGACCTCCGTTCCCGCTACGCGCCCGCCCGGGACCGCTTGCCGATCCGGGTGAGGGCGATGCACAGCGCCCCCAGCGCGGAGAGAG
>NZ_JBVIHP010000259.1:0-1343 GCF_055570235.1 Streptomyces sp. NPDC031274 | reverse complement strand
CCGGGCTCGGTCCCGCCACGTGTGATCGGCGGGATCGAACCCTGAGTGCTGTGACCGCGTAGGCCCGCCGGGTTGGGTTGGGCCGAGCCGCCGCTTTCAAAGACCGCATTCTGACCAGAGCCCGGTGTCAGAGCCTCCCAGTAGCGTGTCGGCAACCAGATCCGACTCCTCCTCGGGAGAACCACCATGGACATTGTGCTCATCGCAGGCTTGTGGCTCGACGGATCCGCCTGGGACGACGTCGTGCCCGAACTCACCGCGCTCGGACACCATCCCGTGCCGCTCACCCTCCCGGGACAGGGCGACGGCGCCGTCTCCGCGACGCTTGACGACCAGCTGAAAGCAGTGCTTGCCGCGGTTGACGCGGCGCCCGGAATGCCTCTGGTGGTAGGGCACTCCGCAGCATCGACCCTGGCCTGGCTGGCCGCCGACGCACGGCCGGACAAGGTGGCCAAGGTCGCCCTGATCGGCGGCTTCCCCGCCCCCGATGGGCGGGCCTACGCCGATCACTTCGCGATCGAGGGCGGCGCCATGCCCTTCCCAGGCTGGGAACCCTTCGAGGGCGCGGACGCCGCCGACCTGGACCAGCAGGCCCGGGACCGCTTCGCGTCCGCCACCGTTCCTGTCCCCGAGGCGGTCGCCAGGGGAGTCGTACGCCTGACCAACGAGCGCCGCTTCGACGTCCCCGTTGTGGTTGTCTGCCCCGAGTTCACCCCCACCGAGGCCGAGGAGTGGATCGCCGCCGGTGAGAGTCCTGAACTGGCCCGCGCCACCCGGCTTGAGTACGTGGACCTCGACTCGGGCCACTGGCCGATGGCCACCCGTCCCCGCGAACTCGCCCGAGTCCTGGCAACGGCCGCCAACTCCTAGCGGTGCGTGCTGGGGTGGATGGTCAGGGCCGTGATCGGTAGTGGTATGCCGCCCCGGCGGAGACCCTTCTCGCTGCGGATGCGAGCCAAGCTGGCGCTGCCCCGGCGCACGATCTGCTGCAGCCGTGCCCCTCCTGGTCGGTCAGTCTGCGCACACGGACAGGCTCGGCCACCCCGCCTCCAGCGGTCGGATCGGACGTCACCGCACATCCAACCGCCACGACGACCAACCCGGCGAACCTATGCGGTCACAGCACTAGCCCGCTACCGCGTACGCGCGATCAAGTACCGGAACACGTTTGGCATCCACACGGTCCCGTCCCGCCGTTTGTGCGGGTGCAGGGCCTCCGTCAGCTCCTTGTCGACCTGTACCTGATCCGTCGCGCCCACCGCCGCGTCGAACAGTCCCGTCGAGAGCAGACCGCGGACCGCGCTGTCCGTGTCCGCGTACCCGAAGGGGCACGCGACGCGTCC
>NZ_JBVIHP010000258.1:0-1343 GCF_055570235.1 Streptomyces sp. NPDC031274 | reverse complement strand
CGGGGAAGATCGTCGCATGGTTCCAGGGCAGGGAGGAGTTTGGGCCCCGGGCACTCGGCAGTCGGTCCATCCTTGGGGACCCCAGATCACCTGGTCTGCAGAGGCATCTCAATTTGGCAGTCAAGAATCGGGAATCATTCCGGCCGTTCGCTCCTGCCGTACCTATTGAGGATGCGAAAGACTACTTCGAACCTCCTACTGACTCGCCTTACATGCTGTTCGTAGCGCCAGTCCGGAACGACCTCCGAATACCGGTGTCCAGTACAGACAGGAGTGTCCGGCCCGAGGACCGTGTCGGACAGGTTCGCAGCCTTCTGCCGGCCATCACTCATGTTGACCATTCGGCGCGCCTTCAGACAGTCGACCGCACCACCCATCCACTGTTCTGGAATCTGCTTCGCACATTCGGTTCCATAACAGGAACTCCCGTGCTGGTGAACACGTCGTTCAACGTCAGGGGCGAACCCATAGTCTGCACCCCCGAAGACGCCGTGAAGACGTTTCTTCGCACGGAGATTGACTACCTGTGCATGGGAGACAACATTCTCGATCGAAGGAAGCAGTCTGCCGTCACCATAACCATCCCCCCTGTCACGGAACTGGATTGAGTGGCGGAGCATGCGACCTCTCGATATGTATTATCAGGCGCTCTCGCTCATAGCGCCCCGCACACCTCTGGTGCGCTCAAAAATACTGAATGCCGCCCTCCACGGGATTCCTTACACTCGAATCAGGAAACCGCGCCTCGGCATGTTCCAGGCGGACCCTGTGCTTGGCTGGTCGCACCTGGAGGGGGCTAAGGCCGTTCATCCCTCGTTTGAGTTTCGCGCTCGATACAATATCGACGGCTCCGGAAGGCGCGAGACTGGCTACTCCGGGGAATCTTCAGAAGTTGCGATCCTGGGCTGCTCTTGGGCTTTTGGGCACGGAGTCAACGACGACGAGACTTTCGCTGCTCGCCTGTTCAGCGAACAAGGAAAATCCGTTCACAATTACGCCTGCATGGGATACGGGCCCACACAGGCCTATCTTCAGCTACTCCACCGAGTCGACCTGAGACAAGTCGTGACAGACGACGGCGTCGTTGCATATTTTTGGGTACCCGACCAACTCATGCGAGCTTGGCGGCGGCTGGAGTGGATCGCTCTGAATTCGTGGGTAAATCCGCATGGGCCCAGCCACCCCGTATTCGACCTCGCCAATCAGGACCTCCACCACGTTGGACTTGTCGGGCGCGAAGGAGCCAAAGTCGACCCACCCCTTATACCCGGGATTGTCGAGCGGACAGAGTGGCAAATGACTGTCCTCCTCATCAGGGCAATGCATGAACTCGTCGCCGCAAC
>NZ_JBVIHP010000257.1:0-1345 GCF_055570235.1 Streptomyces sp. NPDC031274 | reverse complement strand
GGCGCGCACATACCCCACCAGCATCCACAGCGCGAAGGGCAGCGCCCACACCACGTACACCATGATCAGGCCCGGCAGGGAGTTGATCTGGCCGAGGTTCTTCAGGACCAGGAAGAGCGGGATGATCACCAGGACGAAGGGGAACGCCTGGCTGACCACGACCCAGCCGGTGGCCGCCCGCGCGAGGAGCGTGCGGTGGCGTGCCATGACGTACGCCATCGGGGTCGCGATGACGACGGCGATGAGTGCCGCGCAGACCGCCGCGATCAGGGAGTTGCCCGCGGCGCGCAGGAGGGGCTGCTCGTCGAAGGCCTGCCGGAAGTTGGCGAGGGTGGGGTCCTTGGGAATCCAGGTGGGGTGCAGGCTGGCCAGCTCGCGCGGCGGCTTGAAGGCCGTGGAGATCAGCCAGAGGAAGGGGAAGGCGAGGAAGACGAGGTAGCCGAGGAGCGCGAGGTACTGCCCCGCGCGCGCGGGTTTGCTGGTGCGTGTGGTCACTTGTCGTCGCCTCCCTTCAGGCGGCCCACGAGGTAGAACGCGAGGATGACCGAGATCACCGCGACCATCACGCAGCCCATCGCCGCCGCGTAGCCGAACTGGCCGTAGCGGAACGCCTCTTCGTAGGCGAAGAGCATGGGGAGGCGGGTACGGCCGCCGGGGCCGCCGTTCGTCAGGACGTAGACAAGGGCGAAGGAGTTGAAGTTCCAGATGAAGTTGAGCGCCGTGATGGCGAGGGCGATCGGCTTCAGCGCCGGCCAGGTGACCGTGCGGAAGCGGCGCCAGGCGCCCGCGCCGTCCATCTCGGCCGCCTCGTGCAGTTCGCGCGGAGTGTTCTGCAGTCCGGCGAGCAGCGCCACGGTGGTCTGCGGCATGCCCGCCCAGATGCCCACGATGATCACGGCGGGCAGTGCGGTGCTCAGTCCCGTGAGCCAGTCGCGGCCGTCGCCGAGGCCGAGGTTGCCGAGGGTCTCGTTCAGGACGCCGGCGTCCGGGTTGTAGACCAGGCGCCACATGATGCCGACGACCACTTCGGGCATCGCCCAGGGAATGATCGCGAGCGAGCGCGCCAGCCAGCGGAAGCGCAGGTTCTGGTTGAGCAGGAGGGCAAGGCCGAGGGCGAGGAGGAACTGCGGCACGGTCACGCCGACCGCCCACAGCAGGCCGATGCGGAACGAGTCCCAGAACAGGGTGTCGTGCAGCAGGTCCTGGAAGTTGAGGAGGCCGATCCACTCGGTGGGCTCGGTGCGGCCCGACTGGGAGTCGGTGAACGCGAGCGTGATGCCGTAGAGGAGCGGGCCCACGCTGAGGATCAGGATCGGGATCAGCGCGGGCAGCACCAGGAACCAGG
>NZ_JBVIHP010000256.1:0-1350 GCF_055570235.1 Streptomyces sp. NPDC031274 | reverse complement strand
TCGTGCCCTGCGTCGGACACGACAGCAAGATCGACCTCGGCCGGAAGGGCTGCAAGCTGCCGCGACCGGCCGCCTCGCAGAGGTAGCGGGTTCGTTCGTCCCTTCCGGCGTACGTGGCCCCCATCCCCGTCGACGACGGGGATGGGGGGCGTCGTCAGTCCTGCAGGGTCTCGCCGAACCGCGAGCCGGTCGCGAGGCCGAAGTCGGCTGAGCTGAGGGACTTGGAACCGGCACCGGTGAGGCCGGACGGCGAGCCCGGCAGGGTCCACAGGCCACCGCTGCGGTCGTTCTCGAAGGAGGCTGTCACCGCCAGGTCGCCCTTGCCGTTGTTGTCGTAGTCGGCGATCCGGACCTGTGCACCGAAGAGGTCCCCGGTCTCGGCGGCGCCCGGAACTCCGGTGGTGTCCTGGGAAACGCGCACGACCGCGGACTGCGAGACACCGGAGGCGGAACCGCGGAACACGGTCACGTCACCGGCGTTGTCCAGGTCGCCGAGCTGTTCGCCGTTGGCACCGACCACCAGTTCGGCCTTGCCGTCGCCGGTGACGTCACCGATCGCCACCGAGGCTCCCCAGTTGTCACCGTCCTCGTTGGCGCCGGGCACACCGGCGCTGTTCTGGTGCAGGGTCACCGGGTCGCCGAAGCCCGTCCCGCTGCCGTAGCGGACGGTGACGTAGCCGGAGCCGTTGCTGGGGTCGTCGACGGAGAAGAACTGGGGCCAGGTCAGGGAAGAGGCCATGTCGTCGAAGCCGTCGCCGTTGATGTCGCCGAGAGCGACGGCGGTGTTTCCGTCGTCCACGCGCTGGATTCGGTTCGGGCGGCCCTCCTGGCCCGTGAAGATGTCAGTGCCCGGACGTCCGGTGCCGGCATCGCCGGTCACGGCCAGGTCGTCCTTGCCGTCCCCGTTGACGTCACCCACGGCGGCCTCCGAGTACCGGAGCCCCGCACCAGGGACCGACAGGGTGTACGCGGGGACCGGCTTGCTCTCTCGGGCGAAGCCGCCCTTGTAGACGACGACCGCGCCCGGCTCGATCACCGCGAGGTCCGCTCCGCTGTCACCGGTGAAGTCCCCCACCGCGACGTCGTAGCCGTGGGCCTGCCACTGCTGCGGATTCTCCACGGTGGTCGTGGTGCTGCTGGTGAACGGCTTGGTGCCGCCCCACAGGATGGTGACGCTGCCCTGGCCCTCATAGGCCCCCACGGCCTCGCCGTCGGCGCCCACGACGAGGTCCGCGTATCCATCACCGTCCAGGTCGCCACTGGCGATCGAGCTGCCGAAATTGTCACTGTCTTCGGGCGTACCCGGCACTCCCGCGGAACTCTGGGTGAGAGCGACCTTCTCGGTGGTCA
>NZ_JBVIHP010000255.1:0-1352 GCF_055570235.1 Streptomyces sp. NPDC031274 | reverse complement strand
GCGCCCTGTGAGCGGACCGCGCCAGTCTTTGAGTACCGCGGCGGACACGACGATCGCTGCAGGTGACATCACGACTTACGCACCCGGATAGAGGAGGTTCCCGATGACCAGGACCACCGGCACGACGACGACCGGCACCGTGGGCACAGCGGACGGCGGCTGGGCCCGGACCTGGGGCGCATCGCCCCACGCACCGATCGAGGCATTCGGCCCCCTGCCCTCGTTCGCCGACACGACCCTGCGCCAGGTGGTACGCATCAGCGGTGGCGGCCGGCAGGTACGCCTGCGCATCACCAACGAGTACGGCACCGCGCCTTTGACCATCGGCGCGGCCCAGATCGCCCTGGCGGCCCCCGAGGGCGGGATCCGTCCCGGCAGCGAGCGTGTGCTCACCTTCGGCGGCAAGCCGACCGTGACCGTCCCGACCGGGGCGCCGATGCTCAGCGACCCGATCGAGCTGTCCTTGCCGGCGCTCTCTGAGCTGTCCATCAGCCTTTACCTGCCCGAGGCGGTCAAGAGCGCCACCTGCCATGCCATGGGCGTGCAGACCGCCTGGACCATGCCGGGCAACAGCGTCGACGCCCTCACCCTGCCCGCCGACGCGGAGTCCCTGCCCCTGCAGGCCCTCATCTCGGCGATCGACGTGCGCGCCGACGCTGCAGCCACGACCATCGCGATCATCGGGGACTCCAACACCGACTGCTCGGGCACGACCCCGGACACCAACCGGCGCTGGACCGACCGCCTGGCCGAGCGCCTCGCGGAACTCAACGGCCCTGCCGTCTGCGTCTCCAACCAAGGCATCAGCGGCAACCGGATGCTGAACGAGGGCCTGGGCGATTCGGTCTTGGCCCGCTTCGACCGCGACGTACTGGCCACGCCGGGGCTGGGCTACGTCGTCCTGGCCATCGGCCTCGGCGACATCGGCGTCTCCTACTCGCCCCAGGACGGCAGCGGCCCGTCGGCGGACTTCCTCGCCATGTTCCCCGGTGCGCCGGTGACGGCCGACGACCTCATCGCGGGCTACCGCCAGCTCATCGCCCGGGCCCGGGCCCGCGCCCGCGGGGTGCGCGTCTACGCCCCCACCCTCACACCGTATGAGGGCGACGAGATCTTCACGCAGGAAGGGGAGCAAGTACGCCGGAGGGTCAACGAGTGGATCCGCACCAGCGGCGCCTTCGACGCGGTCATGGATTTCGACGCCGTCTGGAGCGACCCCGCCCACCCGAGCCGGATCAGGGACGGATTCCACGCCGGTGACCACCTGCACGGCAGCGACGCGGGCTGCCGCGCGCTGGGCGACTCCATCGACCTGGCGCTGTTCCAGTGAGCCCCGCCCACCCACCACTGAC
>NZ_JBVIHP010000254.1:0-1353 GCF_055570235.1 Streptomyces sp. NPDC031274 | reverse complement strand
GCATCACGGGCGTCGACCACGTCATCGACGGCGGCGCGATCAAGGCGCTGTGACAGGGCCCGGCCCTCGGGCCGCCCGGCACGACAGAGGCAGAACCTGAGCACCCGAGCACCGGAGCAACTGAGCACCTGAGCAACAGCCCAGACATACCGCTCACTGACAGAGGCCAAGTCCGCGGACGTGGCCTCTGTCAGTGATGGCGGGCGCGCACCCCGCTTGGACCCGCCGGGCACGTACCCCCGCTTGGATCCGCCCTGCCACCAGGCTAGAATAATAGTGGTTTCTATGTTTTCCAGGACGTACTGCGCACGACCTCGACACGTCAGGTGCGCGGCCGGCACCTGACGGGCGAAAACATTCCGCTGCGGCGTCACCGGTACCCCACAGGGCCTCCCCGTCCCGGGCAACGGCACAGGCAGGACGAGCACACCTTCCAGGAAGGGTCACAGTGAAGCAGGAAAGGGCGGGCCGGACTCGCCGCGCACTGTTGAGAGCGGCCGCGAGCGAGTTCGACCGGCTCGGCTACTCCGGTTCGTCGCTCGCCCGGATAGCCCGAGCCGCGGAGATCTCGATGGGCGCGCTGACCTTCCACTTCGCCTCGAAGGGAGAACTGGCGGCAGCCGTCAGGGAAGACGGCGAAGCCGCCACCCGCACACTCGTCGACCACGTGGCCGCGCGCCAGGAACTCCCCCTGCAGTCCGTGGTGTCACTCACGCTCGCCCTCGTGGAACTGCTGGAGCGCAACCCCTCCGTACGGGCCGCCGCACGCCTGGCCCGGGAGGGATCCGAGGGGCAGCCCGCCTGGCAGTGCCTGTGGGCGCCGATGATCGGCGCGCGGCTGCGGGAGGCACCGGCCGAGAGCCTGCCCGGGGTCGACCGGACGGCGATCACCGACATGGCGGTGCACCTGGTCTGCGGGGTGGAAGCCACCCTCTGCCATCGTTGCCACCCCGACGCGCCGGGCAGCAACGTCACGATGCTCGCCCGCATCTGGCGCCAGGCCCTTCCCGAGGTGAGGCTGTCCGCGGGAGCCGACGGCGAAGCGGCGATCGCCGCACTCACCGCCGACGAACCCTGAACGAAGGCGACCCACGAACAAGCCGCGCGACTCAGCGGAGCAGCACCGAACGCCTCCGCCGGCCCCGTCCCCCGTAGACGGACAGAGCGCCTCGTCACACGGCGCTGCATCCCCCGTCGACGGGCACCGCGGCTCCCGTGATGAAGGACGCCTGGTCGCCGCAGAGCCAGGCGGCTGCCCGGGCCACCTCCAGCGGGTCGGCGAGACGGTGCTGGATGGCCCGGGCGACCGCGGCCTGCTCCAGCTGCGGCACCTGCTCCATGGCCGTCTCCATC
>NZ_JBVIHP010000253.1:0-1353 GCF_055570235.1 Streptomyces sp. NPDC031274 | reverse complement strand
CACGGGGCGGGCCTGGGTGTCGGCGAAGGTGACCCGCTTGCCCTCGGCCTCCGCGGCCAGATGGGCCATGTCCGTGCCGACCTTCTTCTCCAGGGTCTCGAAACCCTGGGTGGCGAGGCGGCCGTTGGAGGTCCCGGAGAGCGAGAGGATCGCCTCGCAGGCGCGCTGTGCGGTGTCGAGACGGGGACGCCCGTCGGCGACCCCGCCCCGTACCGTGCCGTTCTTCTCGCCGAGGTAGCCGACCTCCTCGCCCACGTCGAAGGTGATGGCCTTGGTGGTGACGCCGAGGGTGTCCACGAGCGGGCCGAGCGCGGCGAACTTCTCGCCGACGGCGCCGTAGTCGCGCTCCACGACCGCCAGGTTGTACATGGTGCGCCCCGGCACCGGCTCGCACTCGCCCTTCGACCAGTCGAGCGCGACCCCGCCGGGCTGCGCCATCTCCCCGCCGGGAGTGTCGTGTTGAAGGGCTGTCGCCACCACGTCCTTGCGCACGCCGAGGTGCTCGGCGGCCAGCTCGCTGAACCTGCGGGCGAGCGTCAGGAAGGCGTCGAAATCGGAGCGGGCCTGCCAGGGCGGGTCGACGGCCGGGGTGAAGGCGTGCAGGAAGGGGTGCATGTCCGTGGAGGACAGGTCGTGCTTCTCGTACCAGGTGGCGGCCGGGAACACGACGTCGGCGAGCAGCGTCGTGGACGTCATGCGGAAGTCCATGGCGAGCAGCAGGTCGAGCTTGCCCTCGACGTCCTGCTGGTGCCAGGCGACGTCGCGCGGCGCGCAACGAGGGCCGTCGTCGGGGAGATTGGAGTGGGTGCCGAGCAGATGCTTGAGGAAGTACTCGTTGCCCTTGGAGCTGGAGCCAAGGAGATTGGCCCGCCACACGGTCAGCACGCGCGGCCAGTTGCCCGGCGCGTCGGGGTCCTCGCCCGCGAACTTCAGGCGCCCCGCCTTGAGTTCTTCGACCGTGTGCCGCACCGGGTCGTCCGCCTCGCCGAGCTCCAGAGGGTTGCGGTCGAAGGTGGGGTACGAGGGCATCCAGCCCATGCGGGCGGAAGCGGCCAGGCAGTCGGCGCCGCTCATGCCCTCGAAGTGCCCGTCGGCCAGCGGGGATGCGAGGGATTCGGCGGGCAGGGTGTCGTAGCGCCACTGGTCGGTGTGCAGATAGAACCAGCCCGCACCGATCATGTGGCGGGGCGGCCGGGCCCAGTCGGCGCCGCTGGCCAGAGTGGCCCATCCGGTGACCGGGCGGCACTTCTCCTGGCCGACGTAATGGCCCCAGCCGCCGCCGTTGCGGCCCTGGCAGCCGGTGAGGGTGAGCAGGGCCAGGAAGGCGCGGTAGATGGTCTCGGAGTGGAACCA
>NZ_JBVIHP010000252.1:0-1354 GCF_055570235.1 Streptomyces sp. NPDC031274 | reverse complement strand
CGCCGCCTCCTGCTCGGCCGGCAGCACGCCGTCCGTGCCGATCGAAGGGGCCCTGCGCACCAGTGACTTGGCGTAGCGGACTTTGAGGTAGCCAGGTCCGGCGATCGCCTCGTCCAGGTGGACGAAGAGCAGCCGGTGGCGGGTCGGCATCCCGGTGCGCACCGTCGCCATGGCCGGCTCGTCGGTGGTGGTGTCGACGTACACCGCTTCGAGTACGCCGATCTTGTGGCCCTCGATGTCGAGGACGTCCCGGTCGCGCCACTCGCGGACATCGGCTGACTGGATCATGGACTTGCCCTCTCTGGGCGGTTGCCTTGGTGGCTGGTGCAGGATGTCACCGCCGGTTCTCCGCATGAAGTCGCCGCAGTGCACGGCGCAACTCCTTGTGCAGTGGCGCGGGGAACGCTTCGCCGTCTGCAGTGGCGACCAAGGCTGTGGCCACCTCGCGGAGTTTGACGTTGCTGTGCTGCGATACGTCCACCAGCAGGCCCCTGGCCGTCCCGCTCGAACACGGAGCCAGGACCATCACCATGCCGATCGCCTGGTCGATCACCGCCCGGCTGACCAGCGCCCGCTGCAACTGATCGTTGGCGGCGCGCAGTTCGACGACGACTGGCTCCAGGGCCGAGTCTTCCCAGGCCACCTCTTCCGCCTGGATTCTGACTGTCTGGCCCATGAAACCTGCCTCACCCCGAACGCTCGGGTATCGGATGCCTGAGTCGGTTACCGGTGGTGCTGTTCGTCCCGGCGGTCCTGTCGGTTCCAGTGCCCTCTGCGCTGGCGTCGGTAGCGGCGGTCCCAACGGTCCTGACGGTCCCGGTAGTCCCGGTAGTCGCGGTACTCGAAACTGCCGCCCTGGCCCCGGCTGCCCCAGCCACCCCGGCCGTAGTGGACAGCTCCGAAAATCAGCACGGCTGCGGCCGCCCACCACATGGGGTTCAGGAATCCGAAGCCGAGCAGGGCCACGACAAGGATGACGAACAAGACGATCACGGCGGGCCTCCCGGGCGGAACGGATCATCGCTGCCGGGGTCCGGGGCCTCGCTGCGGAGCTTAGTCCTGTCAAGAGGCTGTGGATACGTTTCGATGCCGACGCATATCGCCTTGCTCAGATGGCCACTTGACACCTAGCCAGGGAATGAGGCGGCGATTAGCGTGCGTCGTGCCGCCCCGGCCCCCGGCAGTATCGATTGGTTGCCGCGCCCCTCAGGGGCGCCACTCGCGCATCACAGGCGGCCCGCCGCATCACCAGCGTCGCCGCCTTCATCCTCGCCGCCCCCACAGCGACCACGGCAAAGGCTCGATGCGCCCCACGCGGGCATCCCAACCACTGCCCGCCTCGCCGCACATGCCC
>NZ_JBVIHP010000251.1:0-1355 GCF_055570235.1 Streptomyces sp. NPDC031274 | reverse complement strand
CCCAGGCACTCGCCGGGCGCGAGGCGGATCTGCTGACCCGGCGGTACGACGATGATGCTGAACGAGTTCATTCGATCCCCCGATGTGTGCGGCTCGGCGCAGAGGTGAGCCGCGGTTCGCTGCTTCTACGGGCGTTGCCCTTCTCTGTGGAGACTGATCAGGCTAGGGAAGGGAGGGGCCGCCCACCACGGTTCGGGTCATGCCCGAGACGAGCTGGGGCATGGCCGTCACGGGAGCGGGACACTCCGCCCCGGAGGTGCGCTCGGCAGGGCCTCAGCGGGCCGGTTCACGCTCAGTGGCCACCGTTGGTCCGCAGGTGGCGAGCGTGTTGGCGTAGCGGGCGCGGGCCTCGCGCGACAGGCGGGCGGCGTAGCCCGGGTCGGCGTGGTCGTGGCCGTGCGCGGCCATGCAGAGCGCGACGTACAGGTCGGGCAGTTCGATGCCCGTGTCGTTGGGGCGTGCGCCGGCGGATCGTGTCGCATCCGTCGTCGGCGGCCCCGCGCATCCGGCCGCGGCGACGAACAGCAAGGCGGCCGCCGCGGCCGTGCACGCCGGCGTGAGCGTGCGCTTCATGTGGTGCTTCCCCCCTGATGTGCCGCCCCCCTTGGCGGCACGTCACCACCATGACGGCGCGAACGGCGGGGTGGAACCTAGGAGTTCAGAGGGTCAGCAGTCCGGGACCCATTTGTGGGAGCGGGGGCGGTACGTGCCCGACAGGTTGCCCTGCTGGTTGACGGAGGTGCAGCCGACCGGCTCGTCGCGCTCGCGCTCGGGGTTGTCCCAGTCGTAGCGAAAGTCCTCGCCCAGCCACTACGCGACGTTGTGGTCGGCCTTGGTGGCGTCGCCGTTGTTGAAGATGGACCTCACGGGTTCGGTCCGTGTCCAGGCGCACGTACCAGGGCCCTTGAGCCAGTTGCGGTCGTCGTTCCCCCACGTGCACATCTTCCCGTTGCCGTTCTGCTCGCTGAAGAAGCAGACGGAGAGCTTCAGACAGCGGTGATAGCCATAGGTGACGGGATCGTCCCGCAGCACTTCCACGAGCCCCACCGTGAGCGCCACCGCGGTCACCACCGCACCGGCCCCGATCACCACGGGCCGCCCCGGCCTGCGCACCCTGACCCACCGCGGCAGCCGCCGCGCGGGCGCGACCCCGGCCGCCTGCTCCACTCTCCGCAGCAGCGCCCCCGCGTCGTGCGCCGCCCGCTCGGAATGCGTACGCGCGAGACAGTCGGCGACGATCTCCCGCCATTCTGCCGGGAGTTCGGGGGAGAGCCGCAGCTCGTCGACGCCGTGGGCGTACCGCACCGCGGCGTCCCTGCGGACCGAAGCCGTGCCGCCGGGCAGCGGGAAGGTGC
>NZ_JBVIHP010000250.1:0-1360 GCF_055570235.1 Streptomyces sp. NPDC031274 | reverse complement strand
GTCCAGGGCGTCACCGTCAACGGCCCCCAGCACGCGTCCGATCGTGGCCGGCGAGGGAGTGCGTCGCCATGCGAGCAGATGACGGCGGATGCCGATGGCTTCCAGCAGAGTGCCCGCGGCACGCCGGCCCCACTCGGCGAGTTCATCGATGCTCTTCGCCCCGGAGACAACCGCTCAGGCACACACCAGCAGGACCGCCGTCAGCGAGTACCACCGTCCCCGCCACGGGCGCGGATCGGGCACCGGATCGAAGTACGGGCGCAGGTCAGAAACTTGATCGGCACCCAGCGGACCCAGCTTCACCAGCACAGCCGGAATGGGAGAGGATGCAGCAGCAGGCGCGGGCCACCTCATGATCATCGGGCTTAGACACCACAATGATCACGAAGCCCGTGCCTGCCCTGCTTTGCACCCCAAGCGGTCACGACCCGACCAGCCGCACGATCCCGGAACTTGCAACCGCCCTGTCCTCGGCGCCGAGGGCCTCCTCCTTCTCCGCACGGTCATCAAGCACGGCGACTTCGACGCCTACTGGCGCCACCACGTCACCGCCGAAACCCGACGCGTCCACCCCCACGCCGACCAGCGGGTCTACCACCTCACGGCATAAACGATCTCACCGCGGAAGAGCTACACCCAACCGAAAAATCCACCCGCTGCGTCAAAGGCCAACCCGCGCAGCACTACATGCTCACCGCCCTCACCCAAGGACCGCCCTACCCCGTCACCCGCCAGTCCTGCTGGTTACGCACAGTGCCGATACTGCATCGGCCAGGGGGGTGTACAGCACTTTCGAGCTGGTCCGAAACACATAGACCCCGTCGGCCGGTCGGCACCATGCTCATTTCAACGTCGGCGCCGCACCGGCACCGGCGGCCATCAACGCAACGAGAAACGGGGAATACACCACATGGCACAGTCAGGCATGTTCAAGCGGGTGCTGGTCGCTTCCGGTGCGGCAGCACTCCTGTCCCTCTCAGCAGCGGCACCTTCAGCACTCGCAGACGCTCAGCAGGACCACAAAAGCGAGTCGCAGTCCGCCCCGTCCCTCCTGAGCGGAACCAAGGACGGCAAGCGCTGGTACATCGGCAGCGGCAACTCCCACGGCGCAGTGGACTGGGACGACAACTACAAGTCGATCGACAGGGACAACCTGATTCTCAACGACGACGTCTTCCCGTCCGGATACTCCGTCAGGATGAAGGTTACCCAAGGCTCCTTCAAGAAGACCGTGCACGCCTACGGCGGCGACGCCATCAGCGTGCACATACCCGTCTTCTCCAAGGGCGAGAAGGCAAAGTTCAAGGCCTGCGCCTGGGACGACGATCACGTGGTGAAGTCGACGTGTCGGACCGAATAC
>NZ_JBVIHP010000249.1:0-1366 GCF_055570235.1 Streptomyces sp. NPDC031274 | reverse complement strand
GGCGACGTGGACGGTCTCCTCGACTTCCGGCACAAGTCCCCGGCCGGCGAGCTCGCGCATCCGCGTACGGAGCACTTCGCGCCCTTGTTCGTGACCCTGGGGGCCGCCGAGGCCTCGGGGGATCTCGGCGGGCAGCGGAGCGTGATCGACGGGTTCTGGATGGGTCTCGCCAAGAGGTCGGTGCAGTTCGGCTGACGGCGGGCGCCGCGGTCGTGCTCAGACCAGCGGTTCGCTGATCTCGATCGCGCGCAGGGCCGCCGTCAGGGCCTGCTCGTCGCCCACGTCCAGTGCCGTGTCGGCGAACTTGATGACGTGCTCGTCGCCGTGCGCGAGGGCCCGCTCGAAGACCTCTTCGGGGGCGAAGGTGCCGGGTGCGGTGTACGTGACCGGGGCGTTTGGGGCGTACATCGACGTCACGGCGGCCGAAGCCGTCCAGGCCGCGTGCAGGCTCGGCGCCCACAGGGTGCGGGGCAGCGCGGGCAGGGCGCGCAGGACGGCGTTGGGCGCGGTCGACGCGTGCACCAGCATCGTCTCCTCGCCGTGGCCGTGCGTGGCGTACCGGTGGGTGGCCGCGCGCACCAGCTCGGTGAGCCTGCGGTGCGCCTCGTCGGGCTCCGTCACGCCGGCCGCCCACGCGGGCAGGCCCGCGACCCGGCCGAGCCGTGCGGGGAAGCTGCCGCTCTCCCTGTCCGGGATCGGCTCGACGGCGTCCAGGGCGGCGGCCGCGGTGCCGGCGCCCACCGGCAGGAGCCCGACGCCGGTGACGGGGTGGTGGCGGGCGGCCCAGTAGCCGAGGCCGTGGGCGAGTTCGGCGGTGCGGGGCCCGGTCGCCTCCCCCGCCAGGAGCGTGCGGACCGCGTGGCCCACCCGGATCACCGGGTGCGTGGAGCCGCCGTACATGCCGGGCAGCAGACGCGG
Organism: Streptomyces sp. NPDC031274; assembly: GCF_055570235.1. NCBI lineage: Bacteria > Bacillati > Actinomycetota > Actinomycetes > Kitasatosporales > Streptomycetaceae > Streptomyces > Streptomyces sp. NPDC031274. The sequence goes on along the minus strand of NZ_JBVIHP010000249.1, from coordinate 448 downwards.
CCACCACGCGGCGAGGACGTCGCGCCACGGGCGTTCGCCGAGCTCCCGTCCGAAGTACGCGATCCAGTCCGCCGCGCGGCGCGGATCGCCGATGGCCTCACGCCAGTTGTCGCCGGTGATTGGCTCGACCGCGCTCGGGTACTCCTCCAACTTCGGCGCGTACAGCTCGAGCCAGCGGTGGACGGCACCGGACCGGCCGTGCGCGGCGAGCGCCTCGACGGCCATCGGAGCGTGGTTGGTGAGCCGTCCGAGCCGTTCGGGGCCCGAGGCGTGCAGGCGCTGGAGGGCTTCGTCGAGGGTGCCTGCGGTGTTGTCTGTGGCGTCCATGGGGGGCACGGTAGGCAGGGCGCGGGCGGGGCGTAACGGCCTTGCGGCCTAGGACGGGACCTACGCCAGGGCCTTGGGGGGGGGGGGGGGGGGCTTGGGGGGGGAGGGGCAGGGGGAGGCA
>NZ_JBVIHP010000248.1:291-1367 GCF_055570235.1 Streptomyces sp. NPDC031274 | reverse complement strand
GCCCCCACCGGGGACAAAGCCCGCTTCCGGTTTCGGCATCCCCACATCCGGCATAGCCGAAAACGTAGGCGGCTCCTGCCCGGCCATCGAGTGCTGCGACACCTGGTAGAACGACGACAACCGGTTCATCTGGTTGATCGCCTCTTGGCGATGGTTCTCCGCCTTGGCCGCGGCGTCGTACTCCGCATTGCCGTCCACCCGCTTGGGGGTGGGGATGTCCTCGACCATCTTCGGATCGGCGCGCTGGTCCCTGGGCGGCATGGAGCTACGGACAGATGCCAGCCCCGCGCCGGCCGAAGCGATCTGAACGCCGGCGGTGTCAGCGAAGTCGGAGAGTAGATGCGTGTCCCTGACGAGGTTCTTGCCCCACTTGCGGAACGCCTCCCCTGCCGCCCCCTCCCAGTCGACGCGATCGATGTGCTCGCCGAGCTCTTTGGCGGCCGCGGCAATCGCGTTGCGGGCCTTCTTGAGGGCCTCGCCCGCGCTCTCCAGATCTGCGGGGTTTGCTTGTTCGACCAAGTCGATCATGTCGTTGAGGCGGTGGCCTTCGAAGCTCATCAGCGCCACCCGGAGTCAGAGCCGGCGTCGCCATTGCTACGGGGCGAATCAGGCATGCCGTCCTTCTCGCGCTGAGCGGCAGCCTCGTCGCGGTCAACCCTGGTCTGGATCGCCCAGAAACGCTGCCTCAGGTCCTCGTCAAGGTTGTCGAAGCCGACGTCCGCGCCATGCACCGCGATGCTCATGGCGTCGATCTGGTCGCCGAGCATCTTGGAGAGCGAGGTCAGCCGCTCGTGAACCTGGTCATATTGCGCGTACAAGCTATCGGCCGCCGGAAAGGCGCTGCCTGCACCGCTGAAGGAACCCCGGGAGAGCTTGTGCACCCCAACCTTGCTCGAACCGCCCGCCGAACCCTCGAACTCCGTGAGCAGCGTGTTGACGCGCCGACGAAAGGTCTTCAGCGCCTCTAGCCCCCGCTTGAGGTCGGCGTCAGATGACGACCCCGTACCCCCGCGCCCGTCTGTAGCAAGCACGATGCCTACCCTCCCCGTTACCTGCCGGACCGGACCGTTTCACGA
>NZ_JBVIHP010000248.1:0-281 GCF_055570235.1 Streptomyces sp. NPDC031274 | reverse complement strand
GCTAGGTGGTCACTTATCGCGCCCGCGTCACTCTAGTCACACACACTGTGACTACCAACTGATCTATGTGTCACACCGGGTTGAGAACCAGCCATCAGCCGAATCTCTCACAGGCCCCACGCCCTGCGACAAGGCGCAACTGTTCTCCGTGGGAGCCCGCTACCAGCCAATACCTGGTCGCTTGCGAGTCCGTGACGCCCCAAGCCGACTAGCTTTTCGGCACCTTGCTGTTGGCCACAGGTCACACACTGCCACCTCTGCCCCCATGGAACGACATGTCC
>NZ_JBVIHP010000247.1:0-1367 GCF_055570235.1 Streptomyces sp. NPDC031274 | reverse complement strand
CTAGCATGCGCCCCCATGACTGAAGACGTGCGCAATATCGTCCTCGGCCTGATCGCGGCCGGCCTCGGGGCCGTGCTGGGCTGGCTCGCCCGTACCTACCTCTGGCGGCGCAAGCTCCGCCGCAAGCAGGCCTTCTTCGGGCTGCCCGACAACTCCGAGTCGCTGCTCGTGGTGAACCGCGAGGCGGGCGGCCCCGAGCTCACCGTCGTGCGCCACGACGTGTTCGCGCTCCTCGAACTGGCCGCGCTGATCAAGGACTGCGGGGCGCACGCCCAGCTCGTCGCGCACGACGCGGCCCAGCAGAGCTTCGGCGAACGCACGGAATTCTGCGTGGGCTCCCCGACGGCCAACCGCCGCATGGCCGCGCACATGCACTCCCTGCTGCCCGGCGTCCGCATCAACACGGAGCCGGAGCCGGGTCCCGACCGCGGGGCGTTCCAGATCGGCAGCGAGCGGTACCGCATGGACGGCGGCATCACGGAGTACGTGATCCTGGCGCGGCTCACCGCGGGTCAGGGCGAGGAGGCGAGACCCGTCTTCGTCTTCTGCGGCCAGCGCGCGATCACCAACCAGGCGGCGACCCGCTATCTCGCCCGGCACCACGAGCGCCTCGCCCGCAAGCACGGCGGCAACACCTTCGTCCTGCTCCTGAAGGTCGTGAACTCCCAGGCGTACGGTCCCGACGTCGTGGAGCTGGTCGGGGACGTCACGCGCGCCGCTCAGGCACCTGCCCCCGCGATCACGCCGGCGCGCACGTCTCATCGCGCCAAGTAGGTCCCCACTCACCGAGTGCCGGCATCCACACCGGCTCAGACCCGGCCTCTGTGACCTATTCGGCAATTCGGGGCAACAGGCAACCCACCGGGACCTTTGTCCCTCTCTCCGTGCAGTTCCACATTCGCACGGAGGTACGTTCCCTTGAGGCCCCTGAGCTCGCCGAGTCGCCGCCGCCCCCTACGCACGCGCCACACCGGGGCCGCGGTCACGGCCGCCGGCCTGGCGGCACTGGCCGCCGCGCTGACCGCCTGTTCGGGCAGCACCCCCGCGTCCGCCGACACGGCGGCCGACAAGCCGGACATATCCGTCAACCTGCAGGGCAAGCAGGCCAAGGCGGGCTCCCCGGTCAAGGTGACGCTGGCCGACGGCAGGCTGAAGCAGGTCACGGTCGCCGACTCGAAGGGCGAGAAGCTCACCGGCAAGGTCGCCGCGAACGGCACCACCTGGACCTCGGACCGCAAGGCGGCGCCCGGCACCTCGTACAAGGTCGAGGCGACGACGGACGAGGGCGGCAGCGCGCGGGCCTCCTTCAGGACCGCCGCCCCGGAGCAGGTGAACAAGCTGGCCCTGACGCCCGGCAAGGACACCAC
>NZ_JBVIHP010000246.1:0-1372 GCF_055570235.1 Streptomyces sp. NPDC031274 | reverse complement strand
GGACATGGCCGACCCGACGTACTTCCCGGATCTGATCGCGGTGACACACCTCATCCAAGTGACGTGGCCACAGGGGGCCGCCTTCCTTCCCTCCTCCTCCCTGATCGATCTCGTCGAAGCAGACGCGCAGCAGCCCGCGGCGCGCACCACCGGCACGCGTGTGGACATGCGCCACATGAGTCCCCTCTCGGTCAAAGCACCGCCGGACGACCCGCTGATGTGCGCGGCGCTGCTTCTGGCCGCGGACTCCCTGCTGGGCGACCGCGAACTCGCGTCCCTGCGGCTGCGCATCCAGCCCCTGACTCGCCAGGCACTCGAGCATGCCAACTCCTATACGTTGAGCCTCTTTCGGCGCAGTGCCATCTCCACGACACTCGCGCGTGCAGGTGCGCGGCGCATCCATGCGCGGCCGGCAGCGGCAGAGAGTCCGACGGTGCCAGGCACGCATCGCTTCCGGCTGGAGGAGATTCCGGCGTTCCTTCCACAGGCGTGGTTCGAGCGGCACTTCGGCACGCTCGTGCAGCAACTCCCGTACACAGACTGGCAAACCGAACGCCTCTTGCGACGGGCGGCGTCCCTGCGGCTGGCCGAACTGATCTCGGGCGGTCGTTGGCGCGACTGCGCCGCGGACATCGGGCTGCCGGCCGGATGCGCCCGCAGCGCGCTCCAGCGCCTCGGCCGCCGACTGGACGAGGTCGGTCTCTGGCCGACTTTCGAGAAGGCGGTAGACGCCGTCGCGGAAGATCTCGATGTGGCGCCATACCGCGTCGACTACCGTAACCGCCGCCAGCTGATGACGAGTTGGCGAATGACTGCGGAAGACTGGACCGTACTGGCCGGAGGGATCCCCGGCCGCCTGAGGCGCCTCGCCGACGAGAGCGAGCGTCAGATCGGCACGCTATTTGTGTGGAGCGAGGTCACTCAGGGGGAACACACTCACAGCCCAGAGGTCACCGAGCTGCGGCAGCGGGGCGGCGACGCTCGTACGCTCGTCGGACGTGCGGGACACTTCCAGGCCAACGACAGGGAGGGAGCCTCTCTGCGGCTGCGCCGGAGGCTCTATCTCTACGCGGACCGACTTGCCATGACGTGCGACGAAGGCCGACCGCTGAGCGTCCCGGTGCACGATGTCGTCAGCGAGGAGAACGCCTCCGAAAGCGTGCCCCGCGCCCTGGCCCTGGCCGCCGAGTTCGAGGCCGAACTCGAACTATGGCGACGAGCCGTTCGCGACCGTGGTCGTAACATGCGCCGTAACCGACGCGCTGCACGGCGGAACGGCTGAGCGTCGCACGGACCGCTCGCGACGAGCCGGCCGCCGCGTCGCTCGTCGAGCTCACGGGGCTGCCCCTCCAATGAGCCCCTTTCAAGCTGG
>NZ_JBVIHP010000245.1:0-1375 GCF_055570235.1 Streptomyces sp. NPDC031274 | reverse complement strand
CATTATTCGTTCCTTTTCGTTTAGATTGCTTAGCCTCTGATATTTTATGCGAATGATGATAGCCTTTTATTAAATCAATCGGAAAATTGCCTGTGACTAGTCTAGTCGTTTTTTTAGTCACAGCGTTCTGATTATGCCCTTTTAAACCTATAATGATTGATTGTGCTTGTTTTCTTGTCATCGTTGTAAGGGTGCCAGTAAATACAAAATATTCATTCTCTAGCATTAAACCACCTCTGCTGTTTTTCTGAATGGACTCGATGATCAACTTATTTGACCTTCTAGGAATCCAATTATATCAGAAAATAAATATAAACCTTTGAAGTATACTCTGGTATCCTAACCGTGCTAGCAATAACTCTTTTTATAATATATCAAAAAGTGGAAAAAGCACTCATAACTTTGTGATTATAGGTGCTTTTTCTAAATTATTTGACTCAATTTAAATATATCATTAATATAAATTCAATGATTACCAAATTTTAAGACGATTTTCTGGTGCACGATACATCTTATCTGTTTCTTTAACATCAAAAGTTTCGTAAAATTCTTCGAGATTTGTTGGAGGAATATTGGCACGAAGTTTAGCGGGTGCATGAACATCCATTGACAAAAGCATTTGTTGGAATTCTTTACTTGCTTTCATGCGCCAAATCTTAGCCCACTGACTAAAGAAAGCTTTCAAATCAACGTCTTTCTCATCTTTAGCTGCTGTCAGTGCCGCTGTAATTCCTCCTTGGTCAGCAATATTTTCTGACACAATGAGTTTTCCGTTTGCTGGACCAGCTTCGGTTTCTACGCCGTCAAAGAGTGCAATCATTTCTTTTTGCTTTTCTTCAAAAGCTTCATAATCTTCATCTAACCACCATTTGTTCAAATTTCCTTCTTTATCGAATTGGGCACCGTTGTTATCAAAAGCGTGAGAAATTTCGTGAGCAATAACTGTGCCGATTCCACCGTAATTTTGTGATGAAGATTGTTCAAGAGAGTAAAAAGGAGCTTGCAAAATTGCTGCTGGAAAAACAATTGTATTACTATCAGGACTATAATAAGCATTGACCATATGAGCAGGCATATGCCAGCTTGTTTTATCAACATCTTCTGAGAATTTTTCAAAAGTTCGAGCAGTCAAAATTTCATCGAATTTAAGGGCATCTTCATAGAGAGAGCCAGAAGTTGTTTTTAAACGACTATAAATTTCAGGCAATTTATCTGGGAAACCAATGAAAGGAGTAATAGCATCCAATTTTTCAATGGCTTTTTCAGCTGTTTCTTGACTGAGCCACTCATTTTTAGACAAACGCGCTTGGTAAACTTTAATCATTGCAGTGACCATCCGTTTGACATCGGCCTTACCAGCTTCACCAAAATATTT
>NZ_JBVIHP010000244.1:0-1377 GCF_055570235.1 Streptomyces sp. NPDC031274 | reverse complement strand
CGTCGCCGAGGAACGCCTCGCCGAACTCACCCCGGAGGGCGAGGACTTCAACGCCGTCGTGTCGGGGCCCGCCGTCGACACCCCGCAGATCCGCGCGCAGGTGGGCGACGCGGTCGCCGACGTACGCAAGCAGCCGGGCATCGCCCAGGTGCCGGACCCGTACACCACCCGGGGCCTGGTCGCCCAGGACGGCAAGGCCCTCCTCATCCCCGTCGTCCTCAAGGGCGGCCTCGACGACGACGCCGAGGAGGAGACCGTCGGCGACGCGGCCGACCGCCTCCGCGAGATCACCGCGGGCGAGGTGGCGGTGAGCGGCGGACCGCTGCTCGGTGAGCAGATGGGCACAAGGGCCCAGGAGGACGTCGCACAGGCCGAGTTGATCACCCTGCCCGCCGTACTGATCGTCCTCCTGCTCATCTTCGGCGGGCTGCGTGCCGCCGGGCTCCCCCTCCTGGTCACCGTGAGCGGCGTGGCCGGCGCCTTCCTGACCCTCTACGGCTTCAGCCAGTTCACCGAGATCTCCGTTTACGCCGTCCAGATCGTCACCATGCTCGGCCTCGGCCTCGCCGTCGACTACGCGCTCCTGATGGTGATCCGCTTCCGCGAGGAGCGGGGGAAGACGCCGGACGTGGCGCAGGCCGTGCACGCGACCGTCGCCCGCGCCGGACGCACCGTCCTCTTCTCCGGCCTGACGGTGGCCATCAGCCTGTCGGGGCTCGTCTGGTTCCCCAGCCCGTTCCTGCGCAGCATGGGCCTCGCGGCCGGTGCGGTGGTCGTCGTCGACATGCTGGCGGCGCTGACCCTGCTGCCCGCGCTGCTCGCCCTGTTCGGTGGCAAGATCGCGCCGGCGGGGGCGAAATCCCGTAAATCCCGGCCGTGGACGGGTTCTTGGCGGACCGGGAGGTCCGGCGGCGCGCCCGCGCCCGAACCCGGCGCCTTCTTCGCCCGCCTGGCGCTCTTCTCCGCCCGGCGCCCGCTGGCCGTGACCACCGCCGTCGTCGCCGTACTCGCCGTCCTCGCCCTGCCCGTCTTCGGGATGCGGATCAACATCGGTGACGCCCGGCAGCTCCCGCACGACACCGAGGCCCGGCAGCTGTACGACACCGTGCGCGAGCACTATCCGGCGGGGACGGACACCGACCCCGTCCAGGTGCTCATCGGGTCCGGCGCCGACCCGGACTGCGAGGACAAGATCCGTGCCCTGCCCGGAATCAGGGCGGCCGACCGCGAGCGGCTCTCCGACGGCACGGTCCTGCTCGAGCTGACTCCGACCGGTTCGGTCGACGGCCCCACCGCCACGCGGCTCGTGGAGCAGGTGCGCGACCTCCGCAGCGACGAGCCGATCCAGGTCACCGGCAACGCCGCGAGCCTCGTCGA
>NZ_JBVIHP010000243.1:0-1378 GCF_055570235.1 Streptomyces sp. NPDC031274 | reverse complement strand
CGGATTGCTAGAATCTACAGGGCGACAGGTCAAGATAGTTCTCGCCAAGGGCGCAGAGGTGAAGCCACTTCAAGAGGCAGCTACGCTGCGCCGGAAGCTCGTTGAGGAGTTAGCCGGTAAGGTTGGCTTGCCGGTGCCATTCCCCGTCGAGATCCAATCCGGCCCGTGCATATTCGAAGGCTCTGCCGCATGGGCCTTCGTCAACTCGTACGTCCCAGGAACAGATCTCACCAGCATCGTCCGACGGCTTACACCTGGCCAGGACTCGGAACTCGTGCACGAGATCGGGCAAGCCACGGGGGTATCCCTCGCGGTCTTGCACAGCGCATCCCAGCCTTTGGTCAAAGCTCGGCATAAGGAAGACGCCGGATCCGCTGACGAAGAAGTCTCCTGGCGAGAGACCATACTCGCCAGACAAGAGCCCCTCGTACGCCGAGTACGCGAAGCTAGCAAGATCACAGAATTGGATGACCGCCAGATACGAAGGGCCCACTCACTGGCCGGCGCGTTCACCAACCGGTTCAAGGCTACAGGCCATCATGCCGCCGGTAAAACACTCGACTGCTTGATCCACACGGATCTGCACGGCGGAAACATAATTCTGGATACCAGTGCACCATCAGATGCCAGAATCGCTTCGTTCATCGATGACCAGCTATCAGTTGGCGATAGCGGATACGACATTGCCAGCATCCAGAACTGGGCCTTCGAGGTTATGGATGAGCAACTCTTCACAACATTCATCCGTGGCCTTGAAATCGGATACAAGAGCCTCATTCCGCAGTACACGATGCAGAATTCTGATCTACTTCTCTATCTCACCAACCGATCACTCGGACGGCTGGCCTACTATGCGCGATCTGCCCCAAAGTGGGTCGAACCATACGGATCGGAGCGCCTGATCCGCCATCTCGACCTTCTCGACGAGATCGCCAGCACGGCGGACTCGCCCGACAGCTTAACCGATCCTTTCGCAACCGTTAGGAGACTGGCTACATGAATGAGATGCCCCTTGATGGCGCCGTTAAGGCATCCACTGACGCACGCGTCACTGAAGCCCAGGTGGCACAGTTTCGAGAGGAGGGTTATTGCGTACTGCCTGCCATCGTTCCTGAATCGCTGATGGAGCTGCTCGGCGAGGAATGCGAGCAGGCCATTGGCAATGTGCATAGCGAAATGGACGCCAAAGGCGTGGACGTCCTGGGCGGAAGTCGACGAGGGTTGCAGTACACACCTGGTGGCTGCCGGAACGCGCAACTGCGGCTCCGCGAGTTCCTGTTCAGCGATCTGCTCCAGGGGATCTGCGGGCAACTGCTCGGCCCTGACGCCTATCTGATATGGGATCAGTTCTCCGTGAAGATGGGCGCCAAGGGCACAC
>NZ_JBVIHP010000242.1:0-1378 GCF_055570235.1 Streptomyces sp. NPDC031274 | reverse complement strand
CCCTTTGGCCCGGACCGGGCAAGGATTCCGTCAAGGCTCTCGTTAAAGGGGATGCGTGTGCGTACAGGACGGTTCCGCTTGTACGCGGCCGTCGTCAGAGCGGGCTTCAGGCGGTACGCCACCTATCGGATCGCCACCCTGGCGGGCGTGTTCACCAACACCGTCTTCGGGCTGATCCTGGCGTACACGTACATCGCGCTCTGGGACGAGCGGCCGGGGCTCGGCGGCTACGACCAGGCACAGGCACTGACGTTCGTATGGCTGGGGCAGGGGCTGCTCACGGTGATGTCGTTGATGGGCGGTGGTTTCGAGGGCGAGCTGATCGAGCGGATCCGCACCGGGGACATCGCGATCGACCTGTACAGGCCCGCCGACCTGCAGGCCTGGTGGCTGGCGACCGACCTGGGCCGGGCCCTGTTCCAGCTGCTCGGGCGCGGTGTCGTGCCGATGGTGGCCGGCTCCCTCGTCTTCGACCTGGCGCTGCCCGCCGAGCCGCTGCGCTGGCTGGCCTTCCTGCTTGCCGTGTTCCTCGGCGTGGTGGTCAGCTTCGCGCTCCGCTTCCTGGTGGCGCTCTGTGCGTTCTGGCTGATGGACGGCGCGGGCGTGACCCAGATGGCGATGCTCGCGGGCGTCTTCTTCTCGGGGATGCTGCTCCCGCTGAACGTCTTCCCCGGCGCGCTCGGCGAGTTCGCCCGCGCACTGCCCTGGTCCGCGCTGCTCCAGGTGCCCGTCGACGTGTTCCTCGGCAAGCACACCGGCGTCGACCTGCTCCGGACGTACGCTTTCCAGATCGGCTGGGCGGCGGCGCTCCTCACGGCCGGGCGGCTGCTGCAGGCGGTCGCCACGCGACGGGTGGTGGTCCAGGGTGGCTGACCTGGCACAGGCACGGGAGGGGCTGCGCGCCTACCGGCTGATCTCCGGCATGTGGATCCGCTCCCTCATGGCCTACCGCCTGTCCTTCGCGATGACCGCGCTCGGCAACCTGGCGGTGACCGCGTTCGACTTCGCGGCGATCCTGCTGATGTTCTCCCAGGTGGACCGGCTCGGCGGCTACTCGCTGGCCGAGATCGCCTTCCTGTACGGAGCGTCGGGCACCGCGTTCGGGCTCACGGACCTCGCCATGGGGTCCATGGACCGGCTGGGGAACCGGGTGCGCGACGGCACGCTCGACACGCTCCTGGTGCGGCCCGTCCCGGTGATCGCGCAGGTCGCCGCCGACCGGTTCGGGCTGCACCGGATCGGGCGCGTCGTCCAGGGGGCGCTCGTCCTCACGTACGCGCTGGTGGTCCTGGACATCGACTGGACCCCGCTGAAGGTCCTGATGATCCCGCTGATGCTGCTCTGCGGATCGGGGATCTTCGCGGCCGTGTGGGTGGCG
>NZ_JBVIHP010000241.1:0-1379 GCF_055570235.1 Streptomyces sp. NPDC031274 | reverse complement strand
CGAAGGATGTCTCCGAGGGTGTGAAGGACAAGGGGGGCAAGGGGAAGGGCAAGGGGGAGGGCGATTAGCGGAGCCGAACAGGCTCCCGCGGTCAGCGACCGTCCGCATCGCCCTGCCAGCTCCCCTGAGCCTTCACGTCACTCATTGTCCGGCGCCTCCTCCAGTGGGTTGTCGAAGCTGACCAGTTCGGCGGTCTGGTGGAGCAGGGACCGGTAGTCCTCGCGGTGCTCCAGGGCCATGGTGCTCAGGGTCAGGACCACCAGGCGCTTGCCGTCCGGATGCGGGAGGTGGGCGTGGATCTGGAGGAGCGGCTGCTGAGGAAGACCGCTGACAGGTGTCGGGGTGCGTACGGTCTCGCTGAGGGTCGCCGGGCCGCACGGCAGGTCGAGGTACTCGATGCAGGTGTGATGCTCAGCAGAGGTCACCGCACGGGCAGCCGTGACAGCGGGAGGGGCAACCGCTGTGTCTCGCCAGGAGAGCGTGAGGAGCGAGAGCAGCGGCCGACTCTTGCCGTCACCCCTGATGTCGCCCGTGTCATCGCGGTGCAGACCGATGGAGCAGTGCGCCGTCCCGACTTCCCGCAGTGCCGCCAAGAGCTCATGCCCTGTGGTGAGTTGACCGATGAATTGCTGGCGGGCCATCTCGTCGGGCGCAGCGTCAAGGAACGGGGCCAAGGCGTCGCCCAAGTCAAGGGCGGCCTGGGAATCCTGTCGGCCCACCAGGGTGCAGAACGAGATCGCGGTGAATCCCGCGGGTTCGACGAACCAGACTTCGGCGTCCGGATCCTCGGCAGATTCGTGGAGCGTGAAATGGGGAGTTGTCACGGAACTGGCGCTTCCCGGGCTGCTCAGGGGTGGGCTGGATGAATTCCGACACGTCGGCCACGTTCGATGTCCTCGGGTGTGGCACCCCAGTCGGCGAAGCGGCGTCCCCCCTCGGCCGCCATCTGTTGGTGGAGGACGCACATACGTCGAGGCGACCGGCCGCTTGGCGTGGCCGCGGCAATGAGGCCGATGAAGCGCGGGTCGCCGGCGAACCACACAGGACTGATCTGCCTCTTCAGTTCGGTCTTGGCGCGGGGTGCCATTCGACGGCTCCACCAGTTCACCCGCATGTGCTGGGGGAAGACGAGCGGCAGCATCTGCTCGGGGCGGGCGGGGTTGGGGAATTCGAACCAGCCGAACTGCGTGCCCAGAACGTCGGGGTGCTTGGTCAGCCCGTTCGGAACATCCCACAGCACCTGCCAAGGGTACGTACGCAGGATGCGCAGCATGCGCAACGCCGCTGGGAAGTAGCGGAGTTGGATGTATACCCGGTACGGCGCATAGAGGAAGTAGGGCATGAAGATCCATACAACCCAGTTGGGCGTGTGGGTCGAG
>NZ_JBVIHP010000240.1:0-1381 GCF_055570235.1 Streptomyces sp. NPDC031274 | reverse complement strand
CGTCCCTTCCCCCCCCCCCGGGAAGTCCCCCGGTACCGCAGGCCTTCAGCCCGACAGCGCCTTCGCGAAAGCCCCCGCCTTCTGTTCCACCCCGCTGCAAGAGTCCTGAGCCGTCGTCGTCGACGTGCCGTCCGCGCACTCCTGGTCGCGGAACGACGCCCACATCGAGAGCCAGGCGACGCCCTTCTTCTCGCCGTACGACCGGAGCCGGGCCGCGTCGGCGAGCGTGAACGTCTCGCCCTTCACGTCGTTCACGCCGGCCATCGCGGTGATCGCGAGCCCCTTCCAGGCGTTCCTGTCCGAGAGACCGAAGGTCTTCTTGATCTGGGCGTGCGCCTTGGTGGCCGACGTGATCGCGTACTCGCCCATGTCGCCGGTGTAGGACGTGCCGTAGTTCATCGCCATGATGTTCACGGTCGAGACCCGGGCGTCGTGGTCGTTGGCGGACTCGAGCAGCGCCACGCTGTCGGCGTCCAGGCCCGAGGGCATCACGGGGAGCGTGAACGTGGCCCTCAGATCGCGCTTCTTCTGCAGCAGCGCGATCGCCTCGGAGCGGCGGGCGACGGAGGCGGAATCGGTGAGCGCGTCGCCCTCGATGTCGAAGTCGGCCTCGGTCGCGCCGGTGGCGTCCAGGACCTTGGCGTAGGCGTCGGCGAGTTGGGACGCGCTGTCGCAGGTGCGCGCGAGCTCCTTGCCCGCCGCGCCGCCGAAGGAGACGCGGACGGCGCCGCCCGAGGACTTCAGCTTCGCGATCCGGGACTTCACCGCGGCGTCGTCGATGTCCGTGGTCCCGCCCCACACGGGCGTGCAGTCGCCGTCGTCCGCTACGACGAAGGCCAGGTTGTACGTCGACGGGGCGCCGGACGTGTCGTTGTCCCCGGCGGTCGTGGCGCTGACGTACGGGGCGAACGCGGTGGTGGCCTCGGGCGCCGCGGAGGAGGACGTGCTCGACGAGGGCGCGTCTGATGTGCCGTCGGTCGTCGAGCACCCGGAGCACACCAGGGCGGCCAGACAGACGAGACCGGCGGCCGGCTTGAGCGAGCGCCGGGTATTTCGCACGTCTCGTATATTCCGCACGTTCACTCGCTTACTTTCTCTCGCGCTCGCGCGCTGTCGTGAAGTCTTCCGAATCAGGTGAAGCGGTCGTCCTTTTCAACGTACCGGGAACGGCCCGTGCGGACGGATGGTCTGCAACTCTCCCAGCTCAGTGACAGGTTGGCGCGATTCTCATGGTCCCCTCACAGTCTGTTCAGGGAGTTCTGCGAAAGTAGCCTGCTTACATCCCCGAATGCATTCCGATTCTGCCGTCGAAAATCGTGCCGCCTCGCGTCGCGGCCGCCGCCGCAAACGCGGCAACGGCCCCGAAGAGGGGCCCGTGTTC
>NZ_JBVIHP010000239.1:0-1381 GCF_055570235.1 Streptomyces sp. NPDC031274 | reverse complement strand
GCGACGGCATCCTCCTAGTCACCTCAAACACCACCCTCCCCGCAGGGCTCGGTGGGGAACAGCGCGCCCTGATTGCCACGAGCAGCCAAGCCCTCAAGGACAACGCGGGGAGCGCCGACATCTCTCGCGCCTTGGCGCTCGGCCCGGGCAGCATCGCCTTCGGTGACCTCATCGAGCATGTCTCTGGCGCCCTCGCCCCCGATCTCTACCGCGGTGGCGCTGCAGAGGACCCAACGAGCATCACGGGTTACGAGTTGCATGCCTACGAGGCCACTCTCACTGAGGTCGGCGGAAGGCGCCGCACAGCGTGGGCTGGACTCATCCGTGTCGACGAAACTGGCGACGCATACCCTGTCCGCTGGGAAACGCTCGCCAATCTGGTGCCCACAGCAAAGTCTGGTGGTGTCCCGCATCCTGCCCGCGAACAGCTGGCTGAGGAACGCGCCAACGAACTCGCCACCGGAACCCGCACTAAGTACCAAGAGGTCCGTAACGAATGGTTCGCTGCAGCGCGACGTGACCTGGAAAACCTTCCAGTCGACCTCACACACCAGATCCCAAACCGGGACGAACGCCTAGCCCTCCGAAACCGCCTGCGTGACCAGACCCAAGGCCGGCTCACGGAGCTCGAACGCCTCAGCAAGGTCGAGATCACCGATCCCACCTGCATGGCCCGAATGCGGGTTTACGCCGGAGCAGTCGACAGATCCCCTGAGGAGAAGGACTCCGAGCGCGTCGCGATGCGCCACGTCCAGCGACTGCTCCAAGAAGACGGCTGGGTCGTCTCGGACATCCACACCGAGAACCGGGGCTACGATCTCCAGGCAAGGAGGGGCCGGGAACAACGGCTCGTCGAGGTCAAGGGGGTCTGGGACTCTGCCGCGTCGCGGGGTATCCGGCTGACCGGAAACGAGGTGCTCATGGCAATGCAGCACCGCCGAGAGTTCTGGCTATACGTCGTCGACCAATGCAACGACGGCCGGGGAACCCTGTTCGGGAGTTTCCGTGACCCCATTGACGTGTTCGCCGGTGACATCCGCGGAGACGCAGTCTTCCGAATCCCCGGCTCCTCGCTGCGAACTGCCCGTGACCGCACTCAGGAGAGTCCCGCATGACCCGCATGATCGAACGCTGGTTCCCCTGCGCGGAGGTCAGTGACGCATGCTCCGAGAGCTGGGGCAGCGGAAACACTGAGTCGAGTCTGTGGGTGTGGTTCGCGAAGCGTCCGGTCGCCCAGGCCAAGGCCGCCGTGCTGACCAGCTTGCTTCCCTGGCCGGAGAGTGAAGCAGAGCAGCGCAATCTGCAGGGCCTCGTCCGCGACGCGCTGAAAGGCAACGCCGAAAAGGCCAAGGAGATTCACGAGATCCTGGAGAAGGAGTAC
>NZ_JBVIHP010000238.1:0-1382 GCF_055570235.1 Streptomyces sp. NPDC031274 | reverse complement strand
ATGATGGTGCAGGACGCGGACGGGACTCGGTGGGCAGTGGCCCTGCCGGGTGACTCGACAGAGCCAATTCCGCGCTGGCTGAGGTGAGCGACCGGCACCGAGCACGTCATGTGCAAGGCGGCGTGAGGGGAGTTAGATCGGGTCAGGGCTCTTTGCCCGCACAACACGGCCTGATTTCTGGTCGGTTGACATGCCGAGCGTGATCGAGGTGGCACCTGTGACCGGCTCAGCACGCAGCAATCGTTACGAGGGACCGTGCGTCCGGTGCGGCGGATCAGTGCAACCCGAGACCGGCGCCCTGCTCCGGAGCCGCTCGGGAGGCTGGGTGGTCTACCACGTGGACCACGCACCGCAGCCTGAACCCGGGGGGATCACTTCGGACATTTCCGCGATGCGGACAAACCAGCGGGACGGCGAGTGTGTGGCCTGTGGCCTTGTCGTGCCGACCGGACTCGGGGTGCTGCTCTTCACCGAATACGGCGGCTGGGAAGTGTGCCATCCGGAGCACGTCCCTGACCTCGCCCCGCCGCCCCGTGGCGATCACCCCGGCTGGCATCGCAGATCCCTCATGTCCGTGGACATCGCCACCACGGGCAACCGGTACGCCGTAGACCGCATCCTCGGCGCGGCGGTACACACCACGGATGGAACGGCACGACGCTGGTTGATCGACCCGGGGCCGGGCCCTCTGTCCATAGCAAGACGCAAGAACCACCGCAGCATCATGGAGAACGCCCGAGCCGACGGCGTCCCCGCGGCCCTGGCGCTGGACGAGCTGGCAACCGTGCTCGCCGACCATCTGTCCACGAGGGAACCACTGGTGGCATGGCATGCCCCCTTCGTGCTGACCACCCTGGAGACAGAGCTGCTACGGCATGGACTGACGCCCCTCGCGGATCGCGTCCCCAGAGGCCTCCAGCCCATCTGCGACCCTCTCGTCCTGGACCGGCACGCCGCCCCTGACCGTCCCGGTGGACACGCCCTGGAGGCCGTCACCGAGTGGTACGGCGTGCCGCACGAAGACGCCGCCCATCCGGACAGCGACGCCGCGGCCTCACTCGTCGTGGCGTACATCATCGGGGCCTGCTACCCACCCATCGGACGGCTGTCCCGGCCCGCCCTGCACCGGGAACAGGAGCGCTGGCACGAACGCCAAGCGCAGGAAGCCAGAGCGCGACACCCTGACGGCGACTGGGATCCGCGATGGCCCCTGGGCACCGTCCAGGTTCTGCCGTGGCAGGACCACCCCGCCGATTAGGCGGTGACTCATCGAGTCAGCCGGAAGGAGCACCAGGGGCGGGGCGTCGGCCCGGCCGCACACCGCGACGTACGTGTCGCCGAAGGGGGTGGGGGCCGTGCGGTGCTCCGTCTCCTCGGGCCAC
>NZ_JBVIHP010000237.1:0-1383 GCF_055570235.1 Streptomyces sp. NPDC031274 | reverse complement strand
GGACGCTGCTCGACGCGGTCGACCGGGGGCCGGGGTGCGGCGGATGAGTGCGGCGGTACGCCTCGACTGGCGGCCGGCGCCGGCGCGCTCCGTGGTCCTGCGGCACGACCGGGTGCGCGGCGTCGACCTCCTGGTGCTGCCCGAGCGGGTGGTCGTGCTGCGCGGGTCGGCCGGGAGCATCGTGGAGCTGTGCGACGGGAAGCGCGAAGTCACCGCGATCGTGGGCGAGTTGGAGCGGCGGCATCCTGGCGCGGCGGTGGCCGATGACGTGCCGCGGTTCCTCGCGGCCCTGCGGGCGGAGGGGTGGCTTCGGTGACGGAGTCCCCTCGTTCCGTGGAACCGCCGTGGGCTCTGCTCGCCGAGCTCACACACGGGTGCCCGCTGCGGTGTGCCTACTGTTCCAATCCCACCGAACTGGTCTCGCGCACACGGGAGTTGACCGCCGAGCAGTGGGGCGGCGTCATGCGCCAGGCCGCGGACATCGGTGTCGTGCAGACGCACCTGTCCGGCGGTGAGCCCCTCCTGCGCCGCGACCTCGCCGAGATCGTCACGGCCGCCGACTCGGCCGGGATCCACACGCAGCTCGTGACCAGCGGCGTCGGACTGCACGAAGCGCGCCTTGAGGCTCTCGTCGGCGCGGGCCTGCGCAGCGTTCAGCTGTCCGTGCAGCATGCCGATCCGGAGAGGGCCGAACTCATCGCGGGAGCAAGGGCGTTCACCGCCAAGGAGCGGGCGGCAGGGCTCGTGCGGGCGGCGGATCTGCCGCTCGGTCTCAACGCCGTACTGCACCGCGCCAATCTCGACGCGCTCGACGGCCTTGTGGAGTTGGGTCTCGCCTGGGGCGCCGACCGGATCGAGCTGGCCAACACGCAGTTCTACGGCTGGGCGCTGCGCAACCGGGAGGCGCTGCTCCCTGACCGCGCCCAGGTCGCGCGGGCCCGCGAGCGCGTCGAGCGGTGGCGGGAGCGGCTCGCGGGGCACATGGAGCTGGTGTGGGTGGCGCCCGACTACGTGGACGGCATCGCGAAGCCCTGCATGGGCGGCTGGGGAGCGATCTCGCTGACCGTCACCCCGGACGGCACGGCGCTCCCGTGCCCGGCCGCCGGTGAGCTCGTCGGACCCGACGCGCCGAACGTCAAGGACCACCAACTGGACTGGATCTGGCGGGAGTCGGCGGCCTTCAACCGCTACCGCGGACAGGGGTGGATGCGCGATCCCTGCCGCAGCTGCGAACTGCGGACCGTGGACTTCGGCGGCTGCCGCTGCCAGGCGTTCATGCTGACCGGGGATGCCAGCAATGCCGACCCGGTGTGCAGCAAATCGGAGCACCACGGGCTGATCCTTCAGGCCCGTGAAGAAGCGGAGCACGCCACCCAGACCATC
>NZ_JBVIHP010000236.1:0-1384 GCF_055570235.1 Streptomyces sp. NPDC031274 | reverse complement strand
AGCCCTTCCAACTGCCCCAGTCGGTGTTGCGGGACAGCCACTGCTGCTGCGAGCCGGAATCGACCTGTCCGTCGACCTGGGTGTCGGCGAGCAGTCCGCCGCTGGACCAGCCGCCGTCGTCGAGCTTCAGGTCGCCCTTCAGGTGCATGCGCCGGTAGGGCGCGGCCTGGGAGACGGCCCAGCGGTCGGCGCCGGCCTTCGGCGTCACGGCGAGGTTCTCGGCTCCGCGCCAGAAGTTCTGGGTGGCGTTGCCCTGGAACCAGTCGGCCTCGGCGTGCACCGCGCCGTTGATGTCGGTGTCGTCGGGCGACAGGCCGAGCCCGGCGATCTGTGTGTAGAAGCCGATGTTCGCGTCGACGTCGTCGTACGCGCCGGGCTTGAAGAGCAGCGCACGCCGCTCGCCGCCGAACTGGTTGGTCTCCTGCTGCTTGAAGACCTCGTCCAGGCGGCCCTGGATGGTGTCGTGCGACATCGACGGGTCGAAGACGTCGACGTTCGGCCCGAGGTCGGGGGCGTCGGCGGCCACCACCGCGGTCTTGCTCGACGCCGGGGCCTGCCCGGCGTCGGCGCTCTGGATGCCGACGATCGCGAGCGTGCCCGCGGCGAGTGCCAGCGCGGCGGCGACCGGGAGAGCGCGACCGCGCCTTCTGTGGGTGAGATGCATGGTGTCCCTCCTTGTCAGCCCGTGTACCGGGCGAAGATCTTGGTGAACTGCCAGGGCTCCTGGTCCACTCCGGAGCAGGTGTCGTCGTTCGGGTACGCGCCGGGGCAGGGGCGGTCACGGTTGACGGACCAGAACGCGAGGCGGGCCAGGTGGTGCTCCTGGGCGTAGCCGAGGATCGTCTCGAAGTCGGCCGGGGTGACGGTCTCCTGGACGTCCGTGATGCCGTTCATGGAGGACAGGCCGCTGTGCCGGTAGGCCTCATCGTCGCTGTAGCCGTAGGCCGCCTTGACCGTGTCCTTCAGGCCGTCGGTCGCCTGCTTCGTCAGCTCGCCCATGTTCTGGCCCGCGCCGCCGAAGTCGAACGGCATGATCGTCCAGCCGTCCACCTCCAGGCCCGAGCCGGCGGCCCGCTTGATCATGCTGTCGTCGGGGCCGCTCTGGTCGCTGGGGAAGGTGACGTAGGTCGTGAGCCCTTCGTTGTCCGCCTTCACCTTCTTGAGGGCGTCGATCGTCTTCTGCTGTACGGCGGGGTCGTTGTACGCCTCGCCCTCGATGTCGATGTCGATCGCCTTGAGACCGTAGGCGTCGATGACCTTCTGGTACGCGCCTGCCAGCGCGCCGGAGTCCGCGCAGGACTCCTCCAGCTTGTGGCCGCTCGCGCCGCCGAAGGAGGGGACGACGTCGCCGCCGCCCGCGCGGACGGCCTCGACGGTCCTCTCG
>NZ_JBVIHP010000235.1:0-1387 GCF_055570235.1 Streptomyces sp. NPDC031274 | reverse complement strand
GGACGCCGACGAGGGTGGGCTTCTTGCCGTGCTGGTCGCCGAAGCGGCCGAGCAGCGGGGTGAAGACGGCGGCCGAAAGGAGCGTGGCGGTGGTCACCCAGCTGACGTTCGCGGTGGTGGCGTTCAGGTCCGCCTGGATGATGCCCAGCACCGGGACGACCAGGGTCTGCATCATCGAGACGACCATGGCCGCAAGGCCGAGCGCCAGGACGAGCAGGGTCTGCCCGGAGGCCCGTGGGGGTGCGGCGCGGTGTGCGTGGGACACGGCATTCTCTCTCAGTTACTTGACAACCTTGATGCTTGAGATTCTCAAGCAATGAGTCGACGGTAAACGCCAATATTTGAGATAGTCAACTTTCAGGAGGTAAAGTGACCCTCATGACAGGCACTCCCAGCACCGACACGGACGAGCTCATGGAGCTGCTCTCGGTGTCGCTCGGCGCCTACTACGGCGATTTCACGCTCGCGGCGGCGAGCGAGAACCTCACGGCGAGCCAGGGCAAGGCACTGACCGTGCTGCGCCGGGGCCCCGCGGCGATGCGCTCCCTGGCCGACACCTTGACCTGCGACGCGTCGAACATGACCGGGATCATCGACCGGCTGGAGAAGCGCGGCCTGGTGCGCCGCGAACCCAGTCCCTCCGACCGGCGCGTCAAGAACGTCGTCCTCACGAACGAGGGCGAGCGCGTGACCGACGCGATCCGCGCGAGAATGCGCGCCACGCGGGAGGGCCTGGAACGGCTCAGCGCCCAGGACCGGGACATGCTGCACATCCTTCTGGAACGCGTTTTCGTCTCCAGGCCTGCTGCCGCCTGAATCGGACGGAGCTCATGGCGTCTGCCTCCACAGCCGCCTCAGCTCGCTGGGCTTCCACGGGTCAGTAGGATCTTCGGCATGGCGAAGCGGCGGGTGCAGCGGCGGGTACGGAAGATCCTGGGCGAGGAGCCGGTTGCCCTGGTCTGGTGTGAGATCCACAAGCCCATTCCCACACCGCCCAAGGACGTCCACCGCGCCGCGGGCAAGGGGCGTCTGAAATCGCGCCACCACTGGTTGGTGTACGCGGGGGCCGTGGTGTTCTGTTTCGTGGTCGTGCCGGTGATCCTGATCGACAAACTCGGGCGCAAACTGGACCAGTTGCTGTCGTCGGGGCGGAGCCGTGGGCGTCAGACCGGACCATCACGGACCGCGCCCGATGCAGGCGGCCCCAGCCGTGGCCGCGACCCTGAGGGTGAGCGCGGGCAGGGTGCGGACAACGGCGTCTTCGACGGTGACTGGAACCTGACCGCGGGCCAGCTGCTGTTGCGTTGGTACGGACACTCGCCGAGCCCCAAGCGTCTGGTCATGCTGACGCGCGACCGCATCTGCGTGGCCGCGTCCCCTCGCCGCC
>NZ_JBVIHP010000234.1:994-1387 GCF_055570235.1 Streptomyces sp. NPDC031274 | reverse complement strand
ATCGATTCCGAAAGCTCGGTGGCGGGAACCCCCGGTGGCGTCCCCCGGTTGACAGGCGGACGATGGAAGGAAGGGGTCGGCTGGTGATGACGTCGGCCGTGGACCCCGCGGCGGCGACAACCGACTCCGAGAGCGCGGGCAGGGCCCGAACGGAGGAAGTCGTCATGATCGAGGTCAAGGCGGTCGAAAAGCCGGACGAGCGACGCGATTTCCCCCACGGCCACCTCGAAGCCGTCCACCTCACAGGGCTGGACTTCGCGGTGGGCACCTTCGAGCCCGGCTGGCGCTGGTCCGAGTCCGTGGCCCCGCTCGCAGGCACGGAGAGCTGCCAGATCCACCACAACGCCTACGTCCTCGAGGGGCGGATGCACATCCGCATGGACGACGGAGGCG
>NZ_JBVIHP010000234.1:0-984 GCF_055570235.1 Streptomyces sp. NPDC031274 | reverse complement strand
AGGCGAGGCCGAGGTCGGACCGGGTGACGTCTTCGTGTGCCCGCCCGGACACGATGCCTGGGTCGTCGGCGAGGAACAGGTCGTGGTGTATGACTTCGCGGGAGGCATGGCACAGGAGTACGCAAAGGCCACGAAGGAATAACCGCCTGAACAGACGCCTGAACAGACGCCTGACGTCTTTGCGAACTCGACCATGAAGAGACCCCCCAGTCAATGATGGCTGGGGGGTCAGAAGCAGGCTCTCGGCCACTGCTTGTCCTCGGTGGGCGGGGACGGTTTCGAACCGCCGACATCTGCCTCGTAAGACCACCGTCCTTTGGTAGCCACTAGGCCACTGACCTGGTCCGCCGCTTCCCCTTACCCGTACCAAGTGATCGTTTAGGAGGGATTCCGGAGATCAACTCCGTACCCTCCCAAACCTGGCCGCCGGTGCCCGCCTGCTCGAAGGCCAGCGGCTCGGCAGCGGGGGCCGTCTGACGTTCGGAGCCAAGACCCGCACGCGCACTCACCGAGGCCGAGCTCGCCGAGCTGCTCCTCGATGGCACCGCCACGACAACGACTTCGCGTACTGCCCGGCGAAAGACCGCACCACCTTCCACGCCATCCGCTCCGACGGGTCCCGCCGCCGCTGCTGGACCTGCGACACCACCACGGCAGGACCAGTGAGCGCGTCCGAGCCCGGATGACCGCGTCCCGCTCACGTCGCGCACCACCGCCCGGCGGGCTCCTCGACCGGCGCTGAACGAGTGCGGGGCGGCCGTGATCGACCGCCCAGCGCTCCGGATCCAGCAGCAACGGTTCCGCAACATCACGAGAGAAGACTCGAGTTGAGCAACGAAGGCCGCGTGCAGAGCGTCCGCAACGCCTGGACAAACGCCCTCAGGGCAGAGGTCTTGCGCGTCGGACGCACCATCCCCGAGGTGGCGCGCGTCGTCACCGTGGGCATGTGGATCTCCACGTACGCGGATACCGACGGCTCCAACT
>NZ_JBVIHP010000233.1:0-1387 GCF_055570235.1 Streptomyces sp. NPDC031274 | reverse complement strand
GCGATCCGTACGACGTCCAGCGGCTGCGAGGTGATCGTCTTTCCCTGCAGGGCGAAGAGGATGACGATCGTGAAGAGCAGCCCGTACAGCGCCCACGGGCCGATCTTGGGAAGGAAGTTGGACTCGTACTTCTCGCGGCCCAGCTTCTTTTCGCCGATGCGGCGGGTGAGGAATCCGGCGAGGAGGGGGACGCCGAGGAAGATGACGACGTTCAGTGCGATCTTCCACATGGAGATGTCGAGGTGCTCGCCGTCGCCCAGGCCCAGCCATCCGGGCAGCAGGTCGAGGTAGAGCCAGCCGAGCAGGCCGAAGGCGATGACCGGGAAGACGGAGTTGAGGGCGACCAGGACGGCGGCGGCTTCACGGTCGCCGCAGGCGAGGTCGTTCCAGATGATGACCATCGCGATGCAGCGGGCGAGCCCGACGATGATCAGGCCCGTGCGGTACTCCGGCAGGTCGGGAAGGAAGATCCAGGCCAGCGCGAACATGACGGCCGGGCCGACGATCCAGTTGATGACCAGCGAGGAGGCCATCAGCTTCTTGTCGCCGGTGACCGTGTCGAGCTTGTCGTAGCGCACCTTGGCCAGCACCGGGTACATCATCACCAGCAGGCCGAGCGCGATCGGCAGGGAGATCCCGCCGACCTCGATCTTCGCCAGCGCGTCGTTCATGCCCGGGATCAGCCGGCCAAGGCCCAGGCCGACGGCCATGGCCAGCAGGATCCACACGGCCAGATAGCGGTCGAGCGTGGAGAGCTTGGCGACGATGCCCTCGCCGGACGCAGCGCCCTGGTCCGTCTGCGAGGTGGTGTCGGTGTGGCTCATCAGCAGGCCCTCTTGTTGCCGGAGGCAGTGCGGGCGGAGGCGGCCAGCTCGGCGAACTGCTCGGAGACCGCAGCCAGGACCTCGGGGCGCAGCTTGTAGTAGGTGAATCGCCCGCACGGCTCGGTCTCCACAAGACCCGCCTCACGCAGCACCTTCATGTGGTTGGAGAGGTTGGTCTGCTTGGCGCCGGTCTCCTCCACCAGGTGCGTCGTACAGAGCGTCTCCTGGGCTAGCAGGGTCACGATTTTCAGGCGGAGCGGGTCGCCAAGCACCCGGATTACATCAGCATCGACTGAAGTCAGCATGGGCTGATACTGTCACATCATCCGGAGCTGATACCAGTCCTGGCTGAACTGTAGGGCCCGCCGAAAGGGTTCCCTCATGACCGCATCGCCCATTCCCGTCTTTCCTGACGAGCGGCTCTCCGCCGGGGGTGCCCGTCTCGCCTCGCGGCACGCGGGCCGCTTCTCGGTGGAAACCGTGCAGCTGTTGCTCATCGACTCCTACGAGCGTCTCGCCGAGCACGCTCGCATCCGTACGCATCTGGTGGTGCTGGCCGAACG
>NZ_JBVIHP010000232.1:0-1393 GCF_055570235.1 Streptomyces sp. NPDC031274 | reverse complement strand
CGGGCCCACCACCCCCCCCCCGCAGGCGATGTCGCGTCCGAGCAGACGCTCGACGGGGTCAGTCGGTGATGGTGACGCAGGGAAGGCCCACGCTGGCGCCGCCACGGAAGCCTTCCGCGCAGAGCCGGGTGCCCGCGGGGAAGTGGCGCTGGGGGTAGGCCTGGTCCCGGTAGGTCCTGAACTTGGCGACGTCCTCCACCTTGGTGTTGGCGCTCCAGCCGTTGGTCGTCCACACGCGCGCGCTGATCCGGTTCGGCTGGTTGGTGTTGGTGACCGACACCTCGACCCTGCCGAGATAGGTACCGCTGTCGTAGGTCCTGATGCAGACCGAGTTGTTGCACCACTCGCCGTCGGCCGCCGCCGACGGCCCGGTGGCGATGACACAGCCGAGCGCCGCGGCCATGGCGCCGATACCCGCGGCGATCTTCCTGGTGATGTCGTGCATGATGAGTGACCCTCAAGCCTTCTTCATCGCCCCGCGCCCAGGCGCGGGTTCTGTCGGTACTTGCGGCAGACCAACGCGAGGGCAAGATCATCAGTTACGCGGCTTCGCCTGATCGCCTCAGCAGGGCCAAGTCTCTTGGGGGTGAGTGACGCGCCTTCACCCGGGGACGCGGTGCGGAAGGTGGCGCCGGGGAACCAATCCGACACGCGACCGCCGACGAATCACTGGTGTCCGAAGGGTTTGTGAGGGATCCCGGACGCACGGGGGTGGCGGCGGATGCCGGTGATCCCGGTGGAACGTCGAGGCGCGAGCCTCCTCCGCCCGGACGCCGCCGTCGCCTCCTCCGCCCTCGGCGCCCGGTGACAGGCCCGCCGGCCCGCCGGCCCACCTGCGCGGCCGTGGGGTCCGGGCGGGTGGCCCCTTGACCGGGCCGAAGCCGTCATCGTGAACTAGGCGTGCACCAGGCGGGCCGGAGGGAGCCGTCCGTCCGCCACCGACATGTCGAGGAGTCCCTGTGCCCTTCCGCGACGGCCCCCGCTCGGCGCTGGAGCCGAGAGGACCGGTCGAGAAGCCACGTGCCGCCGTGCTCCTGCTGCACGGCGGCCGCGAGCACGGGACCGCGGCGCCCCGGCCGTGGAATCTGCCGGCCGCGCGGCTGCGTCTCTTCGAGGGCGCGATCCGTCGGTCCACGTCGGAAGGCGGCGTGCTGATCGGCCGGGTGCGCTATCGCTTCCGGGGCTGGAACGGGGAGCGGGAGGACGCGGCGCAGGACGCCCGCCGTGCCCTGCGCGAGCTGGAACTGCTCGCCGGTGAGGTCCCCACCGTCCTGGTGGGGCATTCCATGGGAGCCCGCGCCGCACTGCGGGCCGCCGGGAACCCGCTGGTGCGCGGGGTGGTCGGCCTCGCTCCCTGGTGCCCCGCCGGGGAGCCGGTGGCGCACCTGCGCGG
>NZ_JBVIHP010000231.1:0-1404 GCF_055570235.1 Streptomyces sp. NPDC031274 | reverse complement strand
CCCCTCGCTCGTCGAGACCCTCGCCGCCGGTACCGAGGCGGGTGCCCTGGCCGCGCTGGTCTCCGGCTCCGGGCCCACGACGGCGTTCCTGGCCGCGGACGCGGAGTCCGCGCGGCGGGTCGCCGAAGCGCTTTCGGCCTCCGGCACCTGCCGCACGGCCCGGGTGGCGGACTCGCCCGCGCCCGGTGCGACGGTGCTCTAGGGGTGTAGGTACTCAGTCGCGGATCTGAGTACGTACGCGCTGACGCGAGGCATGCGGTGCGCGCGACCGTACGTACATGGGATCAAGCGTTCGCGAACTGGCCGAGAAGACGCCCACCGGGCGTGACCGGTACATCGACCTGTTGCGGGTCGCCTCGCTCGGCACGGTCGTCATCGGGCACTGGCTGATGGCGGCGGTGACCGTCGGGGACGACGGCCGCACCGAGGTCGGCAATCTCCTCGCTGTCGTGCCCGACCTGCAGCTGCTCACCTGGGCGCTGCAGATCATGCCGGTGTTCTTCTTCGTCGGCGGCTTCTCGCACGCGCTGTCGTACCGCTCCCTGAGCCGGAAGGCGGAGGCGGGCACGTCCGTCTACTCGGTGTTCCTGCGGGCCCGCCTCCAGCGGCTGCTGCGGCCGACGATGGTCTTCATCGGGGTGTGGGGCTTCGCCGCCCTGGTGGTTCAACTGCTCGGCGAGGGCGGGGCGCTGCTGGACGTGACGCTTCGGCTCGTCGCCCAGCCGCTGTGGTTCATCGGCATCTACCTCGCGATGGTCGCCTTCACGCCGCTGCTGCTCGGTCTGCACGAGCGGTACGGGTGGGGCGCGTTCGGCGGTCTCGTCCTCGCCGCGGGTGCGGTGGACGTGGCGCGCTTCGCCTTCGGTGTGCCGTACGTGGAGTTCCTGAACTTCGCCTTCGTGTGGCTCGCCGTGCATCAGCTCGGGTTCCTGCGGGCGGACGGCAGGCTGCGGGTGCCCGCGGTCATGGCCGTGGTGGGGCTCGCGGGCGCGTCGGCCCTGGTGGCCTTCGGGCCCTATCCCCTCTCGATGGTCGGCATGCCCGGCGAGCGCGTCTCGAACATGGCCCCGCCGACCTTCGCGCTGCTCTGCCACGGGGTGTGGCTGGTGGGTGCGGTGGAGCTGCTGCGGGCGCCCGCGGCGCGGTGGCTCGCGCGGCCTCGGGTGTGGCGGGGCGTGGTGGCGGCGAACGGGGTCTCGATGACGGCGTTCCTGTGGCACCTGACGGCGATGCTCGGGGTGTACGGGGTGCTGATCGCGATGGGCGTCCGGCTGCCCGAGCCGGCCACCGCGCAGTGGTGGACGCAGGTGCCTGTGCGCATGGCGGCCGCGGTGGTGCTCACCGGGCTGCTGGTCGCGGCGTTCCGTCGCTTCGAGCGGCCGGGTGCGGTGCGGGAGCCGGGAG
>NZ_JBVIHP010000230.1:0-1405 GCF_055570235.1 Streptomyces sp. NPDC031274 | reverse complement strand
AAAGGGAGCCATGCGCGCCCAGTTCGTCCTGTCGGAGATCGGCGTCGGTCTCCGCCGCAATCTCACGATGACCTTCGCGGTCATCGTCTCCGTAGCGCTCTCGCTCGCCCTCTTCGGAGCCTCGCTCCTCATGAGCGACCAGGTGAGCACGATGAAGGGCTTCTGGTACGACAAGGTCAACGTCTCGATTTTCCTGTGCAACAAGGGTGACGCCGAGCAGGACCCCGGGTGCACCAAGGGCGCTGTCACGAACGAGCAGAAGGAACAGATCCGCACGGATCTGAAGAAGATGCCCGTCGTCGACACCGTCCAGTACGAGACGGCCGACCAGGCGTACAAGCACTACAAGGAGCAGTTCGGCGACTCCCCGCTGTCCAGCTCCCTCACGCCGGACCAGATGCAGGAGTCGTTCCGGGTCAAGCTCAAGAACCCGGAGAAGTACCAGGTCGTCAACACCGCCTTCAGCGGGCGGCCGGGCGTGCAGAGCGTGACGGACCAACGCAGCGTCCTGGACAACCTCTTCAACCTCCTCAACGGCATGCGGTACGCGGCGCTCGGCGTCATGGGGCTCATGCTGGTCGTTGCCCTGATGCTGATCGTCAACACGGTGCGGGTCTCGGCCTTCAGCCGGCGCCGCGAGACCGGCATCATGCGCCTGGTCGGGGCGTCCAGCTTCTACATTCAGGTGCCCTTCGTCATGGAGGCCGCCATCGCCGGTCTGATCGGCGGCGGTTTCGCCTGTGTGCTGCTGGTCGCCGGCAAGTACTTCCTCATCAACAACTGGCTCGTCGGCAAGATCGACATGGTCAACTTCATCGGCTGGGACGCGGTCCTCGGCAAGTTGCCGCTGGTGCTGACGGTCAGCTTCCTGATGCCCGCGTTCGCCGGCTTCTTCGCCCTGCGCAAGTACCTGAAGGTCTGACCCGGTTTGACGCGATGACCCCTCCTGGATCAAGATCAATTTGCCTTTGACCAGGGCTTATTGACATTGACAGAGGAAACGGGAGGGTCCGTCGTGCGTATACGACGTTTTGAGGGTGGCCGCACGGCCAACGGAGCGCGGGGAGCCCGGGGAGTCCGGGCAGCGGTTGTCGGCGCGGTCCTTTCCGCCGCCGTGCTGGCCTCGGGGATGCCCGCACAGGCCGCGGAGGCCGGGCAGCCCGTGCGCGCCGCCGGGGTCGCGGCCGAGCACCAGCCCGCGCAGCCGGCGGCGCAGCAGGGAATGCAGGCGCGGGCTGCGCGTGGCGGCCAATACGGCTACCACTACGAGTACTACGTCTCCCGGCGCACCGCGACCGCCGAGGTGTCGTTCCGCAAGATGAACCGGATCATGAAGTCGGTCTTCCCGATTCCGGGGATGCCGAACAAGGTCAAGAAGGGGCAGAAGATCTGCCTCAAGGGCGGC
>NZ_JBVIHP010000229.1:0-1407 GCF_055570235.1 Streptomyces sp. NPDC031274 | reverse complement strand
GTCCAGGACGGCCTCACCGGCGGCCGGATGGCAAAAGGCCCGGCGTTCCGAGTCGCGTTCGACGAGACCGGCCGCCTCGAGCTCCCGCAGACTCGACGCGACCGCGTCGGGCGAGAGTTCGAGCAGATCCGCCAGGAGGCCGTCGGTCGCGGTCCGGTCCAGGACCGCCAAACCGCGGGCGACGGCGAGCACTTCCGGCTCACTGCGGTACAGGCAGGCGAGTACTGCCTGCCGGAAGGCGTGACCGGCCACCAGCTTGCTGCTGCCGCGGGGGTCCTCGTCGCCCTCCGCGGCATCGGTGCGCAGGTCGTGGACGAGGGCGCGTACGAGAAGCGGGTTGCCGCCACCGGCTTGGTGGACGGCCGGTGCCAGGTTTCGCGCGGTCGCGTCGTGCAGGCTCTCCTCGAGGATCTGGCCTACGGCTCGCTCGCTGAGCGTGCCGGTGCGGAGCTCGGTCAGGCGTGGATGACGCAACAGTTCGGCGCCGAACAGCGGTCGCGCCGGGAGCGGTCCGGTGCATGTGGCCAAGACGATCAGGACGGGCTTGGTACGCAGCTCGCGCATCGCGTGCTGCAAGCACTGCAGGGAAGGAATGTCCGCGTGCTGGACGTCGTCCACGATGACGGCGAGCGGTCGTTCTCTCGCCTGGTCCGCCAAGAACGTGATCAGCGCCCGCATCACGTGAGCCTTGACGTGCTCCTCCCGCTCGGAGTCGGAGTCCCGCAGCATCGCGGTGAACCGAGCGTCGTCGAGAAGCCTCTCCACGCGTTCCGTTTCCTGCTGCGACAGCCGGCCGCCGAGCAGCAGTTGCCCGAAGACCGCCATGGGCGTACGGCGCTCCGCGCGAAGGCCCGTCGCGGCGAGAACCGTGACTCCGGCGGCCTCGGCCTCCTCGGCCACGTAGTTCAGCAGCTCACTCTTACCGGTGGCTACCGGACCTCTGACAAGGACGACTTCGGAAGGATTTCCCGCATCCCCTCTCGCCATCTCCCCAAGGAGAGTTAAAAAATTGGATCGCTCGACCAAGCTCGTATTCAAGAATACCTCCCCGTTCAAGGCATAGCCGCCTGCCTCAGGCATCTCTCCCGGCCCCAAGCCGCCTATTGAGCCAGTCCAGGGCGCCGTGCCGGTGAAGTTCATCACAACACACAGCAACAATCCCCACTCAATGGCTCCTCGTCAGACCTCCCCGGAGCACAGCACCTCAACTATGGCCGATTCGAGATGCCAAGGTAGCGCCGAAAGAGGGGAGGGTGCCAACCAAATCCATCGGAGCTCGAAACGTTCAGCCCTTCCGTTTTCGGCAGCGGATATGATATCTGAGGCGACCGTCCCGCACCGGTGAGCTGAATGAGGAATTCCGCTTATCCCCGCCCGGCGGGCCCTCAGTAGGGCATCCAGCCGTAA
>NZ_JBVIHP010000228.1:0-1409 GCF_055570235.1 Streptomyces sp. NPDC031274 | reverse complement strand
AGCTTGTGCCGGGCCTCCAGGTCGAGGTTGTTGGTCGGCTCGTCGAGCAGCAGTACGTCGGGGCGCTTGAGCAACTGGGCGGCGAGGCCCAGGGAGACGACCTGGCCGCCACTGAGCGTGCTCAGGCTGCGGTCCAGGGCGAGATCGGCCAGGCCGAGGCTGTCGAGCTGGGCGCGGGTGCGCTCCTCGATGTCCCAGTCGTCGCCGATGGTGGTGAAGTGCTCCTCGCTCACGTCACCGGACTCGACGGCGTCAAGGGCACGGATCACCGCGGCGACACCCAGCACCTCGGCGACCGTGAGGCCGCCGGCCAGGGGGAGGCTCTGCGGGAGGTGGCCGAGCGTGCCGCTGACCGACACCGAGCCGGTGGCGGGCTTGAGTTCGCCCGCGATCAGCTTGAGCAGGGTGCTCTTGCCGGAGCCGTTGGGGGCGACCAGGCCGGTCCGGCCGGGGGACACGGTGAAGGACAGGTCGTTGAAGACCGGGGTGTCGTCAGGCCAGGCGAAGGAGAGGTTCGAGCAGATGATGGCGGCATCGGACATGGCGGTGACCTCGGGAGATGGAGGGCAGACAGACTTCTGCCCTGGGCAGCGTGGGAAAGGGGGTACGACGAAGGGGCCACGGCAGCAGCGCTGTTGCAGCGCCGTCCGATGGCCGATCACATCCGGATCTCATCCGGAGATGTCGTCTTCACCCGCCACGACTGCGACTCCTCGATCAAACGGTTCAGGCCGCTCGCAGCGTAGCAGTGTGTACATCGACATGTGTCGTTACCAGCTGAACGGGTTACGGTGCCGCGATCGCTCGGCAGCATGCACACGTGTGGTCCTGCCCGATCAGTGCCGACCAGTGCCGACCATGCTGACTTGATGTGTGAGCGGACCGTGCACCGCTCCAGCTCAGACAGTTGTCCATACGTACGCCGGCACGCAGGTCCCGACACAGACTGCGGTCGGTCCGTTCTCAACGGTCCCGGTGTCCGGGGGCGCGCAAGTGGGCGATGCCCAGGTCGAGGGCGGCCTCCAGGTGGGTGGAGGCGCCCGTGGTCAGGAGGATCAGCACGCCGCCCTGGATGCCGGCCAGTAGGGCTGCGGCCTCGCGGTCGGCATCCAGTTCGGGGGCGATCTCGCCGCCGTCCTGCATGTGGCGAAGGCCCGCGGCGAGCTGCTGCTGCCACTGGTCGAGCAGGTCGCCGGCCACGGTCCGCGTGGCATCGGTTGCCGGGCCCAGCTGGGAGAGGGCCGTATGCAGAGGGCAGTCGGTGCCCTGTTCCCGGTAGCGGGCGACGACCTTGTCGCGCCACCGGTACCAGGCCGCCCAGGAAGTGAGCGAGCTCAGTTCCGGCTGCTGGTCATCGATCACACGGGCCGCTTCGTACCGGGCCACGGTGAGGAGCAGTTCGTCCTTGC
>NZ_JBVIHP010000227.1:0-1409 GCF_055570235.1 Streptomyces sp. NPDC031274 | reverse complement strand
CCACGGCCCCCGCCCCGGCAAGAAACTGCGCCCGTTTGATCCCGTCACTCGGCATGGTGCCTCCCCTGTGTCCGTCCGTACGGTCCGTACGGTGGGCCCAGTCTTGCCAGCGGCCCCGCCCGTCCTCGACCGCCGTCGGTCTACGCCGTGGGCGACCTTGGTAGGAACGCGCCGCCCTGCGCGTCGACTTGAGTAGCCCGCAGCGCCTCCAGGAACGGGCCCACCGCCGGCGCGGGCACCCGGCCCCGCGTCGTCGCCGCGTACACGGCGCGCGGCGGCGCGTCCTCGTCGCGCACCGGGACCAGGGTGATGTCCGGGCGGACGGACTCGGCGGCCAGGGCGGGCACGAGGGTGACGCCGAGCCCGGCGGCCACGTAGCCCTGCTTGGCGGTCCACTCGGCGACGACATGGGCGATCCTCGGGCGGAAACCGTGCCGGTGTGCCTCCTCCAGGAGGGTCCCCTCGGCGTATGCGCTGCCGGAGATCCAGTCCTCCGCGGCGAGTTGGGGCAGACGTACGGAAGCGTCGCCCGCCAGCGGGTGGTCGGGAGGGACGGCGACGTACAGCCCTTCGTCCAGGAGGTGATGCAACTCGTACGCCCCCATGTCGCCGCCGCTCAGCGCCCCGCCCGTGGAGGAGACGATCGCGAGGTCGAGGTCGCCGGCCCCGAGGCGCGCGAGCAGCCCGGGCGTCAGCCCCTCCTCGCGGGTGAGCGTCACACCGGGGTGCCGGGTGCGGAACGCCGCGATGGCCCGTGGCACGAGCGCCGCGTCGGCCGTCGCGAACGCCCCGAAGCGCAGGGTTCCGCCGGTCAGGTCCCGGAGGCTTGCCAACTCCCTTTGCATGGTGCGGAGTCGGGCCACTGTCTCCTCGGCGTGCGGCAGGAGCGTACGGCCGTGTGCGGTCAGACGTACGCCCCGTGGCAGCCGGTCGAAGAGCGGGGCGCCGCCGAGGGCCGCCTCCAGCGAGGAGATCTGACGCGAGACGGCGGACTGCGTCCAGCCGAGCTCGCGGGCGGCCACCGTGAAGGATCCGTGCCGCGAGACGTCCAGGAAGACGCGCAGCCAGAGGGTGGAGAGGTCGGGTGGTGGCGGTGGCGGTGCCTGGGCCATCCGTGCGGTATGCGGAGAAGGCATGGGTGGCATGCTAGACATTCGCTTGTCGCATCGCGTGGCCGGGCCTAGCGTCGGACGCATGGAGAAGATCGCGTTTCTTGGACTGGGGCACATGGGTGCGCCGATGGCCCGCCAACTCCTCGCGGCAGGGCACCCGTTGACGGTCTGGAACCGGACCGCCGAGAAGGCGCAGCCGCTCGTGGGGGCGGGGGCCCGGCTCGCCGCCGACCCCGCGGAAGCCGTGCGGGACGCCGATGTCGTCATCACGATGCTGGCGGGCCCCGACGCGGTGCG
>NZ_JBVIHP010000226.1:0-1412 GCF_055570235.1 Streptomyces sp. NPDC031274 | reverse complement strand
CCTCGGCATCCCCGAGCACGCTCTTCTGGGTTTGGCGGAGCGTGTACCGGAGATGGCTCACCGCCCGTACAGCCTGCTCCACACGGACCTGCACCGTGACAACGTGATCTTCTCGTTCGACGGTGACCCACCGCTGATCTGCGTCGACTGGGAACTGGCCACCTATGGCGACCCCTTGCACGATCTCGCCACCCATCTGGTCCGTATGCGCTATCCCGACCATCAGTGGGATGAGGTCGTCAGTGCCTGGAGGGACGCGATGGGACGTCTCAGACCCAGCGCGGTCAACGGCCTGGACCAGGACCTCGTGCACTACGTCGCCTTTGAACGCGCCCAGTCCGTCTATCCGGATGTGATGCGCGCTGCCAGGTCGCTGGAGGACGTGACCGACCAGCAGGGACTGGATGAGGCGGTCCATGCAGTGCGTACGGCACTGGAGAACGCGGCCGTCCCACTGCGGTTGCCGACGGTGCCGGATGACGAGAAGATCCAGCGCGTCCTCTACCGCTGGCGTGCGGCCCGGTTCGGGAGGCGTGCCGAGGGAATCCGTCAGGTGACCTCGATCTTCTGGGAACCGAACGAGCGCGTGCCGGAGCACCCTGATTTCCGCCGGACGGCTGTACTTGAGGCCCTGGTTGCCGAGCGGGTTGCCCCGAGTTCCCGGGCATTCAAGGGAACGGCTCACCTCAACACTGTGGTCAAGGTCGCCGCGTTCCCCTTCCCGGTCGTGGTGCGCCGCAAGCTGCCCTCGGCGGACCGCCGTGAGCGCAGCATCCTCAGTGAGCACGCGGTGCTGAGGGTCATTGAGGAGTCGCAGGTAGAGGTGTGGGCGCCGCGCGTCCTGGCCCTGGGGACGAGCAATTGGAATGACCCGTTCGCCATCCATTCCTACGAGGGGCCGGGCGCCGGAGATCTGCCACCCGACCACCCCGTGGACGGCCTGCTGCCCAACGAGGCCGATCAACTGGTGGACCAGTTAGCAGCGTTGACGCGGATCGACAGCAGGAGACTGGATCCAACCGCCCCCAAGTCGGACTTCTACCATCAACTCTGCAATGAATTGGTGCGGCTTGTCCTGGATCTTCCCAAGGAGCCACAGAAGCTGGCTCGGGAACTGGGGTTGCCGGACGGCTACCGACTGCAGGAAATCCTCAGCCGCCACCACTTGGCGCCGCGCCGGATCTCTCTTCTGCACGGGGACCTCAATCCGTGGAACCTGGTACGTCAGGGCGGTGACCGAGGTCGTGGACTGACGTTCATCGACTGGGAGATGGCGATGATCGGCGATCCGCTGTACGACCTGGTGCGCCACATGCACCTCACTCCGACGCGCCCCGAGATCAGGCAGCGCATGTTCGCCCGCTGGAGCAGACGCCTTCCGATTGCATGCACCCTCGGCTGGAAGGACGACT
>NZ_JBVIHP010000225.1:0-1422 GCF_055570235.1 Streptomyces sp. NPDC031274 | reverse complement strand
GAAGTGCACACCAGCCGGGACGGCCGGGAGGGGCCTCGCCGCGCTGGTCGTGCGGGAACGTCCGGTACAACACCGCCAGCAGATCGGGACGTTCGCTCAAAGCGAGGTTGTGGAGGGCTTTGCTGGAGACCAGTTGACTGTGTCCGCCCTCGACGGCGGCGCGGATGCACAGCAGACCGATGACGTCCGTACGGTCGGCGTGAAAGGCGAGCGCGCTGGAACTGTGGTGGCCACGCTGGGTGGGAACTGCGATCTTCGCCCCTTGATCCTCGACCCGAGCGATGAAGTTCCCTGCGCGTGTCTGCGAAACGGGCGCGCCGATCAACCGGCCGAACAGCCAGTACGCTGCTTCCACCAGCTCGAACTCGGCATGGACCGGGAAACCGGTGAGCTGGACGAAGCCGGGGAAACCGGCGAGACGCCGGTGTACGTGCCCGACCAGGGAACGCGTCGCGGGCCCGACCGGGGGAAGCGATGCGTCGGGGTCCTTCTCAGCTGCCTTGTCAAGGAAATCGCGGGCCAGCATGAGCAGTTCGTCCCCGACTTGCTGCGGAACTGGAAGGCGCCACCGTTCAGGGTCAACGGACAGGTCCGCTCCGAGCCAGTCTCCCGCTACCGCTGTCGGTGCGCTGCGTATTCCGTTCATACGCCACTTCCAGTGCGGCAATCAGTCGTGAAGTCCGGCTGCGGCCCGCCGGCCCGGCACCGTCCAGCCGGATCACCGCGCTGGACGGATGCGGACACGGACAGAAGGTCGCTGTAGCGCTCATGGGTGTAATCGGCGAACTCGCCCGCGGTGAGTGAATCTCTTATCTCTCTGATGCCGTCGACGACCCTCAGGTCCGCGCGAAACCCGATGCGCTTCTCCATACGGTCGAAGCTGACCCGGTAATTCCGTACGTCGGTGGCGGAATCCAGCGTGACGAGTTCAGATCCCGGCACCTCGGCCGTGATCAGCCGGCCTATGTCGGCGAGTTGGTAGCAGTCCGCGGCGGAGCCGCAGTTGTACACCTGCGGTACGGAGGGTGTGGCGCCTGCTTCTACTGCCAGTTGCAGCGCCTTCGCCGCGTCGTTGACGTGGAGGAATGGCCGCCATTGTTTTCCGCCGTAGACTTCGATCTTGCTGTTACGGACCGCGTTCGCCGTCATCACGTTCACCGCGAGGTCAAATCTCATGCGCGGCGCCAATCCATACAGCGTGGCGAGTCGCACGATCACGGGCGTGAATCCGACATCCTGACTCACCAGCAGATGATGTTCGGCGCGAACCTTGGACTGCGCGTATTCCGAATGCGGTTGCAGAGGTGAGTCGATGTCCGCCACCTCGTCGACGGCACCGTAGTTGCTGCAGGTCGAGGAGAAGACGAAGCGGGACACCCCGGCCTTGCGGCATTCCGTGGCCAGCCGCACGGTGGCAAGGTA
>NZ_JBVIHP010000224.1:0-1425 GCF_055570235.1 Streptomyces sp. NPDC031274 | reverse complement strand
TGTTGTCCAGGTCCGTTCGGGCTCTCTCGCTGCCGGGTTTCCCTATTAGGTGCTTGAGCGTGTGCAGGGCGGCTATGGAGGCTGCGGCCTCGTACTGTTCGGCAGCGTCGGCGACTGCCTCCTCCAGAGCTTCCAGCCGGTCTCGGTTTGCCCGTCTGGCCGTACTGATACAGGTGCGATACACGGTCCGGGCAGGCAGCGCGGGGGCGGGGAGAGGGCGCATCAGTAGCGTTCCTCCACAGCCGGGCCGAGGCCTCCCTGCCTGTCTCGTACGGATATGAGCGCGAGCACGATGGCTTTGGCTTCACCGCCGAGCTGTCCGTCGAAGCGGTCGAGCACTGCTTCGTAGGAGAGGTTTTCGCGCACCGCCTTCTTCAGGTAGCGGTGGTAGCCGGAGTCGGTGACCTCCAGGCCGAACACCTCATGGGTGAGGGTGCCGACGTTCTCTCCGAACGTCTCGATGATGGGCCGCTCCGCGACCAGCTGATCCTCGTATCGCTGCAGCTTCCACACGCACGATGCCGGTACTTCTTGGAGCACGACAGGTGAGTGGGTGGCAACGATGGCGAGCCCGTTGCGCTCACTCAGCAGGTCGGACAGGGCCCGGATGAAGGCGGCCAGGAGCGGCGGGTGCAGATGCGATTCGGGTTCGTCGATGACGACGAGGGTTCGTTCTGTGACGTGCTCGACGAGCCTGGTCAAGGTCAACAGGACTGCTTTGTGCCCCGAGCTGAGGGAAGCGAACAGGCGGCGGGCCTTGCGGCGTCTGCTGTCGGCGCTTTGCGTTCCGAGGAAGTCCGCCAGCCAGTGCTCTGTGATGAAGCCGCTGCCGGCGTACTGGAGGGTTCGTAGGGCTTTGGCCCAGCGTTCAGCTCGTACACCGGTGAGGCAGGCTTCCACGCTCTCGGTGAAGTCACCCGTGAGCTGCTTGGGGGTCTTGATCCGCGGGGTTCGGCGGGTGCTGTTGGGGATCTTCAATCCCACGTATGCGTAGGTTTCGATCGCTACGTGCTCGTGGTGGATGAAAGGGAACTCGTCGAAGGCGCTGAAGGTGACGCTCACCAGGTTCGAGAAGGCGTCGCGGCCGTCGCTGTCCGTTTCGATGATGCGGCCAACCTGCTGCGTGCCGGCTTCCTGGTGAACGATGCAGCGCGTCAGGCTGTTCAGGAGGAACGACTTGCCGACACTGTTCCGGCCGATGAGCACGTGGATGTTCGTCGGCGGCAGCGACTCCGGTTTGACTCCGAACGACAGCACCACAGGTTTGCCGCCGCTTCCCTCTGGCACTGGCGCTTCATAGGCCACCCGGAAGCCCCGCACTCGTTCACCGCTGCCCTGGGCGATACGACGGAACTGCCGCTCAACCGCGGCCCCTTTCAGGAACCGCATCAAGGACTGCTCCGTCACCGCTTCCTGTTTGGCCCG
>NZ_JBVIHP010000223.1:0-1427 GCF_055570235.1 Streptomyces sp. NPDC031274 | reverse complement strand
GGCAACACCGGCTCCGGGTCCGGCTCGACGCGCCTCACCCAACCCCGTACCTACAAGCCGTACTTCGGCGCCCTGGGTGACGCCCCTGCCCGCCTGTCCCGTGTCTTCGTCGCCGAGGCCGCCCTCGAGGACCGCGCCGCGCGCGCCGCCCTTCCCCACGGGCTCACGTACGTGCCGATCCGCGGCTCCCGCGGCCTGACCCGCGCCGACATGCCGCACAACACCGCCACCCCGCACGTCCATGTGCCGCGTGAACCGGCGCCCGTCCTGGTCGACGGCATGCCCACCGGCACCGACGCCGTCACCGAACTGCCCCTCGCCCAGCTGCACCACTTCGCCTGATCAGCCGATTCCCACCCATCCCTGCCGAACCCCGCCGATCCCGCCGATCCCGCAACAGAGGACGATGCGACCGATGCTCCTCGACCTGCTCGTGCGCAACGCGCACATCCTCACCCTCGACCCCGGAAGGCCGCACGCCCGCACCCTCGGCATCCTGCACGGCAGGGTCGTGGGACTCGACGACGACGTCGACGCGCTGCCCTCCCGGCAGGTACTGGACGCGGGGGGCGCCACCGTCGTCCCCGGCTTCAACGACGCGCACTGCCACACCGCTTGGTTCGGCCTCAGCCTCGCCCAACTCGACCTGTCCAAGGCGCGGTCGGTGGACGAGGTGTACGCAGCCGTCGCGGGGCACGCGGCAGGTCAGCCATCGGACGCGTGGATCGTCGGTGCCGGTCTCGACCATCACAGGCTGGGCGGCGCCTTCCCCCACCGCGACGGCCTCGACCGCGCCGCGGACGGCCGCCCCGTCTGGCTCAAGCACACCTCCGGGCACGCCTGCGTCGTCAACTCGCCCGTCCTGGAACAGGCCGGCGCTCTCGCCGACGGGTTCGCCGACCCCGAAGGCGGCGTCGTCGCCCGAGACGCCGACGGGCGCCCGAACGGTCTCCTCGAGGAGACCGCACAGCAACTCGTCCAGCGGCAAGTGCTGCCGTACCCCCTGGACACGCTCGCCGACGCCATCGGCGCCGCCACCCGGCACTACCTCGCCGAGGGCATCACCAGCTTCACCGAGGCGGGCATCGGCGGCGGCTGGATCGGGCACAGCCCCGTGGAGCTCGCCGCCTACCAACGTGCCCGCGAGCGCGGCCAGTTGTACACCCGCGCCCAGGTCATGCCCGCGTCCGACGTCCTGCACCCGCTCACCGCCCACGCCGACGACGGCCTCGCCCTCGGCCTCGACCTCGGCATGCGCACGGGCTTCGGCGACGACCGGCTCTCGCTCGGCCCCGTGAAGATCTTTCTCGACGGCTCGCTGCTCGGGCGGACAGCGGCGGTCACCGACCCCTTCTGCGGGTGCCCGCACTCCACGTCCACCGGGTACTTCCAGGGCGACGCCGAGGCCATGGCCGACACCGTCATCG
>NZ_JBVIHP010000222.1:0-1428 GCF_055570235.1 Streptomyces sp. NPDC031274 | reverse complement strand
GCTGGGGGTGGTGACGTTCCTCCGGGGCGCGAGCCGCACGCAGTTCGAGCGAGCGGACGCGGCGTACGCGGAGAGTGTCTCGGCGAGGGTTGCGGCTTCGCTTGACCTGGCCCACGCGCTGGGCGGCTGACGGCTCCCCCGCCGGGGGGGGTGGGGGTTCGGGGCCGCCGCTTCCCGCCGGGGGTGTTCGGGGCCGCCGCCTTCCCGCCGGGGGGTGTTCAGCGCCGCCGCCTTCCCGCCGGGGGGGGGTCAGCGCCGCCGCCTTCCCGCCGGGGGGGGGTGTTCAGGGCCGCTGCCTTCCCGCCGGGGGGGGCGGGCGTTCAAGGCCGTCGCCTTCCCGCCGGGGGTATTCAGCGCCGCCGCCTTCCCGCCGGTGAGCGGGTGTTCAAGGCCGCCGCTTCGCGGCGGATCTTTCCCGCCCACCCGCCCGATTGCCCCGCAGCGGATGATCACCCACCCGATGCACCGCGGGGTGATCGGGTGGGCGGGTGGGGAGAATCCGCCGCGAAGCGGTGGTCCAGTCCGTCCCTCAGCCGACTGGACCCCGGCAGGCAGCCCGCCCAGAGCCGCCCGCCCAGCCGGAACCCAGGCAGCCCAGAGCCGCCCACCCAGCCGGAACCCGGGCAGCCCCGAAAACCGCCCACCCAGCCGACTGAACCCAGGCAGCCCCGAAAACCGCCCGCCCAGCCGGAACCCGGGCAGCCCTGAAAACCGCCCGCCCGGCCGGCTAGGCCGCGTGCAGCGCCAGCGTCGGGGAAAGCCGCGCCGCCCGTACCGCCGGGTACAGCCCGGCCACCGTGCCGATGACCAGCGTCGCCCCGAAGCCGCCGCTCACCGCCCATAGCGGGACCACCCAGGGGAGTCCGCCCGACACCGCGTACGCGCCCGTCGCCGCCGCCCCCAGGGCGATACCCGCGAGGCCGCCGAGGCCGGACAGCATCAAGGACTCCGTCACGAACTGGATCCGGATCTGCCCCTTCGTCGCACCCATCGAGCGGCGAAGACCGATCTCGTACCGGCGCTCGAGGACCGAGATGATCATGGTGTTGGCGACTCCGACTCCCCCCACCAGCAGGGCGATCCCGCCGAGGCCCAGCAGCAGCGTCGAGAACGCGCCCTCCGTCGCCGCCTTCGCCTTGAGCGCCGATGACGGGTCGGTCACCTGGACGTTCCGCGGGTTCTCCGGGTCGATCGAGGCGGCGAGCAGGCTCCGGACCTCGTGCACCGAGGCGTCCGTCGACCGCTCGTACACCGACGTGGGGCGGCCGTCGAAGCCGAGCTCGCTCTTCGCCGCCTCCCAGCCGACGAGGGCCGAGCGCTCCACGTCGGGCAAGAGCGGCAGCGGGTCGAGGATGCCGACGACCGTGAAGTACCGGTCGTCCACCCAGCCCTGCTGGCCCGGCTCCGTGATGCCGAGGCGGTCGGCCG
>NZ_JBVIHP010000221.1:0-1431 GCF_055570235.1 Streptomyces sp. NPDC031274 | reverse complement strand
AACTAGCCCGACTCCAGCACCAGTTCCACCGCCGCATCGAGCCACCGCACCTCATCCGCCCCCAACGTCGGATTCGCCGCCCGTCGTGCGCGGGCCTCCGCGAGGTGGCTGTCGGCGGTGGCCCTGAAATCGACCGCCGTGTCCGTCAGGAGCGTGGTCAGAGCGACACGTGACCCGGCAGCCTCAGGTCTGCCGCTCACCGCGACCTCCGCGAGGATCAGCGCCGACATCGCCCAGTCGAGGCCGGGCGGGCCCTCCTCCGCGGTGGCCCAGTCGATGACCACGGGGCCCTCCGGCGTGAGGATCACGTTCTCCGGGTGGAGGTCGAGGTGCAGTACGCGGTCCATGGGTGAGGTGGACGAACGGGTCGGAAGGGCGTGCAGCGTGTGCAGCAGCCGGGCGAGGATCACTGCCGCCTCCTCCGGCGCGATCGCGCCCCGCATCGCGGCCTCCGCCATGGTCGGCCCCGCCAACCGCCCGATGACCAGGTCGGTACGCGGTGCGCCGGGCTCGGCAGGGCGGATGGGCGGCACGGGATACCCGTGCTCCGACAGATACGTCATGACGGCGGCCTCGTCTGTCGCGTCGGTCCCGTCCCGGTACCGACGCAGCACCCATGTGTCGTCCAGCGCGAAGACATCCGCGGTGCGCCCCGAGCCGAGCAGCCGATCAGTCATCCCCATTCCGGGAGCGTAGCTGCCTCCCCGGAATCAGATGCGGCGAGCGAGCCTCACCCCGCGAACTCCACCTCCGGATACCTTCCCGAAGGACCGTTCAGCAGGTGGTCGTCCTGTCCCCGCAGCCAGCGGTCGAAGAACGATGTCGCGTAGGCCCGTTCGGCTGCGACCGCGCG
The DNA here is from genome assembly GCF_055570235.1 of Streptomyces sp. NPDC031274. Taxonomy (NCBI): domain Bacteria; kingdom Bacillati; phylum Actinomycetota; class Actinomycetes; order Kitasatosporales; family Streptomycetaceae; genus Streptomyces; species Streptomyces sp. NPDC031274. Next base: position 578 of record NZ_JBVIHP010000221.1, on the reverse strand, counting down.
GTCCGGGTCTACCGTGCCCATGTTCTTCTCGATGACCTTGCGGTCCACCCCGGCCTGCGGGAGCAGCGCGGCGAGGTCCGTGTACGTCTGGTGCTTCGAGCCGCGCAGGGTCAGATTCCGCTTCCAGCCGGTGGTGTGGGACCAGAACTCGCGCCACGACGGTTCCGTGGTGCGGTCGCTGCCCTGCCTGCCCATGAGCAGGAACGGGCGGGTCAGGCCGTGTTGGGCCACCGGCGTGAGGTTCGTGCCGTTCGGTTCGGGGTTGTTCTCCAGGGTGCCGTCGATGTTCATGCCTGCCTTGACCCGCTTGTCCTCGTACATCGTCTCGGCCGCCGCGATCCCGCCCGCCGACTGGCCGAACATGCCCACCCGCTCCTGGTCCACGACCCTGGACAGACCGTGTGGCAGGGAGCCGAGGCGGTCCAGGACGAACTTCGAGTCGGCCACCCGGATGTCCAGGACCTTCTTGAGCAGCGCCGGCACCGCTTCGTTCTCCTGCGCCTCTGCGAATGCCTTGAGGAGCGGGGCGTCGTCCTTGACCGAGCCGTCGGGGAACTGCACCCCCGGCGCCTCATAGG
>NZ_JBVIHP010000220.1:0-1436 GCF_055570235.1 Streptomyces sp. NPDC031274 | reverse complement strand
GACGGCGGGCCGGGTGGACGGCGACGCCAAGGCCGACCTGGTGGTCACCGGCAGGAAGACCAACAGCGACCACCTCGGGGCGGCCGTCCACTACAAGGGCACCGCATCCGGCCTGAGCAAGGGCGCGACCCTGCGCGCGGGCACGACGGCCTCCATCGGCGACCTGGACGGCGACGGCTACGGCGACATCGCCCTCGGCAACCCCGACGAGCCCGGCGACGAGCCGTCCGGCTCCAAGGGCGGCGAGGTCAGCGTCGTCTACGGCACCTCGTCCGGGCCGAGCGCCACCCGCCGTACGACCCTGACGCAGAGCAGCGCGGGCGTCCCGGGCTCCTCCGAGTACGGGGACAACTTCGGCGCGTCGGTTGCCGTGGGCGACCTCGACGGCGACGGCCACGCGGAACTGGCGGCAGGCGCCCCCGGCGAGAGCCTCGGCTCCGAACCGGACCTCGTCCTGGGCGCGGGCGCGGTCACCGTGCTGCGCGGCTCCACGTCGGGCCTCCGGACGACCGGCGCGATCACGCTCACCCAGGACAGCCCCGGCGTCCCGGGTGCCTCGGAGTCCATCGACGGCTTCGGCGCGACCCTGCTCGCCTCGGACATCGGCGCCGACGGCCGCCTGGACCTCACGGCGACGGCCTCCCAGGAGAACGACGACGCGGGCGCCCTCTGGCACCTCCCCGGAGCCACGGACTCGCTCTACTCCACGACGTCGTCCACCAGCTTCGGCCCGAGCAAACTGGGCCTCTCCACGAAGTACTCGGCCTTCGGCTGGGACCTCGCGGGCTGAACGGCGGGCTGAACCGCGGGCTGAAGCGAGGCGTGCGCGCGGGGGCAACCCTTGGCCAACCCCAGGTGTCACACAGGTGAATCAGCCACAGCAGTCACGTCAGTCGAAGAGCCGAAGCAGTCGAAGCAGTGAAGCCGGCAGACCCAGCGGCTAACTCCCTGTGTCCACTTCTGAGTTGGAGCTCTCTGTGCCCCTGCGCGCCCGCACCCGCACCCTCGCCGTCGCCGCCACCGCGACCGCCATCGCCGCCACCGGCCTCACCCTCCCCTTCGCGGCCACCGCCACCGCCGCGCCCGCCCCCACCCCCCTCACCAGCGACTTCAACGGCGACGGATACGACGACCTCTTCGTCGGCGTGCCCAGCGGCACCGTCGGCGGCAAGGCCAAGGCCGGGTACGTGAGCGTCGTGTTCGGCGGGAAGTACGGGCCGGGGCCGCACGGCGTGCGGCGCATCACCCAGGCCACCGTCGAGGTGCCCGGCACCCCGGAGGCCGGTGACCGGTTCGGGGGCTCCGTCATCGCCGCGCACGTGGACGACGACAAGTACGCGGACCTCGTGATCGGCGCCCCCGGCGAGGACATAGACGCCAAGACCGACGCCGGTTCCGTCACCGTCCTCTACGGCACGGGCGACGGATTCGCCCTG
>NZ_JBVIHP010000219.1:0-1436 GCF_055570235.1 Streptomyces sp. NPDC031274 | reverse complement strand
GCTCAGAGAGATCGGGGCCGCCCTCGACCGCGTGCGGGACGGCAGCTACGGAACCTGCCCCGGCTGCTCCAAGCCCATCCCGGTCGAGCGCCTGGAGATCCTGCCCTACACGCAGTTCTGCGTTCCCTGCCAGCGCAAGGCCGTCTGACCGCAGCACGAGCACGCCCACCTCCGTCTCCCGCCCTGCCCTAGGGGTGAAGTGGTGAACCAGCAACAGATCATCGAGGATCGCAGCACCACGGACAGCGCGCGTATGTCCTCCGAAGACCTCACCGCCCTGCGCGAGAACCTGCACGAGCAGTTCCTGTTCCGCCGGGAGCAACTGCAGCAGCTCTCCGCCTCCGCCATGACCCGTACGGACGCGCTCCTCGACCGGCAGAGCGCCGCCCGGACCGAAGTCCGCGTCAAGCTCGCCGCCTCGGCCCGCATGGTCCTCGCCGACGTCGAGGCCGCCCTGGGGCGCATGGACCGCGGTGACTACGGTGCCTGCCACCTGTGCCGGCGGCCCATCGCCCGCGACCGCCTGCTGATCGTGCCGCAGGCCCGCTACTGCGCCCGCTGCCAGCAGGTCCGAGGAGCCGACCGATGACCACCACGACACCGTCCCACCTGCCTCCCGTGCCCGGCCGGCATCGCTCGTGGCCCTGGTGCCGACAGTGCTCCGGGATCGCCCTCGATCTGGGCAGCGCCCGGACCCGTGCCTGGACGTCCGGCCGCCGCATGATCCTCGACGTCCCCACGGTGACCTTCCACGGCGGCGGCGCGGTGTACCCGATCCGGCGCGGCGCCATCGTCGACACCCCCGGAACGGCGCGGATGCTCGACCGGCTGCTCGGCCACCGTCTGCCCCTCTTCGGTCGTCCCCTGCTCATCCTGACCTCCCCCGTCCTCGGCGGAGTCGCATACCGGGCCGAAGCCCGCGTCGCCGTCGAGGTACTCCGCCCGCGCACCGTGCTGACCATCCCCACCGCGCGAGCCGTGGCCTCGGCCGCGGACGCAGATCTGGCCCACCCCCTGCTCGTCGTCGACGTCGGAGCCCACCTCACCGAGGTCGCCCTCCTCGCCGACGGCGCGGTGATCGACGCCCGCCACACCGCCCTGGGAACGAGCGACCTGGACTCCCCTTCCCTGGCCCCGTACCCGTCCGCCCAACTCACCGACTGCATCGGCGCGATGGTGACCGCCATGCTCGAACAGGACCGCACCTCCCGGACCCGCGAAGCTCTCCGGCGGGGCGCGCTCCTGGCCGGTGGCGGCGCCCTGCTCCCCGACATCAGCTGCGGCCTCGCCGGGCAGCTGCACGCTCCCGTCCGGCCCGTGCCCGCCCCGCACACCGCGGCGGTCCGCGGCGCCGCGAAACTCCTCCGGGCCGCCCACGGCCACCCCTCCGCCACCGCACACCCTCACTAGGCCCAAGGAGAGACACCGTGGCCGGC
>NZ_JBVIHP010000218.1:0-1440 GCF_055570235.1 Streptomyces sp. NPDC031274 | reverse complement strand
CGCAGATCCTCCGTACGATCGCGGGCTCCGTCGCCCGCACGCACTCGTCGGCCGACGTGCACCTCTACGGCATCGACTGCGGCAACGGCGCGCTCAACGCGCTGACCCGGCTTCCGCACTGCGGCGCCGTCGTCAGCCGTAACCAGACCGAGCGCGCGGTGCGCCTCATCACCCGCCTCAAGGGTGAACTGACGCGCCGCCAGGACCTGTTGGCCGACAAGGGCTTCGCCGACATCGGCGAGCAGCGGGCCGCGGTGCCCGAGGAGGAGCGGCTCGCGCACATCGTCGTGCTCCTCGACCGCTGGGAGGGCTGGCTGCCGACCCTCGGCGAGTACGACCACGGCGAGCTGACCGACGAACTGCAGGCGATGATGCGCGAGGGCGCGAGCGTCGGCATCCACCTGGTCATCACCGGTGACCGCCAGGTCCTCATCGGCCGCATGGCCTCGCTCACCGAGGACAAGTACGGCCTGCGGCTCGCCGACCGCTCCGACTTCTCGATGCTCGGCATGAACGCGCGCAAGGTGCCGGAGGAGATCCCGCCGGGGCGCGGCTTCAAGAACGAGCACGGCACGGAGACGCAGTTCGCGCTCCTCGCCGAGGACTCCACCGGCCAGGGCCAGGCCGCGGCGATCTCCGAGATCGGCGAGGCGGCGGCCGCGCGGGACGCGGACGTGCCGCGCTCGCGCAAGCCGTTCCGCGTGGACAGCCTGCCGAGCCGGATCGGGTTCGCCGACGCGTGGGAGATGCGGGACCCGGACGCCTCGCGCTCCAAGCTGTGGGCGCTGGCGGGCATCGGCGGCGACGACATCATGGGCTTCGGCCCCGACCTCGCGCAGGGCGTGCCTACGTTCGTGGTGGCGGGGCCCGCCAAGTCGGGCCGCAGTACGACGCTGATGAACATGGCACGGTCCTACCTCACGCAGGGCGTACGTCTCGTGATCGCCGCCCCGCGGCCGTCGCCGCTGCGTGAACTGGAAGGCCAGGAAGGCGTCCTGAAGGTCTTCAAGGACGACGACATCGAGAGCGACGACTTCAAGGAGGTCGTCGAGTCGGCGACGCCCGAGGAGCCGATCGTGTGGATCATCGACGACGGTGAGGTCCTGGAGGACTGCGACGCCGAGCGCGAGTTCAAGCGCCTGGTGCAGCGTGGCTCCGAGCGAGGCCTCGGGCTCGTCATCGGTGGCGACGAGGAGGAGGTGTGCGGTGGCTTCTCCGGCTGGCAGGTCGAGGCGAAGAAGGGCCGGCGCGGCATCCTGCTCTCCCCGCAGGACTCGTCGAGCGGCGAGCTGATCGGCATCCGTACGACCCGGAGCATGGTCGGCGGCCCGATCGCACCGGGCAAGGGGCTGCTGTACACGGGCAGCGGGGAGCCGGTGACGGTGACGACACCGATGTGACGGACGCGGGCCCGGTGCCGGGGGCTGGGGCGGGGACGGT
>NZ_JBVIHP010000217.1:0-1440 GCF_055570235.1 Streptomyces sp. NPDC031274 | reverse complement strand
CCCCTGGCCCCACAAACTCTGTGCCACCCCCCGTCATGTCGCCCTTCTTCCCCGCCTTGGCTGCGGCCGCGGACGGACACGACCCGGTGACATGCCGGTAGTTGAACAGCGATGTGAACAGGGGGGTGTGGTCGGCGATGCCGCTGGCCTGCTGCGCCACCGCCAGCGGGGCGTGCTCGTGCTCCATCAGGGCGGTCAGCTGGTCCCGCATCTGCTCGACCGCGGCGCGCACGCCGACCTGGCCGGTACGCACCCGCATGGGAAGGGTGTTCATGAACGGCCCGACGACACGGTCGGCGCCCTCGCCCGCGTTCATCCGGCCGAAGAGCACCGTCCCGAACACCACGTCGTCACGACCCGACAGCGTCGCCAGCACCCGGGCCCACACCACGTGCATGACAGTCGCGGTACTGACACCCAGATCCCGCGCCACCCGCCGCAGCTCGTCAGTGAGACCCTCGGGCAGCGGCATGCCCGCCTCGATGATCCCGCTGCCGTCGCCGCGTGCTTCGAGCAGCCCGTAGGGGGCGGTCGGCTCGGTCACGTCGCCCAGGAGGTCGGCGAAGAACCGCTCGTGCTCCTCCCTCGGCACCGCCCGCGTCTGGGCGACGAAGTTGCGGAACGGCAGCGCCGGTGCCAGGTCCTGGGTCTGGCCGGAGAGCACCGCGCGGAGTTCCTGCTGTACGACGTCCATGCCCATGTGGTCCTGCAGCATGTGGTGCATCCGCACAAGCCCGAGCCAGCGTCCCTCCGTCGCCTCGGCCACGTGCAGGTCCATCAACGGCGCGTGACGCAGATCCATCACCGAGCCCGCTACGGCGGCCAGGGGCTCCATCCGTCGCCTCGGTTCGGCGGAGTCGAACGTGAGGGCGTGCTCGACGACCGGCAGGTCCGCGTGCCGCCACACCACCTGCACGGGCTCGCGCAAGCCCTCCCAGACGATGCCGGTGCGGTAGATGTCATGCCGATCCACCACCTGCTGCAGAGCGCTCGCGAACTCATCCAGTGCGCTGCGTGAGTCGAACTCCACGCCGAAGGTCGCGACATAGACGTCCTCGCCGGCGCCTGCCAGGAGGTGGTGGAAGAGGAGCCCTTCCTGCAGCGGCGCCAGCGGGTAGATGTCGGCGACGTTCGCCGCCCCGCCCTCGACCACCGCCAGCACTCGGTCGATCTCCTCCTGGTCCAGCTCCACCAGCGGCAGCATGTCCGGGGTGATCTGATCCGTGCCGTACGGGATGAGGTTCTCCGGCACCTCCACGGAACCGGCGCCGGTGGACGCGGCCAGCTGGGCCGGCGTGGGCGCTTCGAAGAGCGCGCGCACGGAGACCGATACGCCTCGGGTTCGCAGCCGCTCGACAAGCCGGACGGCGAGCAGGGAGTGGCCACCGAGTTGGAAGAAGTTGTCGTCGACTCCGACCACATCCACGCCGAGGACCTCGG
>NZ_JBVIHP010000216.1:0-1442 GCF_055570235.1 Streptomyces sp. NPDC031274 | reverse complement strand
CCGTCCCACCCTGCTAGGAAAGCTCGGCACGGGGGTCGACGCTCCGAAGGTGCCGTTCCTTTGGCGCCTGACCATGCGCTCCGGTGACTCCCGGGTGTGGCCGGTGCTGCTCAAGCCCGCGCTGTCCAGGCCGTGGCTCACGCTCATCGTCTCCGCGGGCGCCATGGTGCTGCTCGCCCTGCCCGCCCTCGACATGAGGCTCAAGCAGCCGGGGTCGGACGACCTGTCCAGGGACATCGCCGTCGTACGGGCCATGGACCGGCTGACGGAGGCCTTCCCGAGCGAGGGAACCGTGCACCAGGTCGCGGTGCGCGTCCCGCCGGGCGAGGGCGCCCGGGCCGAGGCCGCCCTGCACAAGCTGCTCGAACGGACCGCGAAGGACGAGCGCTTCGCACACGACCAGCGGCCGACGGTCAAGGAGTCCGCGAACCACCGGGTGTTCACCGTCGACGTGGGCACGCCGTTCCAGCCCAAGAGCGACGAGGCCAAGGAGTCCCTCGACGTCCTGCGCGCCTGGCTGCCGCGGGCGATGGCCGACGTCCCCGACGCCGAGCACGGTGTCGGCGGCAAGGTGGCCCAGGGCGTGGACTTCACCGACCACCTCAAGGAGCGCATGCCATGGGTGGTGGGGTTCGTCCTGCTCCTCACCTTCGCCACCATGATCCTGATCTTCCGCTCTCTGGCCGTGGCGGCCTCGGCGATCCTCCTGAACCTGCTCTCCGCGGCGGCCTCCTTCGGTGTCCTCGCGGCGGTCTTCCAGCACACCTGGGCCGAGCGGCTCCTGGACTTCCACAGCACCGGAGCGGTCGTGTCCTGGCTGCCGCTGTTCCTGTTCGTGGTGCTCTTCGGCCTGTCGATGGACTACCACGTCTTCGTCGTCAGCCGAATCCGTGAGGCGGCCCTGCGGGGCGCGTCGGTCAAGGAAGCGGTCCGCGAAGGCATCACGAAGTCCGCGGGTGTGGTGACCAGCGCGGCGATCGTCATGGTCGGTGTCTTCGCGATCTTCGGAACGCTGAGCATGGTCGAGTTCAAGCAGCTCGGCGTGGGTCTGGCGGCGGCGATCCTGCTTGACGCCGTGGTGATCCGCGTCTTCGTCCTGCCCGCGCTGATGACAGTGATCGGCAAGTGGAACTGGTGGCCGGGCGGCGTCTCCGCCGGCGGCCGTCACGGCCGGACGACCCCGCCGGGCACCGGGACCGAACTGCCGGGCCAGCCGGGCCAGCCGGGCCAGCCGCAGGATCAACACCAGCCGCAATACGCTCCGTTCGCGGCACGGCGGCACACACCGCCGCCCCGCACATATCCCCCGCACCGGTGAGGACAGCGCCGCCGGGCCGCCGCGATACTGGCACGGCCTCCTGCCCCGAGGAGCCGCCCGATGCCACGTCCCTTCCTCACCCTGTCCCGGCTGCGCACCACCCGCCCCTACCTCGTGGACACCG
>NZ_JBVIHP010000215.1:0-1443 GCF_055570235.1 Streptomyces sp. NPDC031274 | reverse complement strand
CGATTCCACCGAAGTAGAACAGCTTCTCGGGATGCTGCGGGGTGCTGCGGTCTCGCATACGTCAGTCCTTGTTACGTGCCGACGGAGCCCTGCTCGACCTGCAGTGGGGCACGGTGATCACCATAGACACACCACAAAGGGCATATGCAACATGAGATGACCCTATTTCAGAAGTATGACACCCCACGCGAGATGCCCGGGAGAGGTCAACGCCCCTTTCGCAGCCCCAGCGTTGCCACTCCCGAGACCGCCAGCAGTCCCGCCGCGATCAGCAGGCTGATGCGCATCCCGGAGACGAAGTCCCCCGCGACCAGGCCCCCGAAGGCCGCGATCCCCAGGCCCCCGGCCACCTGCCGGGCCGAGTTGAGGACCCCCGCGGCAAGACCCGCACGGTCGGCGGGCACGGCGTCCATCATCGCCGCGGTGAGCGGCGGGATCGTCAGCGCGCATCCCAGAGCCAGCGGCACCATGAGGAACGCCAGGCCCAGCGCCGGCGTCCCCGCGTCGGCGAACAGCAGCGCCAGCAGACCCAGCACGGCAAGTGACTGCCCCGCCAGCATCGGGATCCGCGGACCCACGCGCGCCGCCAGCTTCCCCGCCACGACGTTCGTCACCGCGATGAGCCCGGTCATCGGCAGGAACATCAGCCCGGCCCACGGGGCCGAACGCCCCTGCACCTCCTGGAAGAAGAGGCTGAAGACGAAGACGAGGCCGTAGAAGGCGACGCTGCACGCGGCCCCGGCCGCGACGGTGATCGTGACCGTCCGGTCGCGGAAGAGGGTCAGCGGCACCACCGGATGTGCCTGTCGCGCCTCCGTCCGCAGGAACACCGCACCCGCCGCCACCGCGACGACCAGGGCGATCAGGCCCGTCGTGCCGCCCTCGATGACGGCGAAGGTCAGCGCCGTCAGCGTCAGGACCGCGAGCAACTGCCCCGGCACGTCCAGCGGCGCAGGACGCCTCGCGGAGCGCGGGGCCCGCAGCAGCAGGACCAGCGCCACCGCGCCCAGCGGTACGTTGATGAAGAAGATGCCGCTCCAGTCCCACGCGGTGGTCAGCGCGCCGCCCGCGACCGGGCCGAGCGCCACCGCCACCGAGCCGCCCGCCGCCCACATCGCCACCGCGCGTGCCCGCTTGGCCGCGTCCGAGTAGGCCTGGCGCACGAGGGAGAGCGAGGCGGGCAGGACCACCGCGGCCGCCACGCCCTGCACCACCCGCGCGCCGATCAGCACGGGCAGCGACGGCGCGAGGCCGCACGCCACCGAGGCGAGCGTGAACACCGTGATGCCGATCGCGTACGCCCGGGTCGCGCCGATCCGGTCGGAGAGCGCGCCGGTGGAGAGCATCAGGGCGGCGAAGGCGAGGGTGTAGGCGTCCACGACCCACTGGAGCCCGGACATGCCGCCGCCCAGGGAGTCGCCGATCGCGGGCAGCGCCGCGTTC
>NZ_JBVIHP010000214.1:0-1444 GCF_055570235.1 Streptomyces sp. NPDC031274 | reverse complement strand
GCAGGCCATCGCCCGCCACCCCGATGCCCACACCCTCCACTACTACCTCGCCATCGGACACGAACAGTGCGGCGACTACGACGCAGCCAGCAACAGCATCAACGACGCCCTCCGACTCCTGCCGGCACACGGAAGCCGTGGCAGCCACTCCCTCCTCCAAGAGCAGTACCGCCAGCGCCGGATAGCCATCCTCGACACACAGCGCATCGCACACCAACAAGCAGAGAAGCTTCAATCACAGCCGGAACAACCCGCCACAATCAGCACACAGCCGCCGCCCCGCTCCACGACGGACACAGCCGCGGCGCCCACGAGCAACACATGGCCGCTACGGAAACTGCTGCTCGTGCTGATCCCCCTCACGGTCGTGATGCTCCTCGTCGGACAGCTCACCCATCACCTGCTGACCGACATCGGCCTGCCAGAACGAGGGGCATTCCTGGCGGCCCTCGGCGTAGTGATCACCGGCATGACCGTCGTCTTCATCGTCTGCGCACGCAGCGGACTTGGCGGCCGCGACCGGCAACCAGCCTCCGGACCGGGTTGCCCATAACCCCCTGTGCCCGTTGTCGCGCACCTACGGGCCGTGGATGACGAGCAAGAACTCGCGCTGCGTAGCCGGATCCGCCATACGAACGAGCCGACGACACCTCGTACTTCTGAGCCGCCCCAGACTCTGACCGTTCCCGCTCCGCCGACAACCTAGTGGTCTGGTGCGCCATAGAGCATGGGGGGAGGCGGCGGAGCAGGCCACCGGGTGAGCTCGGGCTCGGACAAGGTGATGCGGAAGGTCCGCCACGCCTCGATGATGTCCACAGACAGCGGAGGCGGCGGCAGCTCCTCCATGTCCCTCTCCCTGTCTGACAGGGCGGTGGCGTTCTGTGTCCACCAGCGCGCCCATCCCAGCAGCGCGGACGGATACAACAACAGCGGATTCGCCTTCTCGGCCGTCGCCGTCATCGTGACGACGTAGCCCTTGGCGTCACTGGGCTTGGTGGCCCCGGGTTCCATGTAGTGCGAGAAGCAGGTTCGCAGCCCCACAAGGCAGCTGGCCATGCCCTCCCGCCGCTTAGTGATCACCCCGATCGCCGACGTATGGGGAAACCGGTGCATCGTCTGGTCGAGCACCAGCAGCGGCGGCTGGTCCTTGGCGGCGGTGACGATGACGTCCGCACGGCCCGCGTCGTCCCTCTCAGATTCGGGCGACGGCCTGTGGCAGGCGGCTAGCTCTACCTTGTACCGGGGGTGCATCTTCTCGCGGTGCTCGGCCCACACCGGCGGATCGATCGCCAACAGATGCAGGTTCAGGGTCTCCGGCTCCGGGGCTATGTCATCTGGCATGTCGGCGATGTACCGGGTGAGGTAGATCTGCAGAACGCCGTCCGCTCCCATGACCGGATGCGTATCGACTCGCACGGCGGGCACCATGACACCCGGAAACAAC
>NZ_JBVIHP010000213.1:0-1447 GCF_055570235.1 Streptomyces sp. NPDC031274 | reverse complement strand
CTGCGTACGCGGCGGGCTCTTGTGGCGACGGCCCTTGAGCTGTTCTCCGCCAAGGGATTCGCGGCCGCCACGCTGGACGAGCTGGTCGAGGCGGTCGAGGTCTCCAAGCGCACCTTCTTCCGTACGTTCGCCTCGAAGGAGGACGTCGCGCTCGCGCCGGAGCGGGAACTCTGGCGGGCCTACGCCGACGACATCGGCGAGCGGCCGTTCGTGGGGAGGCCCCTGCTCGCCGTCTTCGAGCGGTCGCTGTACGCCGCCGTGGCGAGCATGGAGGAGGGCTGGGAGCGGCGCTTCCTGGCGAGCCGCGCGCTGGCCGATGCCACGCCCGCGCTCAACGCGCACAGCCTGCGGCACTGTGCGGAGGTCACTGACGAGGTCGTCGAGGTCGCCGTCGCCGAGCTCGGCGCGGTGCCCGGCGCGGACCTGACCCCCCTGCGGGTCAGGCTCCTCCTGGAGCTGATGCTCTCGGCCTGGCGCGGCGCGCTCAAGGAATGGTCCGCCGGCGGGCGGCAGGACCGCGCGGCCCTCGTCGCGCACATGGACGCCACGTTCAGCGAGGTCCCCGCGGTCCTCGAACTGGCCGCGGAGAGGCCGGACCCCTCGTAGGGTGCGGCCATGAAGACGATGAAGACCATCGGGCTGCTCGGCGGCATGAGTTGGGAGTCGAGTGCCGAGTACTACCGGCTGCTCAACGAGCTCGTACGCGAGCGTCTCGGCGGCCTGCACTCCGCCCGCTGCGTGCTGTACTCCGTCGACTTCGCGGAGATCGAGCGGCTACAGGTCGCGGGGGAGTGGGAGCAGGCGGGGGAGGTGCTGGCCAGGGCTGCCAAGGGCGTCGAGGCGGCCGGTGCGGACCTCGTGCTGATCTGCACCACAAGGTCGCTGAACAGGTCCAGGCGGCTCTCTCCGTGCCGCTCCTGCACCTCGCGGACGCGACCGCCGACGCGGTGCTGCGCGCCGGCGTACGGCGCGTGGGGCTGCTCGGCACCGCGTTCACGATGGAGCAGGACTTCTACCGGGAACGGCTCGCCGCGCGGGGCCTTGAGGTGCTGGTGCCGGACGCGGCAGGGCGCACGCTCGTGCACCGGGTGATCTACGAGGAGTTGTGCCTCGGGGTGGTGCGTGAGGAGTCGCGCGCTGGGTACCAGAGGGTCATCGACGATCTCGTACGGGAAGGAGCTGAGGGCGTGATTCTCGGATGCACCGAGATCGAGCTCCTCATCGGGCAGGAGCACAGCCCGGTGCCGGTCTTCCCGACGACCCGCCTGCACGCGGAGGCGGCGGTGGCGGCGGCGCTCCAGGGCTGAGAACGAAACACCGGACGGTCTCGATGAATCGAGACCGTCCGGTGATCGAGGGCAGAGAGGGCAACCGGCGGGGGTCACTCCTCGACAGTCAGTCCCTTGCGAAGCTTGACGAGAGTCCGCGACAGCAGTCGCGACACCTC
>NZ_JBVIHP010000212.1:0-1451 GCF_055570235.1 Streptomyces sp. NPDC031274 | reverse complement strand
TACAGACAGCGATCATCGCGATGCTCATGGCACGCCGTGTCGCTCCGATGATGTCGCGGCTCGGTCAGACGGTTTCCGGGCCCGTTGTGGGCGCGTACCGCTCCCTCGGGAACCAGATGCGGGATCAGCAGCGACTCGCGGCTGCGCAGGGGCAGTCCATTGGCCGGATCGGTCAGGCCCTCGCGGTGGTGCAGACCCGCATCCCGGTGGTGGGGCAGATGGCGAGCGCGTTCCGCAATGCCTCCGGTCCGATCACGGGGGTGGCTCGGGCGATCGGCACTGGAGTCGGTGGTGCGGCCCGTGGCCTGATGGGGGCACTTGGCGGGCCGTGGGGTGTGGCACTGGCTGCCGCAGGTGTGGGTCTGTCGATGCTTGCCTCTCACCAGCAGAAGGCCGCCCAGGCGGCTGCCGAGCACCAGTCGCGGATCAGCAGTCTCACCCAGGCGCTGCGCGAGTCGAACGGTGCCGTGACGGACAGCGTCCGCACCTCGGCAGCGCAGTCGCTGATGGACACCAAGGTCCTTGACGGCAAGGAGCGCCTGGTCGACGTCATGTCGAAGGCAGGGGTGCCGGTCAAGGACCTCACTAACGCCTACCTCAGCCAGGACGACGGCCTCGGGAAGCTCCAGAAGCGCATGGAGGACGTCGCCGCGATCAACCTGAAGCCGGTGCGCGGCGGCGGCGTCATGTACAACGACGTGGGCCAGCGTGCGCACGACGCTGCTGAGGCACTCGGGTCCGTCAAGGGCGAGATGTCCCAGGCAGTGAAGGACGCCAGGGATCTCGCCGACGTGAATGGATCCGCGGGCCGGTCCGCAGCGGATGCGGTCGGTCCGTTCGGGAAGTTCTCCGACGCGATGCGCCGCCTGTCGGACACGACGGCGGACGCCGACACCCGTGCACGCGCCCTGCACGACGCGCTGAACATCCTGGCCGGCGGTTCGGTGAACCTGTCTGCTGCTGAGGCCCGGTTGAACCGTTCGGTGTCGGATGCTGCGGAGTCGTTGAAGGGCGGCGTCGACAACGCCCAGGGGTACGGCAAGTCCCTGTTGAACGTGGATGGTTCGCTGTCCACGGTCACGCGCAATGGTCAGAAGCTGTATGACCTGCTGCAGGGCCTGTCGACGAATTCCGCGGATGCGGCGCTCGCCGCCTACCAGTACGCGGAGGCCAACGGGAAGTCCGTTCCGGAGGCGCTGCAGGCAGCGCAGAAGCAGATGGCGACCGCCCGTGAGTCCGCCATCGCCACCGCCGAGGGCTACGGGCTGGGCGCGGAGGCGGCAGCGAAGCTCGCCGACAATGCCGGTCTGGTGCCGGAGAAGGTGTCGATCCTGCTGCAGACGGCCGGCATGGACGAGGCGATGGCCGAACTGATCGCCGTGCAGCAGGCGCTGAAGGCAGAGCCGGACAAGAAGACCATCACCATCTCCACCCTGTCCAACGACGCTCGC
>NZ_JBVIHP010000211.1:0-1452 GCF_055570235.1 Streptomyces sp. NPDC031274 | reverse complement strand
CTCCTCGGTCACCGCGCGGTCGGCGAGGAGCTTCCGGTTGATGTCCAGCTGCTGTTTCCACTGCCGCACGGCCAGGCCCACGGCGACGATGAGGCAGGGCGTGACCACCACGTCGGTGAGGCCCATTCCCAGGAAGGGCACGTCGTTGTGCAGGTACCGCGCGAGCTGCACGGGCGCGGTGGCCACGACACCCAGCGCCACGGCACGCCGCCCGCTGTACCTGGCCACGGTGTAGAGCGCCACCGCGACGGCGCCGCCGTAGCTGTTCGACATCGGCGCGCCCGGGTCGACGGCAAGCCCGAGGTTGACGGCCATCTGCACGGCGAGGACCGCGCCGAGCACCGGCACGGGGTGATGGCGCCTGAAGAGCAACGGGACCAAGGAGACGGCCACCAGCAGGACACCGAGCACGGTGACGGGCGCCCCCGGGCCCTCCTCGCCCGGGGCGAGGTAGGCCAGTACGTCCAGGCCCACGGCGACGACGGCGACCACCACGTCACCCGGTGTCGGCCGCGCCCCGCCCGTGGGCGGTACCGGAGGGAAGAAATCGCGTCCCATCCGGGCGCCTCCTAGTCGAGCCAGTGCGTCGGGCCCTGATGTTCCCGACGTTCCGCACCATTACATCCCGGCCCGCCGGGCCGGAGATCGGCGCAGGGGCGGTTCTTCCACCCAGTACCGGAGTACTGCCCGCGACTGCGTACCGGACCAGGGTCACGGGTGCGTCCCCTTCCGGCGGTCGACGCTCTCAAGGGGCTTGCCGTGATGACCTGTTGGAGCCTCGAGGAATTCTCGCGGCCCATTTCGCCGGCCGGGAAAAGCAGGGAAAAGAAAACATGATCCGCAAGCTGACCTCGTTCTCCACCCGACATCGATGGCTGACGATCGTCGTCTGGACCATCCTCGGAGCGGCACTGTCGTTCGTGGGGAAGGCGATGATGTACGACGTCACCGACTCCCAGGCCGGGGACTTCCTTCCCAAGAAATACGACTCGGCCGTGGCGCTGCGCATCGCGGAGGACGAATTCGGCACCAAGCCCGACCCCAACGCCCTGACCGTGCTCGTCGCCAGGGACGACGGCGACAAGCTCACGGCGGGCGACCAGCGGCGGATCGCCGCCACCGCGGCCGGCCTCGGCCGGGAGCGGATCGTCGCGCCGAAGCCCGAACAGCTGATGAAGGACCACTCCCAGACCCCGCGGGTTTCGCCGGGCGCCGTGGCCCCGGACAAGAGTTTCCGGCTCCTGACGGTGTCGCTCGACGGAAATGCCAATGACCCCGGTCTGCAGGACGTCTACAAGAAGTTCCGTGATGGCGCGAAGCATGAATTCGCCGCCGCCGGCCTACGCGTGGGATTCACCGGCGGCATAGCCTCCACGGTGGACAACACGGAGGCCGAGGAGACCACGGGGAAAGTCGTCGGCAATCTGACGATGGGCCTCATCGTCCTCCTGA
>NZ_JBVIHP010000210.1:0-1453 GCF_055570235.1 Streptomyces sp. NPDC031274 | reverse complement strand
CAATCGAGCAATATCTACCTACGGTTAAAAGGCAGGACTTATGATGAGTGAAAAGTTAAAGACAATTAAAGTGGACTAATGTCAAATATTTAGACACAAAATGAGCTATATTTTTGGAAAGTCAACGAAAAACTAGACACGGAGTTAAGAGAATTTAAGAATTATATTTTTCAAAGTCTTTTGGAGACTTGTAATCAAGACCTGAATGCATCCTTTTTGTATTGTAATAGGTCTCAATGTATTTAAATATTTCTTGAGTAGCCTCAGCTCTTGTCTCAAAATGAGCATCATTAATAAGCTCCCTCTTTAGCGTCTTATAAAAAGACTCCATCATTGCATTGTCATATGGATTTCCTTTACGACTCATGCTAGATTGAGCACCGACTTGACGAAGAGTAGATTGATAACGAGAGCTTGTATATTGACTCCCTTGATCAGTATGGACAATCAAGCCAGGCTGAGGATGTTCTTTCCCACAAGCTTGTAAGAAGCAATCCCTCACCAGTTTATCTTGCATCCGTGAAGACATTGACCAGCCTACAATCTTACGTGAAAAAACGTCGATATTCACGGCTAAGTATAAGGTGCCTTCTTTGGTAGGGATATAGGTCATGTCTCCCAGCCATACTTTATTAGGAGCTGTTGCTTTAAAG
Organism: Streptomyces sp. NPDC031274; assembly: GCF_055570235.1. NCBI lineage: Bacteria > Bacillati > Actinomycetota > Actinomycetes > Kitasatosporales > Streptomycetaceae > Streptomyces > Streptomyces sp. NPDC031274. The sequence goes on along the minus strand of NZ_JBVIHP010000210.1, from coordinate 800 downwards.
ATCTGATTAATTAAATTGGGTCTTGAAAGCGAAGCTCCTTTTCTGTTGTAATGTTTATATTTATAACGGCTTCCCTTGGCATAAAGTCCCATCAAGTGCATCAGTTTTCCAACACGTTTCGTGTTGGTCATAATACCAGTATTATGAAGTACCTTGGTAATTCTAACCGCACCATAGCGTCCCTTATGCTCATGAAAGACAGCTTTTATCTTCTCTGAGAGAATTTCTCTCTCCACTTGTTGTTTTGAAGGACGACGATGCATGTATTCATAGAAACCTGAGCGAGAAACCTTAAGAACTTTTACTGCATGCTTAATTTTTATCTTCCCATGATGTTTCAAGAGAAATTCAAAACGTTTTACTTGCTTCGCTTCAAGAAGACCCGGAACTTTTTTAGAAGTTCAAGTTCCTCCTGAAGATAACGATTTTCTTTCTCTAACAATTTAATCTTATGTTGGGCATCAGCTAGGGCTGTCCCATTGCCTGGAAAAGCACTTTCTCCATATTCTTCAACTTCTTGAACCCAGCGATAAAGACTATTGGCATGAACCTCAAGCTCTTGGCTGACTTCTTTAACAGAGTAACCCTCTTCAAGAATGAGTTTTACTGCAGAATTTTTAAATTGTTTATCGAATTTTCTTCTTGCCATAATAAACCTTTCCACGATTTCTCTTAACTTTGTGTCTAGTTTATTATAACCTTTCCATTCGGAGGTCTTTTCTTATGGTCAAATATTCCATAGAATTAAAACAACGCGTTATTCAAGATTATTTATCTGGCAAGGGAGGCTCTACCTATCT
>NZ_JBVIHP010000209.1:0-1455 GCF_055570235.1 Streptomyces sp. NPDC031274 | reverse complement strand
GACGTTCCGTGCCGTGTGGCCCGTGCGCTCCTCGACCTGTCGCGCCGCTTCCGCGTCCAGTCGCAGGAAGGCATCCACGTGGTGCACGACCTCACCCAGGAAGAGTTGGCCCAGCTCGTGGGTGCGTCCCGCGAGACGGTCAACAAGGCGTTGGCGGACTTCGCGGGGCGTGGCTGGCTGCGCCTGGAGGCCCGTGCCGTGATCCTGCTCGATGTGGAGCGGCTCGCCAAGCGTTCGCGCTGAGGCCTCACGCCCGAGCAATCAGGACGGGCGGCGCCCCGACTCTGCAAGATCAACAGTCCGGTTCACCCCCGTATCCTGATGTTCAGGACCTTTGGGGGGAACATGCGTAAGTATCCGCACCGCACGAAGCTGGTCACCGTCCTCGTGGGAACGTGCGTAGTGACGGCCGCCGCGATCTTGCTTGTCACCGCGGAGGGGGACGACTGGGATCGCAGCCTCACCTACTCGGAGCGGACGGTGATCCCCGTGGGTGGTGGCCGAATCGAGATCGCCTATGAATCGGTAGATAAGGCGTCATCGAATATCCCCAATTACGGCGACCGGACTTACACGCCGCACATATCAGTGACGGCGTACAACGATTCCGCCGAGGCAAAGACCTACACGATCAGATTCGACGTGTCGCGGTCTGGAGCTCCAGTGCACGCCAGCAGCAACGCAGTGACTATGTCCGGAGTGCAGCCCGACAGCAGGAGCCGCGCCCAGTACGAGATCACGCAGAAGGAACGCAGCGGGGAATCTGGGGAGGCGGCGGAGGACGGAATTTCGTCGGAGCAGGAGACATACGTTGACAGCCCGACCGGCAAGGACTTCACCCTGGAGATACGAGAGGTGAAGTCAGAGAAGCACTACGCAGAATCCGGCTCTACTCGCTGACGTCATCCGCCTCTTCCTCGGGGGCCGCTGATTCGGTGTACTTCCGTCTGGTGCCCGTCTCGGACCGTTGCCCGGCCCTGATCCGTTCGACTTCCTGACGGGCGTCCTCAATTGGGTACCCGGCGTCTTGCAGCATGCGGATGCCAGTCTCCAGCGAGAGCACGCCCGCGGTAACGCCGCGCACCACCTCTTCCAAGATGGCCGTCCGGTCGGTGGGGGTGTGCGGGCCGAACACGATCTGAGCCGACAGCGGGGCCCCTGCAGCCCAGCCCTCTGCGCGGCCGGCCTGATGGATCCGCTGGACCATCTTCAACAGCAGCGCGTACTTGTGGGCGCGCGCGAGCCGCATGGAGTCGACCAGGGAGTCCAGGGGACCGAGGGACAGCTGCAGGGCGTATCCGCTGGGCACGTCGGAAGGATCGACGGTTCCCAAGCTGACGGCGGGGAGCCGGGCATTGACGGCGGCCCTGTCTCGGACCTCCTCGACCCGGGCACGCAGCTCGGCGAGCTGGTGCGAGGTGTCGAGGACGTCCATGCGGCCGCCGTCGGCGAGCG
>NZ_JBVIHP010000208.1:0-1460 GCF_055570235.1 Streptomyces sp. NPDC031274 | reverse complement strand
GTGCGGCCGCCGGGGCCTGGCCCTGCTGCAGCCCGAGCCGCCGCTGCTGCTGCTCGGCGATCTGCTGGCCGAACGGCACGCCCTGCCCGAGCGTACGCACGCTGATCGCGCGCCCCTGCGTCGAGTTGGGGTCACCGGGCGCGGCCTCGGCGGGCAGCGGCTGCGCCGCCCGGGCCTGGGTACCGCGCTCGGGCGGGAGCGCGACGCCCCTGCCGGGTGTGTGGACGCCCCGAGCGGGAGTGCCTTCGCCGTACGTGGTGGCCTGCGAGGGAACACCGGCGGGCGGGGTCCCTTGCGCGTCCCCGGCAGGACCGGCAGGACCGGCAGCCGCGGGCGCCGCAGGAGCAGCAGGTGCCCCCGGTGCGGCGGACGCGGCGGGTGCCTGCACCGGAGCCTGCGCCTGGCCCTGCCCCTGTGCCTGCCCCGGTTCCGTACGCGACCGGCGGCGACCCGTCGGCGTCTCCGCCGGGTGAGGCTGCGGCGGGGTGTGGTCGTCGGCCGGATGGTGCAGGGCCGCTTCGTGCTGCCCCGTGTCGTCCTGGTCCGCGGATGCGGGCGGCAGCGCGAAGACACGCCCGCTGGGAGCCTCCTCGGCGGCGGCCCGCTCCTTGGCGGCGGCCAGCGCACGGCGGCGCCGCCCGGTCGGCCTGGGCGAGGCCTCGCCCGCATCACCACCGGTGGCAGCCGAACCGGCGACAGCCACAGCTGTCCCGGCCGCCCCGGAACCCCCGGCCCCGGAGCCCCCGGCGGCAGCGCCCTCCTGCCCGCCACCGCCCGAAGGCAGCGCGGGCGGCAACGCCAACTGCTCGTCGTTCCGTCGTGCCCGCTGCCCGGAAGCGGCAGGGGCCACGGCCCCCGCGGGAACCGGCACGCCCTGCGGCGGCACCGTCTCCCCCAGAGCCGCCGACCCGGCCGCGTGCTCGGCAGCGGTCACAACGGAGCCCACGGAGCCCACTGAGCCCGCGGAGCCCACTGAGCCCGCGGATCCCTCCGCGGCGCTGGGCCGCCCACGACGCCGTCCGGTACCACCGGAAGCCTGCGAACCCTCGGCCCGCGCCGGCGCCTCCGGAGCAACCGGCACCCCGGCCGAAGCGGAAGCCGAAGCGGAAGCCGAAGCCGCGGCCTCGGCGGCGGCCTGTGCCTCCGCCGCACGTCGCCCACGACGCCGCCCGGTCCCGCTGGGCGAAGCCCCGCCTGGCGGAACCCCGCCTCCGGAGTCGGCGCCCTCAGGCGCGGCACCTCCCGAGGTGGCACCTCCCGAGGTGGCACCCCCGGGAACCGCACTCTCCAGGAACGAGTCCACCGAAGGCCCGGCAGCCCGCCGAGCCCGTCGGCGCCCGCCACCCGTGGTGGGCGAAGCCTGCGCGGGCACCACGACCGAAGAGCCGACGGAGCCGCCCGGCGCCTCGGGGGCGGCGGAAACCGCGCCGCCACCCGCACCGATCGGTACTTCGAGAACG
>NZ_JBVIHP010000207.1:0-1469 GCF_055570235.1 Streptomyces sp. NPDC031274 | reverse complement strand
GCGTCACCGGGAATGGGGTCGTTGTCCGCGACCGGGTGCCAATCACGTGGGCGTCCGGCCATGAGTCAGCCCTTCTTCTTCGACTTGGGGTCCTGCGCACCACGGATCGCCTCGGCCAGCTGATGGTCGATGTCCTCGTACGCTTCCGCTGCGGCCTTGGCGATCTGCGCGAGCGCGTCGACCTCGTCCGTCAGCCTTTTGCGGCTCAGCTTCCAGTTGTCCGCGAAATCACCGAACTTGTCGGCGAGGTCACCGTTTCCGAAGTCGTCCTCGTACTGACCGCCGAGATCCTCCAGGCCGTCGAAGGCCTTCTTCACGTTGTTGAGTCCGGTGCCCATGCCCTTGATTACGTCAAGGTCCAATTTGGCCCGGTCGCCACCGCCACCCACAGTGCCCCCATGGCATTCACGCAATAAACACATTCGCTACCGATATGCGACCGGTGCGACGGTCCGCCGAGAAGGGCGGTACGCCGCACCGGTTTCGTTCACGTTCACCAGCTCAAGGGCGTGACTACTTGCCCTTGACACCCCTGGCGAGGTCGTCATCCAGGTCCTCGTACGCCTTCGCGGCGCTGGTCAGGAACTTGCCCATGCCCGTGAGGCCCTCAATGGTGTCCTTGGCGCCCTTCTTGAACTCCTTGAAGGAGTCCTCGAAGGCCTGCGAACCCTTGCGAGTCGTGTAGCCGTTCTTCACCAGGTTCTCGATGAAGCGCTCGAGAGCGTCGAGCTTCTCATCGATCTTGTCCTTGGCGTCGTTCAGCTTGCCCGCCGCGGTCCGCATCTCCTCATAAGTGATATCGGCGTCTTTGGCCATGTGGCTTCACATCCAATCCAACTCGCCGCAGGGCCATCCCCCTTGGCTCCTCAGTGCGGGCCGCTCGAAGGCCGTGCGGCCGTTCGTGCGATCTTCCGCTCTTGGGTCAGCAGCTTACGGGTGGGGCAGAAGTGAGCACACCCCGGTTGAGTCACAGCTCTGCTATGAGCTCGTGCACAGCCCGTTGCCTGCGGGAAGGGTGGAGCGGCTATCGTCACAGGCACTGTGGACAGCCTCACAGGCACTGTGGACCAGCCACTGTGACCGCGTTACGGAAGCGGTCGCGGGGAGCTGAAGGGGAGGACGATCGTGCGCCTGACTCTGACCGTCGTCGATCCGCTCGGCGGCGCCAACGCCGACGTCGTGCTCGACGCCGATCCTGAGTCCTCCGTGGGGGACATCGCCAAGGAGCTGGCCTCACACGTGGGGTACGGCGGCGGCGACGCCCAGATCATCCCCATCGGCGGGCATCAACTCCAGCCGGGCCCCGGCCAGGGCGGGGCACCGATCGTCTTCGTGGACGGCTATCCCATCGACGCCTCCGCGACCATCGGCACCTCCCCGCTGCGCGAGGGCGCCGTCGTCAGCCTGCACGATCCGGCGGGCTGCCTGCCCGGCGAGCCCACCGGCCTGGTCGAGCTGCGCGTCGCGGG
>NZ_JBVIHP010000206.1:0-1470 GCF_055570235.1 Streptomyces sp. NPDC031274 | reverse complement strand
ATCGTGCCGGGCGACACGAACGGCGTGGGCGACGTGTTCAAGTGGACGGCTCGCTGATGCCGCGTGCCTCAAGAGCCTTGGTGGGCACGGCAGTTGTCGCCGCGCTCGCCGGCCTCACGCTGCGGACAGTTCCATAAGGACCGCAACCATTGGCCCATCTCGCGTATCAGACATTGCGCGCATGCATTGCACGCGACCACGCAGTGCCCGCACCGAACACCAAGCAACCACGGGGGATTTGACCATGCACAGCACCAAGCGCCGCGCCGCCCTGGCCGCAGCCGCACTCGTCGCCGCGGTCACGGCCACGACCCTGCCCGCCGCCTTCGCCGCGCCCGCCGCCGACGCGCCCCGCACCGAGGGCGTCAGCGTCACGCCCGAGGGCAAGGCCGCCAATGACCGCTCGGCGGGCGCCGTGATCAGCCGGGACGGCCGGTTCGCCGCCTTCGACTCCGAGGCCACCGATCTGGTCGCGGGTGACACGAACGGCCTCAGCGACATCTTCGTACGCGATCTGCGCACCGGAAAGACAGAGCGGATCGCCCTCGAAGGGCGTGACGTCAGGAGCCCCTCGCTGAGCGCCGACGGGCGTTACGTCGCGATGATCACCAGCCCCGAGGAGTCCTACTCGGCGGCCGATGTCCGGCTCTACGACCGCAGGACCAAGAAGGCCGAGCGCCTCGACGTCGAGCTGCCCGACGGCTACCCCGGGGACAGTGCGGGCGGCGTGTCCCTGAGCGCGAACGCCCGCTATGCCGTCTTCAACACGGACGGGCCGCAGTTCGACGGCACGGCGGTCTTCCTGCGCGACCGGAAGACCGGCACCACCGAGAAGGTCAGCCACCCGTACACGGGCGGTGACGGGGAGCGCAACGCCCACTCGCCGACCGTCAGCGACGACGGCCGGTACGTCGCGTACGCGAACTCCTTCGTCAACGGCCCGCGCGGCGACGACTGGAGCGACCTCTGGGTGCGCGACCGCAAGACGGGGAAGGTCACGCAGGCCGACCGTTCCTACGACGGCTCCAAGACCGAGAAGGAGTCCCTGGACGCATCCATCAGCGGCGACGGCCGCACGGTCGTCTTCGAGTCCCGCGACACGCACCTCGTCCAGAACGACGACGACGTCGCCTGGAACGTCTTCGTGCACGACATCGCCTCCGGCAAGAACCAGCGCATCCACGGCACCCAGGGCGGCCCCGGCGAGGCCTACACCCGCTCGCCCGCGATCAGCGCGGACGGCCGCCACCTGACGTTCATGTCGGAGCTCACCGAAGCGGGATCCGAGTACGGCAAGGAGTGGCCCGTCTACCTGCGGGACCTGAAGAAGGGCACCACCACGCTCGTCACGCCGGACACCACGGGCGGTGCGGCCTCGGCGCAGGTCACCCCCGGCGGCATCTCGGCCGACGGCAGCCGGATCGCCTTCCTCTCCGGGGACGCGTCGCTCCTGAGCGGCGACACCAATGA
>NZ_JBVIHP010000205.1:0-1483 GCF_055570235.1 Streptomyces sp. NPDC031274 | reverse complement strand
CCCGCCTTCGCGGCCGTGGAGAAGCTCCGCTCGGACCAGGTGAAGGGCCTCCTTGTGTGCAGCGGCAGCGGGGAGGTCGCGGAACTGGCCGAGCGGGCCGACCTGGTGGTGGACGGCCCGCGGGGCGTGGTGGAGCTGCTCTCGGTGATCGCCGCTCAACTGGACTGATCGGCACCGAGGTTGGGCGGGTCGGGGATCGGATGGCCGAAGTAGTCGCGGGTGGTCCCGTCGTCGACGGCGGTGCCGAGCCCGCGAGCGGGGGAGCCCGGCTTCAGTCGTACGTCGCCGGGGCGGGCGTCATGGCCAGGGCGGGCAGCACCCGCACCTTTGGGAGCCAGCACCGTTCCTAAACAGTGAGCGGTAGTGGGTCGTGGATCCACTTCCGTGCACTGCGCTCGTCCCGAACGGTCTTGGGCGAGCTGGGTTGCCGCGTTCGCATCCCCGGCGGCGACACCACTCGTGGTGGTGGTCCGGTGCGGGGTGGGCGGGTTCCCTCACGCTCAGGGTTGTGGAGTTCGGCCTGGGCGGTCCGATGCCCCACACCATCGCTCTGGTGGTGCGGGGGCGGTGCCGTCCGTCGCCGTGCCCCATGGCCCTGGGCGCGCCGTCCGATCACGATGCTCGCGGCATCGTGCCGGGTGGTCTTGCGGGTGGGGGTGCACATCGGCTGCTGCCAGTGCTGGGCGCCCCACTTGCTGGTGTAGGCCGCATCGACGGCGATCACCGTAATGTGTTGCTCGGCGGCCATCGAGGTGAGCCGGGCCGCGAGTTTCGCGGTGGGGAAGCGGGAGATCAGACGGCGGAAGCGCTTCTTGCGGCCGTACTTCTCGCGGGTCTTGGCGTCGGTGAAGTCGAGGTCCTCGATCGCGATCGCCGACGCTCCGGATTGGCCGGCCCAGTGCAGCAGGCGGCTGGTGGCGTGCCGGATCTGTGCGTCCCGGTGTGCGGCATTGCCGGTGAGGTCGTAGAAGAAGCGGCGCGGCTCACCCACCGGGTTGCCGTGGGGGTCCAGCCGCCAGGCGGCATAGTGATTGTCGTTGGTGTCCACACCGATTACCCCGCCCGGCCTGGCGAGGGCCGCCTCCGCTGTCAGGGTTGGGACGGGGGCGCGCTGCCAGCGAGCGGTCACATACCAGCGCCCGCGAACCGGGTCGTGGTGGATGCGGTACGCGATTGCCCTATTGGCGGCGACGCGGTCGCCCCACTCCGCGCCCCGGTGCGCGAAGGCGATCTTGCAGGGCAGCCGGTAGCGCCCGTGTGCGGTGTTGGCCAAGTGATCCAAGGACGAAGGGAGTTTGATGCTCAGCTCACCGTCGATGGTGATGCGGATGGTCTCGTTACCGAAGCGTTTGCCGGACTCGCCGTCGGCTGCCAGGAACATCCGAGCCGCCTCCCATCGCCCCCGCCATCCAGACTCGTCCAGTCCGGCCGCCTCCAAGTGATGCCGCAGATGAGCCAACTGCCGCCCACCGCGCACCACATG
>NZ_JBVIHP010000204.1:0-1484 GCF_055570235.1 Streptomyces sp. NPDC031274 | reverse complement strand
CCCGGCATCGAGAACTGCTACACGCCGCCTGGCGGGAAGCCCGAGCCCTGTCCCGACGCCCGCGGCTCCTGGACGCGGGCGAGCGACCGGCTGAGCGGGCTTCGGCCCGGCGCGTACACGGCCGAGACCGTCGCGTACGACGCCAGGGGCAAGGCATGGCCCGCGCTGAAGAACCCGTTCACGGTGGTGCGGAAGACCGAAGCGGTGCCCGCGGGACAGGACTGGGTCCGGCAGGGCGGCGACGAGGCCGGGCGCTCCGCGAGCGCGGACGATCCCGGTCCGGTGCTCGACCTGAAGTGGGCGCGCCACACCGGGGAGCAGTTCAACCTCAACGGCTCGGTCGTCGCCGACGGCAAGGTCATCGTCTCGTCGCGGGCCTTCGACTCTCCGTACAGCATGATGCTCGCGTACGACGTGGACTCCGGACGCGAGATCTGGCGGACCTATCTGGACGGTGACGCGGAGTCGGCGCCCACGCTGCACGGCGGCCGGGTCTACCTGACGACCGGCGTGGGCCGTGTGTATGCCGTCGACCCGGACGACGGGCACATCGTGTGGGAGGCCGTCGACCGCGAGGAGCAGCACGGGGACACCGTGCGGCGCTACGGGCGGGCCGGCGGTCCGGTCAGCGTCTTCGGGCTCACGGGCGGGTCGGCCAAGGGCCGTTCCGTCGCCGTCTACCAGGACTGGGACACGGTGCGCTGCCGGGACGCGAAGACCGGCGAGAAGCTGCCCGGCGGATTCGCGGCGCCGGGCTCATGGGGGCAGTTCCACAGCACCGCGGTGCGCGAGCCCGGCTCCAACACCGCCTATCTGCACTCCGGTTCGAGCAACACCGTCATCGCGATGGACCTGGCGAGCTGCGGGCAGCTGTGGGCGAAGGACACCAAGGGCGACATCGACAGCCACTCGTCGCCCGTCCTCACCGATCCGGTGTCGGGCGATCCGCGACTGGTGACCTTCACGTCATCGGGGGTCCGCGGGTTCGATGCCGGGACGGGCGCGCAGACGTGGGAGTCCAAGGCGGGCGGCGCGGGCGTCTGCGAGCCGGGTCCGGCGCCGCTGACGAGTCCGGCCGTGTGGGGCGACACCGCGTACGTGGCGGGGCGCGACGGTGTCGTACGCGCCTATGACACGAGCGCGGCCGACCTGTCGAAGCCGCTCTGGCAGACCAAGGCCGGGTATCTGCCGGGGGAGAGCCCGCTGGACGACGAGTGGCGGGTCGCCATGGGCTGCACGGCGGGTGACGGATCGCCGACCATGCATCCGCTGGTCACCAAGTCCCATGTGTACGTGGGGACATGGGACGGGCGGCTGCTCGTCCTCGACCGCTCGACCGGCAAGCAGGTGCACGCCTACGACCTGGGCGCGGGCGTCACGTCGGCGCTGTCCGTCAGCGGCGGACGGATCTTCGCGCTCACCGACGACGGCACGGTGCACGCACTGGCCGGGCGGCGTGCGGGCTGACAGCGCGGAACAGAAGG
>NZ_JBVIHP010000203.1:0-1488 GCF_055570235.1 Streptomyces sp. NPDC031274 | reverse complement strand
GGCCCCCCCCCGCCACCCCCCCACCCCCTCCACCGTGCGGGTCGCCATCCCTGACGGGGCCGGCGGAGGCAGGGCCGTGCAGTCCGTGCGGGACGCCTGGCGCTGCGGGTCCCTCACCCGTCCTGGGCTTTCGGGGCGCTGACTGTGCCAGTGCGCGCACAGCTTCTGCCAATGCCACCGGGCCTTGGTGAAGGAGGCCCAGCGCCGGTCGGGGAGGTTATCGCCGAGATCCTCGAGGGCGATCCGGACGGCCAGATCGACCCAACGAGGTGAGTACCTCTCACCGATCAGCTCGCGGAGCGCATCCTCATCGGCAGGTTCATCAGTTACCCAGCCCGTCGCGCGAAGTTCAGACAACTTGAGGGGCCGGCTCAGCAGAATCGGTACGACATCGCGCACGAAGGCTCGGCACTTCTCCTCGTAGCCAGGCATCGGCGCGCTGGGCGAGTCGTCGGCGCGGCGAAGCTCCAGGAGGTACTCCAGTGCGCCGGGGGTGCGGTGCGCAAACGTCAGTGCTCGCGGGCCTGGGGAGTTGACGCCGTCATCGGGCTCCAGAGTGGCCAGAATAGTCAAATGCGGTGGCACTTTGGCAGGGTCCTGGAGCCGTCCCAGGACCTTCTCGACTTCTTCATCGTCGATGAGTGGCCCCGTCTTGGTCCAGACGGTGTCGCGACTGAGTGGGTTAAGGCCGATCTCAGTCCAGTAGACGTATCGCTGGGTCAGCTGCGCCTGGAGGGCAGCCAGCCGACGGAGGTATTCGCCCCTCGTCATGCCGAGATACGGAAAGTCGTCAGCGAACCGCCTGAGATCCACAGTGCCGGTCTGGGCATAGGAGCGATGCAAGTCCCCGGCCAGACTCTGGAAGGCCCGCCGGGGAATGCGTAAGGCCACCTCCAGGGAGCCGAGGCGTCCGTTGCACCGCTGGCACAGCGCGCCGCGCACGAGGTCCGTTTCGTGATCATGGTCGATGGAGCGCGCGATATGCCCGCAGATCGCGCACTGGGGGTGGGCGGCGAGGTAGGACGCCTTCGCAGACGGAGACATCTCGCTGTACCGCAACACCACTCTGCACCTCCGAAGTCTGGTTGCTTGCAGCCCTGTTGTAGTCGCAGCATCGTTGGGCTGCTCCCGCACAAGAGAGATGTAGCAGCCGCCACTGACATGCGGTGTCACCGTCGAGCCGCCATCCGAGCTGCTGGCGCAGGGCACCCGTTACGTAGACGTCGCTTAGGGCGAGGTCATCACCTACTATCGCACTCATGTTCTATTGGGAGCCGCCGAGCACCGCCCCCGCCATCGACCCCATCGAGGCCCCACCTCGCGCCGAGCACGAAATCCGCGGCGTCCGCACCGACGTGTACCCGGTCGGGCATGAACCCGCCGCATGGATCTGGACCGACGATGCCTGGCACTGGGCCTCGATTCATGCCCGGCACAGGTACCCGGACGGTGCCATCGAGCTCCAGATCCGCCTGCCTGCTGGCAGGG
>NZ_JBVIHP010000202.1:0-1497 GCF_055570235.1 Streptomyces sp. NPDC031274 | reverse complement strand
CTCGTCCAGGAGGACATCTGTGCCCCAGATCAGGGCCCCGGCAGCCAGCTCGGCGTCCTCCGTCGCGATGCCGGAGTCGTCGTACTCACCGTCCCTGGCCCCGTCCCCCTGCTTGCCCTGCTCCCCGTGCTCCCCCTCCCCCTCCCGTACGCCGAACATTCCCAAGCCGAAAGCCGCCAGCCGTGGCGCCATGGTGCGGATCTTGGAACGGATGGCGGCGGTCTCGGCCGGCGTCCCGGGTGCGTCCGTGGGCGCCGCTCCCCCAGCCAGCCCCATCAGTCGCGCACGGCGGGACTCGACGTCATCCGGCGGAGCATCCGGGCCGTCGGCCGCGTCCAGGCTCTCCTTGGCCAGGTCCGGCTGCAGCTCCACCTCGCATCGCTCGACGGTCCAGTCGGAGAGCAGCTCCGTGCGCTCCAGCAGACCCTCCACCAGTTCGCGGACGGCCTCCTCGGCGAATTCCAGCGCCGGGGCGTCCACAAAGACCTTCAGCAGTGCCCCACCGGGATGCACGCCCACGAAGGTGTCCCGGAGCCCCACCTCCATCCCGTCGGGTCCCTCGATCTCCTCCACGGACTCGAAGCCGTCCTCAATGAGGGCGCCGGCGCCGACCCGTTGCAGCTCATCCATCTCCGAGGTACCGCTGGCTATCCGGGTATCCACACTCACTGCATATGTCACGCGACACAGCCTCGCAGGAGGAACCGCTGTTCGCGCCCGCAATGCCGACTTCCCGGCCCTGCCGAGCTCGCCCGCCATGCGGTGGCTGCCGTGCCCTGCCGGGAGGCGTTCGCGTATTCAACCTGTGTTGGAGGGCTCACCCTGGGCACGCGAGAGGTGAGCCGGTGGCAGCGAACCTCGCCGGTCCGCACAGCAATGCCACGGTGCTTGAACTCCCATGGAAGTCGACACACTCCCGCATCGTCGACCCCATGGTTGAGGCGGGCCGGCCGTGGCCATGGGGAGCCGCCGCGGCCGGGCCCTGCCACCGCCATCGCCATCGCCATCGCCATCCATGCTCCTCGACCTTGTCGTCGGCCGCTGTTACGTCCCCCTAATACGTCTCCGGCCAACCCCCACCCCCATCACCCACCTCTCCCCCACCATGGGGACACACACTCAGGGGAAGCCGGCACACAAGCCCGAACGCAAGCCGAAACACAAGCCCGACCCCCGCGCCCGCAGGCCACGCCTCCACCTCCGCCTCCGCCTCCGCAGGCCACGCCTCCGCCTCATCGACTATCCCCGTCACGGCAGACGCGGGCTCCGGCGGTGGATCCCCTCCTGGCGGCAGTGTCTCGGCTCCCTCACCCTCGTTCTCACCACCCTCACCTGCCTCTTCGCCCTCGTGTACGCCTCCGTCGACATCCCCGACGAGAACGCGGCCGCCCAGCGCGAGGCCAACGTCTACTACTGGGCCGACGGCACCCAGATGGTGAGCACCGGTGAGGTGAACCGGCAGAACGTACGGCTCTCGGAGATTCCCGACGCCGTCGA
>NZ_JBVIHP010000201.1:0-1505 GCF_055570235.1 Streptomyces sp. NPDC031274 | reverse complement strand
CGAGCGGCTGGCCGAGCCTCGTACACCCTAAGCGGACTTCACCCCGCTTAAATTCCCGACCTCCGGGCGGGGATAGATTTGCCGCATGGAACGATCGCCGCTGCCCTTCGGACGGCCCCGCGCCGAGCGCGCCGACGCCGCCCGCAACCGAGAGCAGTTGCTGACGGTGGCGCGCGAGATGGCCGCCGAGCTGGGGGCGGACAAGGTCACGATGGACGGCCTCGCCGAACGCGCCGGCCTGGGCAAGGGCACCGTCTACCGCCGTTTCCGCACCCGCGCCGGCATCTTCCACGCCCTGCTCGAAGACGACGAGCACGCCTTCCAGCACCAGGTCCTGGCCGGCCCGCCCCCACTCGGCCCGGGTGCCGAGCCCCTCGACCGGCTGGTCGCCTACGGCCGAGCCCGCGTCGCCTACCTCGCCGACCACGTCACGATCGTCCGCTCCTCACTGGACCGGCACCGGGCTGTCCCCGCCGAGGGCGGCAGTGGCTTCAGTCAGGCCCACATCCGCATGCTGCTCGGCCGGGCGGGCACCGGTGTCGCCGATCTGGACAGCCTCACGGTGCAGCTCACCAGCGCGCTGGAAGGCCCCTTCATGATCTTCCTCGCGCTGCCGGGGAACGGCCCCGACGGGGACGCCGAGGCCGACGCCGCCTTCCAGCACCGCACCCGCCCACTGGGCGACAGCTGGCAGACGCTGATCGAGCGGGTCTGCCGCACGGCGTGACTCCCCGGGATCGCCCTGACCTGGCCCGACCGGGCCACTCCTCCCACTGCTGTGTCCTTCATTGCGATGGGCGTCGCCCCCGGTCACCGACGCGATGCCCGCACGGCTCAGGGCGGCCGTGGTGGAAGGCAACCACACCGCCTTCATGAACGGCGTCCACACCGCCGTCCTGGTCACCGGCATCCTCGCCCTCGTGGGCGCCGCCCTCGCGGCGTTCGGCCTCCGAGGCCGAAGGGACGGGACCCACGAGAACACCGAGCACGACGCGTAGGTGGCGAGCCCGGCCGCCGTCCCGGCCGCGGACGCCGTCCGGTCCTCCGTCGGCGTCCCGGTCAGCGGGCACGCCATCGGCGCCGAGTCGGCACCCGTGCCGCGGGCGGTCATCACCCCGATCTCGCCGGGCGGGCGGCAAGTGGGCCGCACTGCGGCCCACTTGGACGGTTCGTACGCCGTGGACGCGCCGGGCGCGGGAAGCTACGCGCTCATCACCTCCGCCTAGGGCTACCCCATCTCCGGCACGTCGGCCGATGACAGGACGCCGTCGCCGGCGCCCTGGTGGTCGCGGCCGACGTGCGCGGCGATGTGCTCGCCGCCGGGCCGACCGATGCGGACGGCACCTTCGGCTTCGCCGAACTGGTGCCCGGCCAGCTGACCCTCGCGGTGACCGCGGCCGGGTATCGGCCGATCGCCCTGCCCGTCGAGATCGCCGCGCAGGGCGTCACCAGGACCGAGCTCGAACTGTCCCCGGCCTGCACATACGGGGCGCGCTACAAGCTGC
>NZ_JBVIHP010000200.1:0-1521 GCF_055570235.1 Streptomyces sp. NPDC031274 | reverse complement strand
GACTGAACGGCACCTTCAGTGTCGGCGGTGAACAGCTCGTGGACGGTACGCAAGGCGGTCTGGGCGAGGACGGAGGCGTACAGCTCCTTGCGGTCTTTGTCCGGGCGCGGGACGGGGTTCATCTCGTCGCGGGTCTTCACGTAGCGGTACGCCCGAGCCGCAGGCACGACGTCTTCCAACGGCAGGTCGATCTCGACGAGCAAGTCACCTGTGTCCGCCTGGTACGACACCCGGTGCGCCTTGGGGAAGTCGTGTGGATACTTGGAGGCGGCCAGGGCCTGGTCGATGAACCACTCGACGGCATCTACGTCCCGCTCACGGTAGGCGCTGCGTCGTTCCTCAAGTCGACCGTTCCACTCGTCGACCCGGATGGCCTCTTGCTGGTTCTGCTCCTCGTGACGGGCACGGGCCTCGGCCAGCTTCTCGGCCCGCTTCTTCTCGTCCCGCGCGTGGTCACGCAATGCTCGGTCGAACCGCTCACGGGCGGCCGCGACTTCGGCGTCGTACCCCTTGCGCCCGAAACCGAACGCGCCGAGGAGACCGCGTGGTGGCTCGGGCTCGTATTCCTCCCATCGCGGCAGCGGGACTGCCTTGGTTCGTCCCCTGGGCGGGATAAACGGCGTGGGGGTGAACTGCTGCTTGAGTCGGTCGAAGGTCAGTGCCTTTCCGTCCAGCACGGCCGTCCGGAGAAGCGACGACAACTGCTCGACGTCGTTCTCGACCACGTAGGTACGGTCGATCGCCTCCTGTGCCCGGGCCGTTTCGTAGGCGGCCTTCTCCTCACGCGCCTTGCGTTTGGCCTCGGCCTCAGCAGCCTTACGCGCCTTCTCCTGCTCCTTGGCCTGCCGCGCGAGTTCCCTGGCATAGGGATCGTTCCCGCCCGCCCCACTCCTGCTTGCCACTGTGCCCCCAGGTCAGTGCATGATCCTTCGGCCGAACCTCCGCAGTATTTCTTACCCCCGGGGCAGCGTCAGTTGGCTCGGAAAGTGTGGCGATGTTCATGTGGCATGGCCGGAAAGGGGCGCTGTTGGGTCGCAAAGGAGCGAGCGTCTCGAACACCTTCGAGACGGCCATCGGCGACAGGCACCTCGTACGCAACCTCATGCGCGCCAAGTCGGTGCGGTGGCCCGAGGCGCCGGAGGCCCAGCAGGAGGCGTGGCCGCTGGAGATCGCGCAACGTGTGCCGGACGTGATCAAAGCCCGATTCCACATCGCGGTTCGTGATCGTGGTCGCGCCCGGCTGCGGGCCGTGCCAAAGCGAGCCCGAACACTGCTCCCTGCTTCCCTTCATGCCTGGTGGTAGCACGCGCTGGTGCGGTCGCAGTCGTCTTCGGGGATGCTTCCCCAACAGGACTGGGGCGGACATACGTTAGCGGTTAGATGATCTCTATTGGGGGCTGGGGTGCCAGGTCGGGATCTGCGAGCACTGTTCAGTACGAACGACCGGACGCTGGCGACTGCGGAGGCGTTCACGAATCGCCAGGCGCAGTGGGCGTTCGCGGTGGCGGCGCTCACCGAGCA
>NZ_JBVIHP010000199.1:0-1523 GCF_055570235.1 Streptomyces sp. NPDC031274 | reverse complement strand
AAGCGCGTCGACGAGGTCGAGGTTCCGGTCGAGGTTCTCGCCCTGGAAGCGGGGGCTCATCGCCCGGAAGTCACCTGCTCCCAGCTTGCGGTCCCGGGTGAAGTGGCCGGAGATGAGGCCGCGGGAGAGCACTCCGTACGCCGTGATCCCGATGCCGAGCTCGCCGGCCGTCGGCAGGATCTGCTCCTCGATGCCGCGTGAGATGAGGGAGTACTCGATCTGTACGTCGGAGATGGGAGCGGTGGCGGCGGCGCGGCGGATGGTGTCGGCGCCGACCTCCGAGAGCCCGATGTGGCGGACGTGCCCCTTCTCGACCAGCTCGGCGATCGCGCCGACGGTCTCCTCGACGGGGACGTCGGGGTCGAGTCGGGCGATCCGATAGACGTCGATGTGGTCGACGCCGAGCCGCTGGAGCGAGTACGCGGCGAAGTTCTTGACCGCCGAAGGCCGCCCGTCGTACCCGGACCAGCCGCCGTCCGGGTCACGGAGGGCGCCGAACTTGACGCTGGTGAGCGCCTGTTCGCGGCGTGCGGCGGGGGCGGAGCGGAGGGCTTCGCCGATCAGCATTTCGTTGTGACCCATGGCGTAGAAATCGCCGGTGTCGATGAGGGTGACGCCCGCTTCGAGGGCGGCGTGGATGGTTGCGATGGACTCCGTGCGGTCGGCTTCGCCGTAGAGCGCGGACATGCCCATGGCGCCGAGGCCGATGGCGGAGGACTGGGGACCGGTGGTTCCGAGGGTGAGGGTACGCATGCATTCACCATGCCATGACAGATGACAGATTTCAATATCTGTCATCTGTCATCTGTCAGTCGCCACTCCCGGGTGGTCCTGGTGCCAGTCGTCCTGGTGTCAGCTGAACCGCCTCACGAACCTCTTCTGCCACGGTGTCTCCACCGCCCGTGGCGCATAGTGCTCCCGTACGTACGCGACCGCCTCAGTGCCCGGCACCCCGTCCAGTACCGCGATGCAGGCCAGCGCCGTCCCCGTGCGCCCCTGGCCGCCGCCGCACGCGACCTCGACCCGCTCCGTCGCGGCCCGCTCCAGCGCCTCGCGCAGGGCGGCGGCCGTCGTCACGCGGTCGGCGGGCAGCCGGAAGTCGGGCCAGCGGACCCAGCGGGACTCCCAGGCGGTCGCATCGGGTTCCTTGCCCAGCAGATACAGCGCGAAGTCGGGCTCCGGGCCGTCCGGAAGCGGTCGCCGCAGACCCCGGCCGCGGATGAGCCGGCCCGAGGGGAGTCGTAGTACGCCTGACGCCGTGGGATTCCAAGTCGCAGTCATGGCGCGAGAGTAGTGTGAGCGCTCGGCTCAAGGCCGAGCTGAGCGCCGATCCGAGCGTGCTGTACCCGCGAGCGGTCCCTGCGGCATGGCCCCGAGCCGCTCCGCCGTCCGGCGTGCCGTCTCCCTCGCCCAGCGGCCGCTGGTCAGTGCGCCGAGGATCAGGACCGCAAGACCGCAGCCCACGATGACCCACCAGACGGGGAGGCTCGCCTCCATGAAGGCGACGGCGTACAACGCACTTC
>NZ_JBVIHP010000198.1:0-1532 GCF_055570235.1 Streptomyces sp. NPDC031274 | reverse complement strand
GGGCAGCAGCCTGCCCCGCGCGGCCAGGTGCAGGGCGTGCCGGGCCGCGGCGGCCCAGCAGGCCACAGCGGGGTGCGCGGGCCCGGCGCGCAGCAGGAGCGGGGCGGCGTCCGCCACCGGCAGGATCAGCGCGGGGACGGTACGCGTACGGACGCCCTTGCCGTGAGGGCGTACGACGGAGATCTCGCCCTCGGTGGCACCGGGCAGCCCACCCACGCCACCCTCGGCGGCACCGGAAAGCCCGCCCACACCACCCTCGGCGGCACCGGGCAGCCCACCCACACCACCGTCAGTGGCACCGGAAAGCCGGCCCGCACGCCCCTCGGCGGCACCGGAAACCCCACCCGCACCAGGCAGCCCGACCCCGTCGGGTCCACCCCCGGACAGCCCGGCGGGCAGCCTCCCCTCCGGCGCCCAGAACGCGACCCGCCCCTCCCTCGGCACCTCGGCCGGCAGGAAGACGGCGGCGCAGGAGCGCACGAGCTCCCCGAGCTGTTCGGGGCGGCCCAGCCGCCCCGCAGAAGGCACGACGGTGGCATCCGTGGCCGCGGCAACCCCCGCCATCACGTTCACCACCTCGCTCACCCTCGGTCACTCGCACGACATTCCCGCACGCCACCCTAGGCCAGCCGCCCCGAGGCGAACGCTGGTAGGAAACTTTCCTAACAATAGTTCGCCCGAAGTTATTGACGCGGACATGCCCCCTCGACAAGATGCCTGCGAATGGCCTCCGCGCCGCTCACGGCCCCCCACGCCGATCTAGGAGACGGACATGCCGCCCACCCCCCGCGCCATGAACTCCCGTACGAACAAGGCCCGTTGGGCCATCCCCCTGGCAGCAGGCGCCTCGCTCGCGCTCGTCGGCGGGGTCCTCCTCTGGTCCCCGGCCGACGAGGCCGACGCCGCGCCGAACGGCAAGGACGCGAAGGCGGCCTTCACCGCGGTGGCCGCCGGAGACATCGCCGAACAGTGCACCTCGGGCGACAGCGGCTGCGCGCACCCCAAGACCGCCGCGCTCGTCGAGAAGCTCAACCCGTCCTACGTCCTGACCATGGGCGACAACCAGTACGACGACGCCCGGCTGCAGGACTTCGAGGACTACTACGACACCAGCTGGGGCGCGTTCAAGGACAAGACGCGCCCGGTGCCGGGCAACCACGAGACGTACGACCCGGAGGGGCCCCTGGAGGGCTACAAGTCCTACTTCGGTGACATCGCCTATCCCAAGGGCGAGAGCTACTACAGCTACGACCAGGACAACTGGCACTTCATCGCCCTGGACTCCAACAGCTTCGACGACAAGGCGCAGATCGACTGGCTCAAGGCCGACCTCGCCGCCAACTCCAAGAAGTGCGTGGCCGCTTACTGGCACCACCCCCTCTTCTCCTCGGGCGAGCACGGCAACGACCCGGTCAGCAGGCCCATCTGGAAGCTCCTGTACGCCAACAAGGCCGAGCTGGTCATGAACGGCCACGATCACCACTACGAGCGGTTCGCGCCGCAGAACCCGGACGGAAAGGCCGACGCCAACG
>NZ_JBVIHP010000197.1:0-1534 GCF_055570235.1 Streptomyces sp. NPDC031274 | reverse complement strand
CGCCGTCCTCGCCCTCCTCACCGTCCTCGCCCTCCACCAAGCCCACCGCCCCGCGGCCGACGCCGAGCGACGAGACGGTGTCCCCGCCGCCGGTGAGCGAGAATTCCCCGGGCGATGACAACGACGACGACAACGAAGGCAGCGGCCGGGGCGACAACGACGACGACGGCCCCGGTGACGACGGCTGAGCGCCCGCACCGCTGGATATCCGCCCGTGTCCGCATCCTGCTCTGGCTGCTCGTGGTGATGACCGTCGCGCTCACCGCGGTCGCGGCCACCACACGCTCCGTCCTGCTGCGCGACGTCGACCACCGCATCGACCGGCTGCTCGCCCAGGAGACCGCGGAGTTCACCAACCTCGCCCGCGAGGGAGTCGATCCGCACACGGGCGAGAAGTTCACCGCTCCCGACCCCCTCCTGCGGCTCTTCCTGTCCCGGCAGTACGCCGACCCCGACGAGGAGCTCCTGGGCCTGGTCGGCCGCCCCGGCAAGGCGCCCGCGAAGAAGGAGCAGTCACGCGAGCCCCGGATCGGCCATCCGCTCGCCGAGGACACCGCCGCGCTGCGGACGGTCTTCGAGTCCCCCGACGCGACCGGCACGCTGCACCGCGACCGCGGCGAGGTCCGCTGGGCGAAGGTGGAGATCGCGGCGAGCGCGGGGCATCCGGCGGCGGCGTTCGTCGTCGCCTTCCACCCGGCGGGCGAACAGGCCAAGGCGGGCGACGTGTTCACGATGCTGCTCGCCATCTCCGGGGTCGCGCTCCTGATGACGACCGGCATCGGCTGGGCGGTCGCGGGCCGCATCCTCAAGCCCGTGCGTCTGGTGCGTACGACCGCCGCGCAGCTCACCGAACAGGATCTGACCCAGCGCATCCCGGTGCAGGGAAGGGACGACATCGCCGCGCTCGCCGAGACGTTCAACGCCATGCTCGACCGTCTGGAGCGGGCGTTCGCCGCGCAGCGCGAGTTCGTCGACGACGCCGGGCACGAGCTGCGCACGCCCATCACCATCGTGCGCGGCCACCTGGAGCTGATGGGCGACGATCCGGGAGAGCGGGATGAGACGGTCCGGATCGTGATGGAGGAGCTCGACCGGATGAGCCGCATCGTCGAGGACCTCCTCCTCCTCGCCAAGGCCGAGCGCCCCGACTTCGTCACCCCGGAGCCGGTGCAGCTCGCCGAGCTGACCGCGGACGTCTTCGTCAAGGCGCGGGCGCTCGGCGACCGCGACTGGAAGCTGGCCGAAGTGGCCGCCGACGAAGCCGGTCTCGACCCGCAGCGCATCACCCAGGCGATGGTGCAGCTCGCGCACAACGCCGTCCAGCACACCGTCCCCGGCCAGCGCATCGGCATCGGCTCGCGCAGCACGGCGGGACGGATCGAGCTGTACGTCGCCGACAGCGGGCCCGGTGTCCAGGCGCGGGACGCGGCGGTGATCTTCGAGCGTTTCCGGCGCGGCACCGCACGCCGCGGCGCCCGCGCCACCGGCGCAGGACTCGGCCTCGCCATCGTGCGCGCCATCGCCGAGGGCCACG
>NZ_JBVIHP010000196.1:0-1534 GCF_055570235.1 Streptomyces sp. NPDC031274 | reverse complement strand
ACCTGCACCCCCGAGTACACCTCCAAGTACCGGCTCATCGTGTGGGGGAAGCTGCAGTCCATGCGGCCCAGGTAGGGCGACAGGCAGCCCCCCCGCCGTCAGCGGCCACGCCCCCGCAGGGCCAGCACCGTCACCGCCCCCGCAGCGCCAGCACCGTCCCCGCCCCCACCACCCCCAGCACCGCCGACACCACCAGCGCCACCTGCGCCCCATGCGCCAGTGAGCCCGCCGACGTCGATACCGCGATCATCAGCGCCACCCCCGCCGCCGAACCGATGTACCGCGCCGTGTTGTTGGCGCCCGAGCCCATCGCGGCCCGGTCGGCCGGGACGGAGGACACGGCCAGCAACGGGAGCGCCGCGTTCAGGAAGCCGCTGCCCGCGCCCGAGATCGCGAGGCCGGGGAGGAGCAGGGGCCACGGGCCCGCGTCCACCGCGGGCAGCATCGTCAGGACCGCCGCCGCGTGCAGCGCGAAGCCCAGGGCCAGTTGGTGGCGGGGTGAGACCTTGCCCGCCAGGCGGCGTGCCTGCAGGGCCACCAGGAACGACGTACCCGACCAGATCGCGAGCAGGAGCGCCGTGGCCATCGCCGACATGGGGAGCGTCTGCTGGAGCAGCGTGGGGAGGTAGCTGAACAGGGCGATCACGGCGAAGCCCGTGAAGAAGCCGCCCGCCGATGAGGCGAGGAACGGCGCCTGGCGGAGCAGGGCCAGGTCGAGCATGGGGGTCGGGGATCTGCGTTCCACCGCCGTGAACGATGCGAGCAGAGCGGCTGCCGCCACCAGCAGCGCCGCCACCGGCGTACGAAGCCAGCCGTCCCTGCCCAGCGTCAGGGCCGCCACCAGCGCCACCAGCGCAAGGCCAAGCGTCAGCGCCCCGGCCAGGTCAGGGCGGCCGGCGCGGGGAGCGCGTGATTCCGTCAGGGTGCGTGGGGCGATGGCTGCCACCACCAGCGCCGCCGTCCCCAACGCCACGTACGACCAGCGCCAGTTGGCCAGCGAGGCCATGGCGCCCGCGAGCACCGGGCCCACCGCGATGCCGCCGCTCACGAACGCTCCCCAGATGCCGGTCGCCCTGATCCGGCCCGGCCCCGCCGGGAACGCGTGCACCAGCAGGCCGAGGCTGGCCGCCAGGATCGCCGCGCTCGCCGCGCCCTGTGCCACGCGGGCGAGCGTGAAGAGCCACGTCGAGTCCGCGAGCGCGCCGAGCGCCGTGGTGATGCCGAGCGCCACCGTCCCGGAGAGGAAGATCCGGCGCCGGCCGTAGTCGTCGGCGAGGCTGCCCGCCACCAGGAGCAGGGCGGCCAGGCCCAACGGGGTGCCGTTGAGCAGCCAGGCCTGGGCGGAGAGCGGGGTGTGCAGGGACGCGGCGGTGGCGGGGAGCGTGACCATCGGCGCGGTGTACGTCATCAGGGCCACGGCGGTGGCGGCGCTGGTGACGGCGAGTGTGGCGGCGGGGCGCGGCCGGGCGGCCGGGGCCCCTGCCGCCCTGGGTGGCGAGGGGACTGCGGGGACTGCTGTGCGTTCCCGCCGTGG
>NZ_JBVIHP010000195.1:0-1534 GCF_055570235.1 Streptomyces sp. NPDC031274 | reverse complement strand
CAGGATGACGACCAGCACGGCGGCGATGGCGCCGAGTGCCGTCAGGCAGCCGCGGGCGGTGGAGCCGGGGGAGGAGCCAGGCCGCGGCGCTGGCGATATGGGTTCAGGCACGCGGTCAGTATGATTCAGTGGGCCGTTTGTGTGGAGTGTTTTTCTAGAAATGCGCTCTAGAAGTGGGATGCTTCGAGGGGTGCTCTAGGCTGGGTGGACCATGAGCCCCAAGCAGCAACGCGGTGAAGAGACCGCCGACCGACTCCTGGATGCCGCACTCCAGGTGTACGCCGACTCCGGAGAGCAGGGCGTCACCGTCGGCGCGCTCACCAAGGCCAGCGGTGTCAGTCTCGGGAGTCTCTACCACCACTTCGGCAGCGTCGACGGCCTCATGAACGCCCTGCTGCTGCGCTGGCTCGGCCGTCTCCTCGCCGACCTCGGCGCTTCCGTGGAGCGTTCCCGTACGGCCCGGACCGGTATCCGCGCCCTCGTGCGGGCCTACCTGAAGTTCATCCGGGAGAACCCGGACGCCGCCCGGCTCCTGCACTCCTCGTACGCCGACCGGCTCGGCATGGCTCAGGCCAAGCAGCTCCGTGACGCGCAGGAGGCCAGGCTGTCCCCGCTGACCGGCTGGATGCAGCAGCACGTCGACTCGGGTGAGGTCGCTCCGCTGCCCATGTCCTTGATCGAGGGGCTGGTCCTGGGGCCCGTCGTCGCGACCGCGCGGCGCTGGCTTGCCGGCTTCGACGATGTCGATCTCGATCAGGCTGTGCGTGTTCTGCCGGAGCGGATTTGGCGGTCGATCGTTCCCTGAGCGGGCATCCGGAACGGTCTGGCGGCTGAGGTACGCGAGGGCCTAGCGGTTCAGGTACGCCAGGACCGCGAGCACCCGGCGGTTGTCCGTGTCCGACGGGGGCAGGCCCAGCTTCGGGAAGATGTTGCTGACGTGCTTGGCGACCGCCTTCTCCGAGATGAACAAGGCCTCCGCCGTTCCCGCGTTGGACCGGCCCTGGGCCAGGCATTCCAGGACCTCGCGTTCGCGAGGGGTGAGGCGGGACAGGGGGTCCGCCCGGTCGTGCGTCTTGCGGATGAGGAGCTTCGAGATCACCTCGGGGTCCATCGCCGTGCCGCCGGCGGCCACGCGCTCGATGGTGCGGATGAAGTCGGCGCCGTTGGAGACCCGCTCCTTCAGGATGTAGCCGATGCCGGTCGAGCCCGTGGCCAGCAACTCCCTTGCGTAGAGCGGTTCCACGTACTGGGAGAGCAGGAGGATCGGGAGGGTGGGGGTCTGGGCCCGGGCCGCCACCGATGCGCGCAGGCCGTCGTCCGTGAAGTCCGGGGGGAGGCGTACGTCGACTATCGCTATGTCGGGTGTTGTGGCGGGGGTGGTGAGGGCCGCCAAGAGGGCCGGGCCGTTGTCCACCGCCGCGGTGACCTCGTGGCCGAAGGCCTGCAGGAGGCGGGTGATGCCGTCCCTCAGGAGGAAGTGGTCTTCTGCGAGGACAACACGCACGGCAGCTCCATCGTCACCATGGTCGGGCCG
>NZ_JBVIHP010000194.1:0-1537 GCF_055570235.1 Streptomyces sp. NPDC031274 | reverse complement strand
GCGGGCATGAAGTAGCCCGCCCGCGCCACGACGGTCCGCGCCCTCTCTCCACCAGAAAGACATCTGACGATGACGCACACCCCGATCCCGTTCCCCGAAGGCTTTCTCTGGGGGGCCTCCACCGCCGCCCATCAGATCGAGGGCAACAACACCAACAGCGACTGGTGGGTGAAGGAGCACAGCACCGGCACGCACATCCAGGAGCCCAGCCTGGACGCCTGCGACAGCTATCACCGCTGGCGTGACGACATGGACGTCCTGTCCGGACTCGGCTTCACCGACTACCGGTTCAGCATCGAGTGGGCGCGCATCGAGCCCGCCGACGGCCAGTTCTCGCGGGCCGAACTCGCCCACTACCGGCGGATGGTGGAAGGCGCGATCGAGCGCGGGCTCCGTCCGATGGTCACCCTGCACCACTTCACCGTCCCGCAGTGGTTCGAGGCGCGGGGCGGCTGGACCGCCGAGGGTGCCGTCGAGCTGTTCGCCCGCTACGTCGCCGCCTGCGCACCCGTCATCGGCGAGGGCGTGCGCCATGTCTGCACCATCAACGAGCCCAACATGATCGCCGTGATGGCGGGGCAGGCCAAGGCGGGCGACATCGGCTTCCCGCCCGCCGGGCTTCCGACGCCCGACGAGGAGACCACCCACGCGGTGATCGCCGCCCACCGGGCCGCCGTCAAGGAGGTCAAGGCGATCAACCCGGAGATCCAGGCCGGCTGGACCATCGCCAACCAGGTCTACCAGGCCCTGCCCGGCGCCGAGGACGTCGCCGCCGCCTACCGCCATCCCCGCGAGGACATCTTCATCGAGGCCGCGCGCGGCGACGACTGGATCGGCGTCCAGTCCTACACCCGAACGGAGATCGGCTCCGACGGCCCGATCCCGTGGCCCGACGACGTCGAGCGCACGCTCACCCAGTGGGAGTACTACCCCTCCGCCGTGGGTCACGCCCTGCGCCACACCGCCGAGGTGCTCGGCAACGGGGACGTGCCGATGATCGTCACCGAGAACGGCATAGCCACCGCCGACGACGCGCGCCGCGTCGACTACTACAAGGGCGCGCTGAACGCGGTCGCCGCCTGCCTGGAGGACGGCCTCAACATCGAGGGCTACCTGGCCTGGAGCGCCCTGGACAACTACGAGTGGGGCTGCTACAAGCCCACCTTCGGCCTGATCGCCTGGGACCGCGAGACGTTCGCCCGCACCGCCAAGCCGTCCGCCGTCTGGCTGGGCGGGCTCGGGCGCACGCGTGAACTGCCGCGCATCGAGGGCTAGTTCACCCCTTCCCGCCAGACCCGGGGACCGGCCGCACCTGACCGCGGCCGGTCCCCGTATATCCGCGCGCCGCCCGCACGCGGGAGCGACACGACCAGCCCGGCCAGCCCGACCCGCACGCCCATCCCGACCCGCACGCCACGGATCTCCCCTTCCCCACCTGTCACTGGGAGTTGGACCTTCATGGACCGTCGTACGTTCCTCACCGCCGCCGGAACCGGAGCCGCCGCCCTGTCGCTGGGCGCCGCATCCGCACCTGCCT
>NZ_JBVIHP010000193.1:0-1540 GCF_055570235.1 Streptomyces sp. NPDC031274 | reverse complement strand
TCGCGGCGGTCGTCATCGCGATCACGCCCACGCTGGTGCGGGCGGACGGACCGCGCACCGCCGACAATCGGCTCGACCTGCTCGGTGCGGCGCTGCTGACGGGTGGCCCCGTCACTCTCGTCTACGGCGTCCTGCGCGGATCAGTGGCGGCGACGCTCGCCGGAGCGGCGCTGCTCGGCGCCTTCGTGCTCGTCGAGGCGCGTACGAAGAGTCCGCTCGTGCCGCTCTCCTTCTTCGCACACCGCACCCGCGCGGTCGCGAACGCGGCGACGGTCCCGCTCAGCGCGGGCCTCTCGACCAGCTTCTTCCTGCTCACCCTCTATCTGCAGGATGTCGTCGAACTCTCTGCGCTGCAGGCCGGGTTGGCGTATCTGCCGTTCTGCGCCGCGCTCCTGTCGGCGATCCTTCTGACGTCCCGTCTGATCGCGGTGATGGGCACGAAGCGCACCGCCCTGCTCGGTCTCCTTGTCACGGCAGCCGGGCTCGGCTGGCTGGCCCGGCTGCCCGACCGAGGCGGCCTGTGGGTGGACGTGCTGCCGGGCATGATCGGCGTGGCCGCCGGGATGGGCATCGGACTGCTGGCCCTGCAGAACGCCGCCCTCTCCGACGTCACCGAGGACGACGCGGGCACGGCTTCCGGCGTCCAGCGCTCCGTCGACCAGCTCGGCGGCTCCCTCGGGCTCGCGGTCCTGGTGGGCGCGGCCGTCGGTGGCGGAAGTGCTCAAAGTGCCGACTACCGGGCCGCGTTCGGGTGGGCCGCGGTCGGCGTGCTCGTCGCGGCTGCGGGCGTGGCGCTCACCGCCCGTACGGTCCGTCGCCGGGCCCCTGCCTGACCGCTCATCCGGTCCCGCCCAGCGCGAGCCGCATGGCGTCCCGTGTCGCCGCTCCTTCCGCGAAGGCCGCCGCGAAGGCCCGCTCGCCGAGGGTGCGGCGCACAAGGCGCTCGGTCTCGGCATGGGCGTCGTGGAGCGGCCGCAGGCCCGTCAGCGCGACGCCGGTCGTCCGCAGGAGCCGGCACGCCGCTCCTATCAACCGGGCGGCGCGGCCATGGTCCCCGGTGGCGGCAACGGCCCAGGCCATGGCCTCAACCCCCCACACGGTCCCCCAGCGGTCGCCGATGGCCCACTGGCGGCGCAGGGAGACACGGAGCAGGTCCGCCGCCCGGTGCGGGTCGCCGTGCCGGAGCTCCGCGAGCCCCATGCCCCACAGCGCCCAGGAGTGCGCCCAGCCCGCGCCGTGGGTGTCGGCCTCGGTCACGTACTCCCGCCCGGCCGCCAGGGCGAGCTCCCGCTCACCGAGGAAGGCCGCCGCCATGGCCCAGAGCATGGTCGCCATGTGGGCATCGCCCACCTGGCCGCCCGCCCGGAAACACTCCCTGGCCCGCGCCAGGAGCGCGATGGCCCGTACGTCCGCGTGGACGAGGAAGGCGAAGGCGCCCTCCATGTAGGTGAGCACGCCCGGCGCTTCGCCGTCCCCGCCGTCCTGGGCGAGCCGGACGGCCCCGGCCAAGAAACGTTTGGTGGGGGACTGGTCTCCCCTG
>NZ_JBVIHP010000192.1:0-1541 GCF_055570235.1 Streptomyces sp. NPDC031274 | reverse complement strand
GCTCACCGTCGATCAGCACCTGTGGTGGTTCCGGACGGCCTACCGCCTGAACGGGACCGGCCGCGCGGAGGAGCTTCTGGAGGAGCTGCACTTCACCGAGTACCGGCACACGCGCGTGGAGCAGCTCAGTGGAGGCACCCGGCAGAAACTGAACCTGACCCTGGCGCTCATGCACGACCCGCACGTGCTGCTCCTCGACGAGCCGTACCAGGGCTTCGACTGGGAGACCTACCTGCGGTTCTGGGAGGTCGCCGCCCGGCTGCGCGACCGGGGCCGCTGCGTCCTCGTCGTGTCGCACTTGGCCTGGGACGACGGGCGCCTCGACATCGTCCATCGGCTGCGGGACGGCGTGACGACACCGTGGACCAGGGAAGGCCATCCGATCGGCGCCCCAAAGGCCGTCCGGTGAGCCGCTCGTGGGAAGTGTTCCGCACAGGTGTCGGCTTCGCACTCCTGGAACACGCCCGCAACCGGCTGGCCCTCGTCTTGGTCATCGTCTACATCCCTCTCTGGCTGACGCTGGAGCACTGGTTCGTCACCCCCGCTCCCCTGCGCTTCCTGCTGCGCGCGGCCGGGCGGACCGTCACCGTCGACGCCAATCACATGACGATGGTGTCCGGGGCCATCAACACGGTGACGCTCATCGTCGGGTTCATGATGTTCATGACGACCTTCAAGGCCCTCGCGTTCGACCGCAGGCTCGCGCTCGCCGGATACCCGCGCATGGGTCTGCTGCTGAGCAAGGTCATCGCGATGACACTCGCCTCCGCGCTCATCGCGGCGTACGCCACGGCCGTGGTGTGCTGGTACTGGGACCCGGTCCGGCCCGTCCTCCTCGCCCTCGGCCTGTTCACCTCCGCCATCAGCTACGGCGGCATCGGCATCCTGCTCGGCGCGTTCCTGCGCAACGAACTGGCCGGTCTCTTCGTCATCATCATGGCCAGCCTGCTCGACACCATGCTGCAAAACCCCATGAGCAACGCAGGAGCCGACAAGGACGGGCTTCAGCTCCTTCCCGGGTACGGCCCCACCCAGGTCGCGGTCGCCGCAGGCTTCACCTCCTCGGTCACTCCGTACGGTCATCTGCTGCTCGGCGCGGCCGCGTTCTTCGCCCGGACCCGCAGCCACCTCCCCGCGCCCTCCGACCCGCTGCCGACAGGGAGAACCACGTGAACCGCCACGACGTCCGCTTCACCGGCGTATGGCGAGCACCGCTCGCGCCGGACGCCGTGTACGCAAAGCTCGCCGACGTCACGGACTACCCGTCCTGGTGGTCGGCCTTCCGCTCGGTGCGCCGGACCGGTGGACGCGACTGCCTGGTCGTCATCAGATCCCTGCTGCCCTATGAACTGACGGCCCGGCTCACGCCCGTGGTGGAGGACCCGATCACGCGCGTCCTGGAAGCGGCCGTGGACGGTGACATCGCGGGAAGCATCCGCTGGAGTGTGGGACCCGACACACGCCACGGTTGCGTGGCCCGCTTCACCGAGCACGTCACCGTGCGCAAGCCCGCGCTGCGGCGCTGGATGCCACTGGCGCGG
>NZ_JBVIHP010000191.1:0-1545 GCF_055570235.1 Streptomyces sp. NPDC031274 | reverse complement strand
TATACTGACATTATCCAAAATATAAGAAAGGACGTAAGAACTATGTACATCAATCTTATTAATCTAAAACGTTGGTGTCTGCTCATCTATTCAATCTTTTCTGCGGTTGTTACAGTAATTTATATCATGTTTAATTCCACTTTTTATAAATTAGATTTGGTTAGATATAGTAATGATATTAATTACTATAATAAGATGAGTGCAATTTTACCAAAAGGGTTACTTCAACTTAATGGTAATTTCTCTCAACTCAATTCACCTTTGTTAATTATCGTCTACCTATTAGGAGTTTTGATTTGTTTGATTTCTTTAATATTAAATTGGGAGCCTTATTACAAAAGAACATATACACCATTAATATCTATGATAGGATTTCTTCTTCCTCTGCTAATTCGCAATGGAGAAAATATTATTTGGATGTTATTACTGGGGTTAATAGTTGCATTTATTGGTAGTATTTTTTATGTTCTTGCAATTGGTAAAGTATATAGGTGAACAATATATTATAGATACACTAACTTATTATTCAATTTTACACTAAAATTTTGGAACTTGGAAATTTCGCAACAGAGCCAATTTTATTATGTTAGAATATAAATATAATAAATTTTTTAAGGAAAGTCTTTTAAGTATGACTAATAAAAATCTCGATCATCAATTAATTAATTTAAATTTTCTCGTAACCCTACTTTATATAATAGGAATGTTAGGAGTTGTAGTTACTTCTATTTATCATTTGTTTTTTGAGAAATTTCAAGTTGGCATCTCTCCAACAATGTTTTTAGCTTTTATATTTCTATGTTTCATTCTAAGTGCAGTGATAATAGCTAAGTTTTCTAAAGATACTAAGTCTGACTCAACTAATACTATTATTTTAGGTGCTTTTAGTATAGCTATAGTATTTATTTTATTCATTCTAACCACAGTAAGCAAATAAAATAAACATATATCTTATATGACCTCCAAAATTTAAACTTTTGGAGGTTTTTTATTATGATATTAAGTCAAGTTCTTAAATTCGGAATAGTAATGCATTAATCAAGATATAATCAGTTAGGACTTTTATACTATATTTGAAAAGTTTATCAATACTTGTATTTAGTTTAAAATTTTAAAAAAAGCAATTGAAGACAGTAAATATGAATCATTTTAAAGGTAAAAAAATTCCAATCAACTTTAACCAATTCACTTTCAAAATATCACCTCCATTTTTAAGAACTATTATATCAATAAACAGAAAAACAACCCCTGTAATATGAACTAAAGATTATAGGGGGTGTTTTAATGGTATTTCCTAGGGGCCATTATATAATTATAGACCCTATATTATTCTTGAATTTCAAATTCTGGTAATTCCTCAATTAATTCAAGGGTTCGCATACTTACTGTAATAACGGATAATAAGAGGTTCAAAATATATTTAGGATTATCACTAAATTCGTTAGGATCATCCGTTATTCCTGATTTTTTATCTGTTTTTACTTGATATTGATCAATAATCCATTCGATAGCTGGCCTTCCACTAACCACATACTCATAAGCTTT
>NZ_JBVIHP010000190.1:0-1549 GCF_055570235.1 Streptomyces sp. NPDC031274 | reverse complement strand
CCGCCGTTGAGGGGATGCGGGAGCAACTGGCGGCGCTGCTGGAGCATGAGCATGCGCCGCTGGCGGTGGCCCAGCGGGCGAGCGCTGTCGCGGGCGACATGCCCCTGTTCACCTCGCTGTTCAACTACCGGCACGGTGCTCAGAAGGCCGATGCGCCCGGGGGCCGACCGGTCGAGGGAATCCAGCATCTCTCTCGACGGGAACGGACCAACTATCCGCTCACCATGGCAGTCAATGATCTCGGTCCGGAGGAACTCAGCCTAGGCGTTGAGGCCGTGCAGCCGATCGACGCGGCCGCAGTCGCCCACCTGATGCGTACAGCGGTGGAAAGCGTGCTCAAGGCACTGGACGCTGTGCTGGCCGGAAGCCCCGACGTGCGGCTGGACACGCTGAACCTTCTTGAGCCGCGAGAGCGCGACGTGGTGGTGCGGCAGTGGAATGACACGGCTGTCGATGTGGTGGATGTGTCGGTGCCGGCGTCCTTCGAACGGTGGGTGTCCGAGGCTCCCGATACGGCGGCGGTGGTGTTTGAGGGTGTGGAGCTGACGTACGGCGATTTGGATGTGGCGGCGAATCGGCTGGCGAACTGGCTGCGGGGTCGGGGTGTGGGTTGTGAGTCGGTGGTGGGGCTGCGGTTGCCGCGTGGTCCGGAGATGGTCGTGGGGATTTTGGGGGTGTGGAAGGCCGGGGCGGCGTATCTGCCGGTTGATGCTGCGCTGCCGGCGGAGCGGGTGGAGGTCATGCTCGTCGACGCCGGGGTGCAGGTCGTCGTCGGTGTAGACGATCTGGAGCGGTCGACTGGGTCGTCGGATGTTGATCCGGATGTGGCTGCCGATCCTGCTGGGTTGGCGTATGTGATCTTTACGTCGGGGTCGACGGGGGTGCCGAAGGGTGTGGGGGTTTCGCACGGTTCGGTGGCGAATTTGGTGTCGGTGTTTGCTCCGGTGATGGGTGCGGGGCCGGGGGTGGGGGTGTTGCAGTTCGCGTCGTTCAGCTTCGACGCGTCGGTGCTGGATGTGGCGGTGGCGTTGTCGTCGGGCGCGGCGTTGTGGATTGCGAGTGAGGAGCAGCGTCGGGAGCCGGGTCGGTTGAGGGAGTTGGAGGGTGTTGGGGCGGCGAGTGTGGTGCCGTCGTTGCTGGAGGTGCTGGATCCGCAGGATCTGGCGCAGGTCGGTCCCATGGTGGTGGGGTCCGAGACGGTCAGCGAGGCGGTGGCGCGCACTTGGTCGCCGGGGCGCGATCTGGTGCATGCCTACGGTCCGACCGAGGCGACGGTCATCACCGCGATCGGGACGGTGGACGCGGGGCGACCGGGCACGGTGCCGTTCGGCGGTCCGATCGCCAACACCCGCATGTTCGTGCTCGACGCGGCGCTGCAGCCGATGCCGGTCGGGGTCACGGGCGAGCTGTACGTTGCGGGTTCCGCGTTGGCCCGTGGTTACGTGGGCCGTCCAGGACTGACGGGTGAGCGGTTCGTGGCCTGGCCCTTCGGGGCGGGTTCTGGTGAGCGGATGTATCGGACCGGGGACCCGGCGAAGTGGACTCCGGA
>NZ_JBVIHP010000189.1:0-1572 GCF_055570235.1 Streptomyces sp. NPDC031274 | reverse complement strand
GAACGAGATCCCTGCGGCGCGGCCCCATGTCTCGGACCGGCGAGTCACGCCCCAGTCGCCGTCGACGCGACCGCGCGGGAGTGGGCCCCGTGCGGCGACGCAGTGGACCAGGAGGAAGAGCTCCAGCCGCTCGGGGCTGCGCAGTAGGTGACGGAGAGGGCCGGGCCGCGTGACCAGGCGAGGGCCGGGGACAGTGTCCTGAACGAACGCGCGCCGGATGGGGACAGCACGGCTGGAGCGCTTGGACTCGTCCAGCAGCATCCGTATCGTCTCGCCCTGGCTCACGACCTTGTCCCGCTTGAGCACGGTCAGTTCGGTGTTCACAGGCCCAACTATGCGCTCCAGGCAGGGCGGTTCGGGTGCCGGATACGGGAGCGCACGCCCGGCCGGACGCCCGCTCAGCTCGGCTAGTCGGAAAACATGAGATAACAGATGACCCCGATAGGAAACTTTTGTTCACCAAAAGCCGCAGGCAGGCCCGCATCTGATGCTCGGAACCCTTGCGTGTTCAGCTTGCGATCTATGGCGTTCTAGACGTCAACATTTGACAATTTCATCTCATAACTCTGTGCTCGGGAGGAGACGACCCACGAGTGGGTCCCGCATCGGCCCGGCTGACCTAGACGACGTCCGCCCGCCCGTGCCGACAGCACGAGGCCCAAGGCCTTTTGAAGGGAGGGCCCGGGGTCTGGCGCGGTGGGGAGGGAGCAGGCAGAGGCTTCTCAGTAGTCGTCCCGTTCGGAGGGCGGTCCGTACTGCTCGATGAGGTCGCAGGTGCAGGTGCCGCCGCCGTACAGCGGTTTGTCGCACTCGGCATGGTGGTGCCGCACCGGCGGCTTCGGCGGCGAGGGCCGTACGGAGCCGCCCTTCGTCGGCTGGGCCGGGACAACCTGGGCGGTCGGCGCCGATGCCGCGCCCGCCCAGTCGACGCCCAACTCAGCCAGGGCCGACCGCTGGTCCGCTGTGAGCTTGTCCCGCCTCGCGCGGGTGTTCGATACCCACACGCCCAGCTTGACGGACACCGGTTCCGCTTCGCCGTTGACCACGATCTCTTCGCTGTGGCCGCGCGGTACCGGCCGCTGGCCTTCCCGTTCCACCCACTGTGCGAGGGCTGCCAGGCCGCGCTGGAACGCCTGCTGCGCCTTGCTCGGGCCCTTCGTCGCATGCGTGGCCGCCGGGGCGCCAGACGGCGCCTCAGCGGGCTTGATGCCCAGCCTGGACAGTCGCTCCCGCTGTTCGTTCGACAGCTGCGCCCATGTACCCGGCTGGGTCTGCCGCTGGAGCCACCGTCCGATGTCGTCGCCGTCCATCAGCACCCCAGGTGCGATGTCTGGCAGGTGGCCGTCGGCGTCGACCAGGTCGGCGAGGACGCGGTAGTGGCGTTGCCAGTCCAGCGGCCAGGGGCAGTTCCAGTCCGGGTCGATCTCCGCGAGCTGCGCGGCCCGGGTCTGCGCGCGCTGCGGGTCCTTGCCGAGGCCGTCCTTCCGGCGCAGGTTGGCCATGTGCTGCCCGACCGGGACTAGCTCACCTTCAGCGTCTCCCCACACAGCGTCCTGCCTCGGGGCCATGTGC
>NZ_JBVIHP010000188.1:0-1578 GCF_055570235.1 Streptomyces sp. NPDC031274 | reverse complement strand
CGAATCCCACGCCGCCGAGCAGCGCGAGGGTCGCGGCCGCGGCGGGCCGGTTGTGCACGGTGACGGTGAACAGGGCCAGCGTCGCCGCGAGGCCGGCGAGCACCACCAGGATCGTGGGCATCAAGGCGCGGTCGGCGGCCTTGCCGCCGAGCAGGTTGCCGATGACCAGGCCGACGCCGAACAGGACGAGCAGCCAGCTGATGGCCCCGGTGCTGTAGCCGGCGACGTCGGTCATCAGCGGGGTGACGTAGGTGAACGAGGCGTGCAGACCGCTGATTCCGATGGCGGTGATGCCGAAGGCCAGCCACACCTGCGGACGCCGGAAGGCGGCGAGCTGTCCGCGCAGTCCCTCCGTGGGGTCGGCCGGGGCGTGCGGCACCAGCAGGGCGATGCCGATGAAGCCGATGAGCCCGAGGGCGGCGACGACCCAGAAGGTGGAGCGCCAGCCGAACTGCTGGCCGAGCAGGGTGCCCATGGGCACGCCGAGCACGTTGGCCAGGGTCAGGCCGGTGAACATCAGCGAGATGGCGCGGGCCCGCTTGGCCGGTTCGACCATGTCGGCCGCGACCACGGTGCTGACGCCGAAGAACGCGCCGTGGGCGAAGGCGGACACGACGCGTCCGAACATCAGCAGCTCGTAGTTCTGCGCGACGGCCGACAGCAGGCTGCCCGCGATGAACAGGGCCATCAGTGCCAGCAGGACGACCTTGCGGGGCATGCGGGCGGTGAGGGCGGTGAGCGCGGGTCCGCCGACGACGACACCGAGTGCGTATCCGGACGTCAGCAGGCCTGCCGTCGAGATCGACACGTGCAAGTCGCCGGCGACCTCGTTCAGCAGGCCGTTGATGATGAATTCGGTGGTACCGATCCCGAACGAACTGATGGCCAGGGCCAACAAGGCGAGGGGCATGGACAACCTCCTGTCAGGAGTGTGCCGCCGGGTGCGGACAACGGGGGTAATAATTGCACACGCCTTATATCTGCGAGCGCTGTATATAGGACAATGCCCATTAAGGGCGCGTGCAAGTGCGGCCGGGGCGGTCGGACTTGGGGGGTCGGCCGCCCCGGCCGCGGCTCCGGCCGCGCCCGGGGGTTCCTGGGCGCGTGACGTGAGGTCGCCGCGGGGGCGGTGGTCTGCGCTACGGAATGTCGATCTCGTTGCGGTAGACCATGAGCTTGGCGTCCTTGGCCACGTAGTAGTTCTGGACCGAGTACGCGATGGTGGCGAAGTCGAGCCTGCCGTCTCCGTTGAAGTCGGCGGTGGCGATGCGGGCTACGGACTCGTCGGACACCCGCCACTTGGCCCAGATGCCGTTCTTCAGGTCGACGGCCTTGTAGTACATGACCCCCTGCCACGGCCACGGGCCGCGCAGGGCGACCAGGAACTCGTCCTCGCCGTCGCCGTCGAAGTCGGCGGTGACGATCTGGTGGCCGGGGCCCTCGCCGTTCTCGTTGGGGTCGCCGTAGACGTCGAGCAGGACGCGGTTCCACTCGACCTCGCCGGCCGGTCCGTCGCTGGCCTTCGTGTAGACGGCGACGGTGTTGCCGTGGAAGGGCTCGATGGCGGCGACGTACGCC
>NZ_JBVIHP010000187.1:0-1579 GCF_055570235.1 Streptomyces sp. NPDC031274 | reverse complement strand
TGTCTCCGGCACGGGAGATTGCGTCATTGACGGCGTCGCTGTCGCCGAGAAGAGCGTGGGCGCGGGCGTCGAGGCACGCGAGCCAGGTGCTGGTGCTCCCGGTGACTCGTGCGGCCTCATGAGTGCCGAGTGCCGCGTAGTGGACGGCGTCCTGGGGGCGACCAGCCCAGTAGGAGATGAGGGACTGAAGGCCGCGCACCCAAGCCCGCATGGGATGGTGGTCGGCTTGGTCGGCGCAAATGTAGGCGGTCCGAGCTTGAGTCATCGCTGATCGGGGATCACCAAGATCATGGCTGGCTTTGGACAGCATCCCGGCGGCCATCGCAGCTTGGAGGTAGAGGTCTCGGGCCTGTGTGGGCTTGGCCTTGCCGCTCTCCAGGAGGCGGTGCGCGAGGTCCTGCACCTCGATCAGGTCCCCGAGCAGGGAGTGGAGGGGAACACGTGGGTAGTCCGCTGCGATACGGGCAACCTCCCCTTGGATGTGGGCGAGGGTTTCCTGTCCCAGACTGTTGCCCTCGGCCATCACAGCGAACCGGAGTGCTCGATCTGCCGCCATTGCGACCTGCCTTCCCATGTCGTCCGAATCCGCGCAAGGATTACGAGGATCGGTGAGCAGTACACGGGCCGGCAGCTGACCCGCGACGCGGGTGAGAGCAGGCGGATCCGGCTCGGCCGGAGGCTCCCGCTCGGCAAGTAGCTCGGCAATCGGACGCCTGAACATGTGCTCCAGGACCCGGCTCTGGTCCGGCTGGGGCTGCCCTTTCAGCTCTCCGCCCCACCAGCGTTCCACCGTCCGCTTCGAAGCGGACAGCCCCTGTAGCCGCGGATCTCGATCGAGATCCGCGAGCTCATTGGCTGCCTGCTCGAACTGCGTGGCGAACGCTTCGTAGACCTGCAGGTGTCGGGCCTTCATCAGATGCCATAACAGTGTGCTCATGGCTCTCCTGCCAGGACGGCTCGTGTCCAATGACCGTAGATTCGAACTGCCCCTACCGCATCAACTCTGCGCCCAAACAGAGAAGATGACGGTCAAGGTGACGGTTGGTATGACGGTACGCGCCACGGACAGCGAATCGCAGCGAGTCGGATGACGGCTGCAACAGCGGTAGTTACGCCGCAGGGGCACCGGCACTCTCGAAGCTTCGGTCACTGATTGCGCTGGTGAGGCAACGCACAGCCATGCAAAGGGGCGGTCGCACGTAGGTCGGCTCGCTGCGGTGGTCTCGGTGCGTGCCACCGGCACCAGTTCACCAAGGAGTGGATGTCCGTGTCGGGACTGCGCGCCGCCAAGGCACCTGCGGCTGAAGGGCATACGCGCCGCTGCGACGGGTGTGGGTGCCAGCTGAGCAGATACAACAGCGAGGACTGCTGTAGTGCGTGTCTCCGAGGACGGCTGGCAGCTGCCCCAGCTCCCCTCTGCGTGCCCGAGCGCGTCTGGGATGCACCAGAAGTCCAGTTAGCCCTGAAAGAGCGAGACTTCGGGAATCTCTGCACACTCGTACGAAGCCTCGGAAGGCTGCGGCAGGATGACATAGCCGAGCTGACTGGTCTGAGCCAAGCCTTCCTGTCGATGCTCGAG
>NZ_JBVIHP010000186.1:0-1582 GCF_055570235.1 Streptomyces sp. NPDC031274 | reverse complement strand
CCCGCCGGGTCCGATCCGGCCGCCTTCACCACCGCCTCATCGCCGAAGGCCTGGATCACCGTCCAGACGACGAAGGCGTAGAAGAGCCCGAGGAACGCCACCGCGATGTACGTCGCGCGCGGCACCGTCCGGTCGGGATTCCGTGCCTCCCGCCGGTAGATGACGGTCGACTCGAATCCGGTGAACGCGGCGAAGGCGAAGGCGAGTACGGCAGCCGTGCCGGGGACGAAGACGTTCCCCGGGGCGAAGCCGTCCAGGCTCAGCCCCTCCGTGCCGCCTCCCTTGATCAGGACGCCGCCCGCGAGCAGCACCAGGATCC
Organism: Streptomyces sp. NPDC031274; assembly: GCF_055570235.1. Classification (NCBI taxonomy): domain Bacteria; kingdom Bacillati; phylum Actinomycetota; class Actinomycetes; order Kitasatosporales; family Streptomycetaceae; genus Streptomyces; species Streptomyces sp. NPDC031274. The sequence goes on along the minus strand of NZ_JBVIHP010000186.1, from coordinate 1,263 downwards.
CGGTCTCGGCGACGAGCAGCACACCGAGCAGCTTCGCGCCGAAGTCGATCGAGCGGTATCCGGCGTACCAGATCAGGAGCAGCCCGGCGAGGGACACCGGGAGCCAGGGAATGTCCGCGCCGAACAGGGCGTGGGCAGTGTCCTGCGTGGCGGTGCCCAGGAGTCCGTAGACGCCGATCTCCATGCCGTTGTAGCCCAGCATGGCGAGCAGCGCGGCGGCGATGCCGGCGGGGCGGCCGAGGCCGCGTGTGATGTACGCGTAGAAGGCGCCGCCGCTGCGGACGTGGCGGCTCATCGCGGTGAAGCCCACGGCGAAGACGGCGAGCGTGATCCCGGCGAGCAGATAGCCGACGGGTGCGCCGATGCCGCCCAGGGAGATGGCGATGGGGGCGACGCCCGCCATGACGGTGAGCGGGGCGGCGGCCGAGACGACGAAGAAGGCGATGTCGGCGGTGCCGAGGGAGCCGCTGCGGAGCGTGGGCTCGGCGGTCTCGCCCACGGCGGACGGCGGCTCTGAGGAGGTGACGGACATGCGCAGGGAAGCCCTTCTGCGGCGGGCGGGGGCAGGGGCCCGGGGGTTCAGGCGGCGGGGAGTAGGCCGCTTGACCCCGAAACCTAAAGGCTTTCGGTTTCCGCAATGTAACCTCTCGTAAGGCTTTCGGGAAGACTTCGCCGCAGAAGAGGAACCGCGGAGAGAACCGCGGAAGAGAAGCCGAAGAGAATCGGGGACCAGGAACCATGGGACGGCCGCGCACCCCCCTGCTCGACAGGGACCGCATCACGACGACCGCGCTCGCCCTCATCGACGAGAAGGGCGACTTCAGCGTCCCGCAGATCGCCAGGCACCTCGGCGCGCAGACCGGCTCGGTCTACCACCACGTGGACGGCCGCGACGGCATCGTGGAACTGCTCCGCGAGCGGGTGAGCGAGGCGATCGACACCAGCACCCTCGACCCGCGACACCCCTGGGACGCGTCCCTTTCCGCCTGGGCCCGCTCCTACCGCGCCGCCTTCGCGGCCCACCCCAAGGTCATCCCGCTCCTCATGACCTCACCGGTGCGCGCCCCCCGCGTACTTGAGCAGTACGAGCGCGCGGTGACGCTGCTGATCGGCGCCGGATTCGCCCTCGCCGACGTCATGCCGGTGATCATCGCCCTGGAGAACCTGGTGCTCGGCTCGGCGCTCGACCTGGCGGCGCCCGAGGCCATGTGGGAGCTGCCGGACGAGACGTCGACGCCCGAGCTGGCGCGGGCCCTGGACGCG
>NZ_JBVIHP010000185.1:0-1582 GCF_055570235.1 Streptomyces sp. NPDC031274 | reverse complement strand
CGCCGCAGAGGTCAGGCCGCAGTCGCCAGCGCCTCGGGCTCCTGAACGTCCTCGCTGTCCTCGCTGTCCTCGTTCTGCTCCGGCTCGGCGTCCTCGCGGGCCTTTTGGTCCTGCTCCTCCTGCTGGGCGCGGCCCTTGGCCACGGTCTCCGCTTCGACGGTGCTCAGCGCATAGCCCTCCGCTTGAAGGAACGTCAGCCAGGCGACGGTCTGCCCGTTGATGTGGTTGCGCCAGGCCGCGTCGTCCATGTGCTCTACCTCGTAGGCGGCAGCGACATGAGCGAGCAGGACCCTCCACGCGCGCGCCGGGCTGGTGCGTGCGATGACCGCGCCGAACGGGTCGCCCACCCGAGTCCACTGGCTGTTGCCCTCGTTGGGGTCTGGGATGCCGAGGAAGTGTGCGGTCAGGTCGGTCCTCTTGCGGCTGATGTAGTTCTCGTATCCGTAGCTGGTGCCTGTGACCATGGAGAGGATCAGTGGCCACACCCGGGTGCTGGCCTCGGGCTGCTGGCAGAGTTCCTTGATGAAGTCGGCGCGGACCTCGCGGGCCTGCCGCCATGCCTTGTTGTTCGCGATGACCAGCCGCCGCTCCGCTTTGGCCGCCTCCTTGTCCGGTCCTGCCTGAGCGGTGTCCTTCGTGGCGGCTTCGGCGGTGAGCGGGTGGCCGTGGCGGTGCCAGGCGGTGCACACCCAGATCACCTCGTCGTCGGTGAGGAGGTCGGTGAGCGGCCTGGTGCTGGTGTCGGACCAGTTCCAGCGCCAGTCGACGACCGTGACCTCCGCGGCGGTTAGCTCAGCGGCTTGCTGGGCGCACTTGTCGGTGAGTTCTTTCTCCGTGCGCAGATCAGCGAGGGCGTGCTTCCAGTGGCCGCGCTTGGTGTTGCCTTCGCGCTGGTCGCGGCTCTTGGCCCGCTTGAGGGTCCACAGGGCGTCGTCGACGCTTTCGACTTCCTGGAACTCGGCCAGTTCGATCAGGTTGAAGTGTTCCTCGATGGCCTCGGCAAGAGCTTCGTCGGACAGTTGGGCGGCCTTGCTGGCGGCGCCGAGTTCGGCGGGCTTGAAGCCCATGGCGCGCGCGTTGCGTATCTTGCGGGCCTTGGGGATGTCCATGAGTGAGAGCTGCCTGGCGGCTTCGATGTCGTCGCGGACGGTGGCCTGGCGGCGGTGCTTGTTCTCGATGAACGACACGGTCAGTGCCGCGTCGTCGACTCCGGCGAGGTCGTCGCGGACGATCGCCGGAACGAGCCGGTAGGGCTTCTTCTTCGCCTTGGCCTTCTTCGCGGAGGCCAGGGCCGCGTTGTTGCGGCGCTGCCCGAAGATGATCCCGAGTTTCCCCTCCCTCTCGCCTTCCTGCGGGCGCAGTACGAGCGGGGTGAGAACGCCGAGTTCATCCACGCTGGCCTGAAGCTCCGGGTCGGGCTGGGTGGTGTCCTCTCCGTCCTGGTCGGCGCGGTCCTTGCGGTGGTTGTACGGGTCGACAACAAGGTCGTGGGGGTCGAGCCAGACGAAGCGGCCAGCGAAGCCTTCGATGGTTTCCGGAGCGTCCGGGCGGGTGGCTGTGGTGCTCATGGTGGTGGTCCTTC
>NZ_JBVIHP010000184.1:0-1598 GCF_055570235.1 Streptomyces sp. NPDC031274 | reverse complement strand
AAGGAAATTGAGGATGCCGGTCACGGAATCGGCAACCATGAGTACATGTGACCGGGTGAAATCCCCGTGCACAGCCTGTTCCACCAACTCCGCAGGCAGCCCGGCCCGCAGCCGATCAGTATGCGCGGCGAGATCCCGCTGACGGTCATGAAGCCAGCCGCGCACCTGTGCTAGGTCGCTGCCCTCTTGCTGCTGGGCCGTCGCCAACACGACCGCGCACTCGGCCACGCCTTCGTCACAGGACATGGTGCGCCACTGCGACTGCTCCACCAGTTTCGGCAGAGGGTACACAGCCAAGACCCTGTGCATTCGCCCCAAGGTCGTGCCGATGCTCTTGGCGCGAGCCAGGTTCGCGGTCGTCGTTTCCACGCGGCCGAGAACTTCGTCGACCACCACCCAGGCGCCGCCCTCGGAGATGGCGACGAGGTCACCGTCACGGTCCGGCCACACCCGTGGCACGGGAAGATCAGCAGCCCGGCAGAACTCCGACATGTCCCAGGCTGTCTTCGCCAGGTCTACGTCGACCGACGTGGCGTATTCCTTCACGAGCAGCCGTCGGCCGTCAGCGGTCAGGACGCGTCGATTCACGGACTCGCTGTCTGCCGGCGTCCACTCCACTGTCTTGACTGAGATCCCATACCGCTCGGCGAGCACGTCAGCCGTCAGTTCGTCCATCCCGTCTTCGTCGTCCATGCGGCTCACGGGTTCCCCTTCTGCGCTAGTGGCGGGCCAGTGGCACGGCGAGGGCGTGCCTTTGCGGATCAAGAACCAGATGCGGAGGCAGGCCCGATGTTCGAAGGTTCATGGGCTCGCCGCCTTCCTGCGGGCAGGGCGGCGACAGGCAGCGAGCCCATCCGGCAGCTACCGAGCCGAGCTGGCCGTGCCCTGTCCCCGGCCTGTCATCGCGAGGCCTTCTGCGGCGTGGGCCTGACGGGCGGCGCGTTCCGCGGGTGGTTCGGGTTGAGGAACCACTTGCGGGCAGAGACGAGCCACCAGGTTCCGGAGAAGACCAGCACCACGCCGACGGCGACGGGCGCGTAATTGAACGTCTCCAAGGTCACCGGGGAGACCTGGGGCAGCATGAACAGAACCGTGATCACCATGACCCATGCCACCGCGACCACACCGACAGGCCTCGACCAGCGCCCCAGATGCCAGGGACCCCGGCGGAAGTTCTCCCCCTGACGCAGGCGAAGGAAGGTCGGCACGACGTACGCGATGTAGAGGCCGATCGTCGCGATCGAGGTGACGGCCGCATACGCAGTGACGTTGTACAAGTACGGCAGACCGAGAACGAACGCGCCGCCTGCGGCGAGCCAGACGGCATTGGTCGGAGTGCGCGTTCCGGGATTCAGCTTGTGCCACACCCGAGAGAACGGAAGGGCACCGTCGCGACTGAAGGCATAGATCATGCGGCTGTTCGCGGTCACGGAGGCCATGCCGCAGAAGAGTTGGGCACCGATGACGACGAGGAGCATCATCTTGCCGGTGCTCGCACCGAGGGCGTCCAGGAAGATCTGCGCGGGAGGAACGCCAGTCGTTGTATCGAGGGCGCCGTTGTACGACTGAATAGCGAAGGTGAGCCCGAAGAGCAAGAC
>NZ_JBVIHP010000183.1:0-1601 GCF_055570235.1 Streptomyces sp. NPDC031274 | reverse complement strand
CTTCTCCAAATACAGCCGCACTAGTGGTCTTGGCAATAGGGGCCGGTTCAATTGCCGCATCTCATGTTAACGATGCAGGATTCTGGATGTTTAAAGAATACTTTGATTTAGATGTCAAACAAACATTAAAAACTTGGACAGTACTAGAAACGATTATCGCAGTTGTAGGTTTAGGGATAGTCATGTTGATGAGTATCTGGGTACATTAATAAAAAAATAAGTCAATTTTGACTTATTTTTTTAATTTACCAAAGCTAGTGGTGGCATGAAATAAAGCGAATACAGGAGAGGGAAAAAGCGAACGTAAGATAAAAAAAGGTATAAAAGTCACAGTTAATTCTTGACAAGTTTAGTTAGGTTTGATAGAATATAATAGTTGTCGCAAGAGACGAGGGTCTTGAAGCGATAAGCTAGACCATTGAAAACTGAATAAAGAAGAATGACTCATGTGATGTAGTAAGATACATCAAAAATCTGTCAATCAATAATGAAAGACAAGCCAGTCACTAAGGTGACTTAAATACTTTATTTGAGAGTTTGATCCTGGCTCAGGACGAACGCTGGCGGCGTGCCTAATACATGCAAGTTGAGCGCTGAAGGTTGGTACTTGTACCGACTGGATGAGCAGCGAACGGGTGAGTAACGCGTGGGGAATCTGCCTTTGAGCGGGGGACAACATTTGGAAACGAATGCTAATACCGCATAAAAACTTTAAACACAAGTTTTAAGTTTGAAAGATGCAATTGCATCACTCAAAGATGATCCCGCGTTGTATTAGCTAGTTGGTGAGGTAAAGGCTCACCAAGGCGATGATACATAGCCGACCTGAGAGGGTGATCGGCCACATTGGGACTGAGACACGGCCCAAACTCCTACGGGAGGCAGCAGTAGGGAATCTTCGGCAATGGACGAAAGTCTGACCGAGCAACGCCGCGTGAGTGAAGAAGGTTTTCGGATCGTAAAACTCTGTTGGTAGAGAAGAACGTTGGTGAGAGTGGAAAGCTCATCAAGTGACGGTAACTACCCAGAAAGGGACGGCTAACTACGTGCCAGCAGCCGCGGTAATACGTAGGTCCCGAGCGTTGTCCGGATTTATTGGGCGTAAAGCGAGCGCAGGTGGTTTATTAAGTCTGGTGTAAAAGGCAGTGGCTCAACCATTGTATGCATTGGAAACTGGTAGACTTGAGTGCAGGAGAGGAGAGTGGAATTCCATGTGTAGCGGTGAAATGCGTAGATATATGGAGGAACACCGGTGGCGAAAGCGGCTCTCTGGCCTGTAACTGACACTGAGGCTCGAAAGCGTGGGGAGCAAACAGGATTAGATACCCTGGTAGTCCACGCCGTAAACGATGAGTGCTAGATGTAGGGAGCTATAAGTTCTCTGTATCGCAGCTAACGCAATAAGCACTCCGCCTGGGGAGTACGACCGCAAGGTTGAAACTCAAAGGAATTGACGGGGGCCCGCACAAGCGGTGGAGCATGTGGTTTAATTCGAAGCAACGCGAAGAACCTTACCAGGTCTTGACATACAATGAACTTTCTAGAGATAGATTGGTGCCTTCGGGAACATTGAGACAGGTGCTGCATGGCTGTCGTCAGCT
>NZ_JBVIHP010000182.1:0-1602 GCF_055570235.1 Streptomyces sp. NPDC031274 | reverse complement strand
TTGTAGGTGGCGCTGGGACCTTCGAGTTGGGCCAGGAACCACAGCCGCTGCTGCGCGAACGACAACGGCAACCGCTCCGGCCGCACCGCGGCCCCCAGCGGCATACGCGCCTGCCCGGCACCCTCCGCCAGCTGCCCCGCCAACCCGGCCACCGTCGGCGCCTCGAACAACGCGCGGACCTCGACCTCCACCCCCAACACGACCCGGATCCGCGACACCAACCGCACCGCCAGCAGCGAATGCCCACCCAGATCAAAGAAGTCGTCCTCGACACCGACCGAATCCAGGCCCAGGACCTCGGCGAACGCCGCACACAGCGCCTCTTCCACCGGTGTGGCCGGGGCGCGGCCACCACCACTGACGTACTCCGGCGCCTGCAGCCCCTTGCGGTCGAGCTTGCCGTTGGCGGTCAGCGGCAGTTCCGGCAGCGAGACGACGGCAGCCGGGACCATGTACTCCGGCAGCCTCCCCGCCACGAACTCCCGCAGACCGTCCGGCTCACCCTCGTCCGCGGGCACCACGTAGGCGACCAGGCGCTTGTCACCGGGGCTGTCCTCGCGGGCGATCACCACGGCCTGCGTGACGTTCGGATGGGTCAGCAAGGCCCCTTCGATCTCACCGGGCTCGATACGGAACCCGCGGATCTTCACCTGCTCATCCGCCCGTCCAACGAAGGCGAGTTGTCCCTCCTGGCTCCACTTCACCAGGTCCCCGGTCCGGTACATCCGCTCACCAGAACCCGGACCGAACGGGCAGGCCACGAACCGCTCACCCGTCAACGACGCACGACCCACATACCCCCGCGCCAGCCCTGCACCGCTCACATACAGCTCACCGACGACGCCCGTGGGAACGGGGGCGAGCGCGTCGTCGAGGACGAACAGGCGGGTGTTGGCGATCGGGGTACCGATCGGCACCACCCCACCAGCCACCGACTCCCGGGTCAGCTCGGCGGTGGCGACACCGATCGTCGTCTCCGTCGGGCCGTAGTGGTTGAACACCCGCCGATCCCCGGCAGCAGCCACCAGTTCCTGCACCCAGCCAGGGCTGGAGGCTTCGCCGCCCAGCACCACCGACCGCCCCGGCAGCAGCGGCTCGATGCCCGCCGCGGACGTCAACGCCTGCAGATGCGAAGGCACCACCTTGAACGCATCAATACCCTGCCCAGCCACATACTCCGCCACGGCCTCCGGATCGGTGACCGACTCCTCATCCAGCACGTGAAGCTGCCCGCCGGTGGCCAGGCTGGAGAACACCACCGTGTTACCCAAGTCCGTCACCTGCGCCTGCAGCAACGCATACCTCGCCCCCATCTGAGTCCAGCCCAACCGCGACGAGACCGAAGACACGTAGTTGGCCAGCGACCCATGCGTCACCGCCACACCCTTCGGCGCCCCCGTCGAACCCGACGTGTAGATCACATACGCCAACCCCGCCGGATCAATGTCCAGCCCAACAGCCGCGTCCGCGTAGCCATCCAGCAGGGCGGTCGTCGTCGGGTCGTCCACCGCGATCATCCGCACCCGACCCACCGGCAGATCATCCAGCGCATCCCGCGTACCCAGCACCACCTGGGCACCACTGTCACCCAGCAGATACGCC
>NZ_JBVIHP010000181.1:0-1605 GCF_055570235.1 Streptomyces sp. NPDC031274 | reverse complement strand
CTCGTCGACGACGAGCAGGTGGTGGCTCTGGTCGCCGAGGCGCGCTCGCGCGGCATGGAGGTCGTAATCAGCTCACTCGCCATCATCGAGGCTGTCCATGCCCGTACGAACAAGTCCCGCCTGAGCTGGGTGCTCTCCGGGCTACGCGTAGCCCCGGTGGGTGACGAAGAGGCGAGGGCGGCCTCCAAGCTGCTGATGGATGCCGGTCTGCACGGGCACAAGCATGCGATTGATGCTGCGGTCGCCGAGGCCGCGCTGCGGCAGACCGCCCGGTGGTCATGTTGACCTCCGATGTCGACGACATGGCCAAGCTCTGCAGCGATCGGGTCCGGCTCGTGGCTGCGTGATACCCCTGGCCAGCGACGCTGCCTCTGCGTGTGGGTCTGCCTCCTGCCCGGTGAGCTCTGCGCGAGACATCGGTCTGCGCCTGGCGAGCTGTGGGACACAGTAGGAAAGCAGGATGCTGCCCGCCATGCGGCGGCCACTGGACTCTCCTTACCGCTCACCGCGTTCCGGAGCAGGAAGATCTCGTGAGGCCGTGGCAGCCCATAAAGTCGTGGGCAGCATTTTCCATCCAATCCGAAAGGAATCCGTCAACCCCTGCTGCCATCATCACTCTTAATCGGCAATAATGGGGTAAATTCTCAATCAGTCTGCTCTTGGACTAGATGGCAGAGCAAGGCGTCATATTCTGCTAAACCTCGGAGATTCGACTTCGGAGGAACAGATGGCGCCTGATGTATTCGACTTGGTGGCAGTGCATGTTCGTAGCGCCTGTGGTGAAGATCCGCTCTGTGTCCACGTGGACGACGTACCAGGGTGCCTGGTCATGCGGCACCCGAAGTATGTGAAATTCCGCTCACAGGCTGTAATCGCGCGAGCGGAGGGGAAGTCAACTCGCCTCTGGGAATCCATGGTCGCTATGGGACGCATGTCTGACATGCGCGGCGATAACAAGTGGCGCATGATTGTTGTGGACTGCCTGATTCCCTCTCTTCGTGCGCGCTCGTGGTCGATCTCCCGGGATTTTTATCGCGATCTAGAGGACGTTCGATCGGACATGTTTGAAGCTGCACTGAATGCTTGGGAAGAAACAGCTAGGGGCGTGCCTCCTCGCAATGTCCCAGGGGTGATGGTGAAAGCGGCCATACGTGTCGCCTATCAACGCGCGAATGACCACAGAGGTGAAAGTTCGACCAGCGACGTGGAGGCGTTGGTAGCCTTCGAGGAATCTTTCCTAGATTCCCCAATCAAGGCATCGTCGATTATTCACAGTGCCGACCCGAGGGAGCCAGCCGTCGCAGAGCAGATCCGAGGTGAGCGTACTGGTGCGCTATGGCAGAGGTACGGGCTTGCTGGCACATTTAACCGCTACCATGAGGACCTTCGTGCGGGGCGTAGGTCGGGGTTGCGAAGCGTTCTCGCGTCGGAAGCCATGCTGGCTCGTACGTTCGTCACAGGCTGCAATTGCTATTACTACACCTCCGATGTCTACCCCAAATTCGTCGATCTGCCGGCTGCTGCCGAGGCGTTGGGGATCGCTAAATCTACTGCTTACCGAATGGTGAGGGCAGGATCTTTTCCCTGTCCGCCTATACGCATGGG
>NZ_JBVIHP010000180.1:0-1623 GCF_055570235.1 Streptomyces sp. NPDC031274 | reverse complement strand
GCGGTGCCGGGGGCATCAATGGCCCCGGACCCGGCCCCGGACCCGGCCCCGGCCCCGGACCCGGACCACCCCACCGTTCACGCCACGTCCGGGCGTCGATTCGGGGACGCCCACCCCCGCCAGGAGGGCCCACTGGACCTGCGCCTTGTGCCACCCGCCCTCGCGACCTGGGGGACTGCGGCCCTGGCGCTGGATGCCCCGCCCCTGTGGGTGTTCGCAGCCGTGGTGGTCTGTGTGGCGGTGGCAGGCGCCCTGTTGGTGACATGGACGGTGCGGGGGCGGCCGATGGGTGAGGGGCCGCGGAACGCCCGGACGCACTCGGCAGGTGAAGCACGGCAGGATGCGTCTGAGCCGGGGGAGGCCCCAGGGCGGCGGCAGTCCTGGCGGCGGGTCTCGGTGGCGGCCGTCCTCCTCTGTGCCGCGGCGGGTGCCACCTCCGCGGCGCTGCATGGGGCCGACCTGCACCGGGGTCCAGTCCCTGCCCTGGCTCGCCAATATGCCGAAGCGGAGGTTGAGTTGGAGGTCACCTCCGACCCTCGGCTCACCCGGCCCCGCGTGACAGGAGCCCATGCCGTGCCGCCCTCGGTCATGCTGAACGCGGAGATCGTCCGGGTCGCGTCGGCGGACGGCAAGACCTCCGTGACCCGCACCCCGGCCCTGGTCTTTGCCGGGGACGGGGACGGGGACGGGGACGGGGACGGGAACGCGGGCAGGGGCAGGGGCAGGGACTCCGTCGGCAGAGATTCCGCCGGGAAGGACGCCGCCGGCCAGGACTCCGTCGACGGGGAATCCGCCGGCCCCTGGCCCAGGGCACGCTGGCTCGCGCTCCTGCCTTCGACCAGATTGCGCGTCCGGGCAAGCCTCGCGCCTCCCTTGCCGCAGGGTGACCGCATCGCGGCGGTGCTCCGAGTGGATGGAGGGCAGACGCCGCGGGTGGTCGATGCGCCGTCAGGGCCGCAGCGCCTGGCGGGGCGGCTGCGGGGCGGGTTGCGGGAGGCTACGGACGGGTTGCCGCCCGATGCCAGGGCACTGTTGCCCGGGCTGGTGGTCGGGGACACCTCCCGCGTGGCCCCCGAGCTGGAAGAGGCCTTCAGGGCAACGGATCTGACGCACCTCCTCGCGGTGAGCGGCGCCAATCTCACGATCGTCCTCGCCCTGCTCATCGGCCCGCCCAGCCTTGCCCAACGCGTGGAACGGCGCGGCCTCGCCCCACGGTTGGGGATCTCGCTGCGGGCGACAGCGCTGCTCGGCGGTGCTCTCACCCTCGGCTTCGTCATGGTCTGCAGACCGGAGCCGAGCGTGCTGCGGGCCGCGGCCTGCGGACTGATCGCGCTGCTCGCCATCGGCACGGGGCGGCGCCGGTCGCTGATCCCGGCCCTGGCCGCCGCCGTACTGCTGCTTGTCCTGTACGACCCGTGGCTGGCCCGCAGCCCCGGCTTCCTGCTCTCCGTCCTCGCAACCGGCGCCCTTCTCACCCTCGCCCCGAGGTGGAGCGCCGCCCTTCAAAGGCGCCGGGTTCCCCCGCGTCTGGCCGAGGCGTTGGCAGCCGCGGGCGCCGCACAGGCGGTGTGCGCGCCTGTCGTCGCCGTCATCGCGGCACGGGTGAGCCTGGTGGCGGTGCCC
>NZ_JBVIHP010000179.1:0-1627 GCF_055570235.1 Streptomyces sp. NPDC031274 | reverse complement strand
AGATTCGCTGACGGCAGAGGGGGCGGAAGCAGCCGCCTGAGCCGGTCAGTCGAAGCGGATGTGCCGCGCTCCGGTCCATGCCCGGCGCAGGCGCTCCAGGCACAGATCGAGCTTCGACACGGCGAAGCTCTCGCGGCGCAGCGGGGCGTCCTTGCCGGCCACCACGCGCACCGCGTGCCCGAAGCCGCGCTCGCGCAGGCGTCGCAGGACCGTGCGGTGGTCGGCGAGAAGCGCGAAGTGCCGTACGTCGTGCCCGCGTTCACGCAGGCGTCCGACGGTCTCCTGGAAGTAGGCGGGCTCCACGACGGTCATCGGCACGATCACCGTGCCGCCGTGCTTGGTGAGGGCCAGGTCGAGGACCTCGTACGGCTTCTTCGACGACCGGTCGGGGGGGGACTGGCTGATGACGTCCGTGCGGTCGACGCGGAAGTCGTGGGCCCGGACCAGGCAGCACTGGAGCAGATGCCGGCCGGATTCGAGCCCAGCGGCGGCGGACACTAGCCCGCGCCGCGACCCCCTCGCTGGATTTGCGACTGACTCCCGGCGGCGCTCCAATGGAAGTGGAGCCGGAGGGCAACTGATGAAGGAAAAAACGGATGCTCAAGGCGACGTAGCGGTACACGAGAGTAACTCCTGGGGGCAGCGGATTACGGCCCATATCGCTGACCTGCAAGGTCAGATCAACGGATTCGGCAAGCAGCCCCCTGGTAAGTCTTCGCATGACTCTGAGATTGTCCAAAAAGCCACGATGCAACTTAAGGCGGCCAGGGATTCTCTGCAAGAGAGTAACCCCTGGTCGCGATTTACTGGCGGGCCAACTGATCGAGCGCTGGCGAATGTTCATGAGGCCGAAGTTGCGATCCTGCGCATCGCGCCACAGGAGGAGTTGCGCTGGAAGGGGTTGTCTGTTCTTGTGCAGGCCCGCTTGCACCTCGATCCTGAAGATCTGCGCTTGCGGCAGCTTGAAGAACTGTTGCTGCCGGATGGGAAATATACGCAACTCGTGGAAGCTGACCGAGAGTTGGCCGTTAGCGCTCTGCATGCTTCCTACCAGGCAGAAGAGGCGGAGAGGGCGAAGGTCCGTAGTTTCACCCACATCGTGTGCGCGGCGACCACCGCAATGGCATTGATTGCCATCGGCTTCGCTGCGTGGGCTTTCATGGAGCCGGCCATCGGTAAGCTCTTCTGCTTCCCTGAAGACCCTGACGTACCAAAGGCTCCAGCGACCGTTTGCCCGTTCGACGGGGCGTCAAGCTGGGAAAGCGTTTGGTTCATTGAGTTCATTGGTCTGCTTGCGGCAGCCGTCGCCGGCGCAGTCTCCTTGCGAAGGATTCGAGGAAACTCCGGTCCTTACCATGTTGCAACGAGCTTGCTCCTGCTTCGACTTCCAGTTGGGGCGCTGACCGCAGTGATAGGGATCGTACTGCTCAGCGGCAGGTTCTTCCCGGGACTGACGGCCCTTGATACCCCGACGCAGATCATTGCTTGGGCGATCGCTTTCGGAATCCTGCAAGAGGCTGTAACCCGTACAGTCGACCAGCAAGGGCAGCTGCTCCTGGACAATGTCAGAGTTCCGGGGCGTGATCCGGAAGTGCACGTTGAAAAGAGGCACGGCAGTAGACCTGGG
>NZ_JBVIHP010000178.1:0-1628 GCF_055570235.1 Streptomyces sp. NPDC031274 | reverse complement strand
GGCCTTGTCCTGGCACACGACGAGCGGCCGGGCGGGGATGTTGTACTTCGAGTAGAGATACGAGAGGTAGTACCCCCAGCTCGCGGCTTTCTCCGGATCCCGACGCCCCTGAGCCTCGATGGCCAGCAGGAATGCGCTGCCGTTCGGTGCGCTGATGCGGAGCACGGTGTCGATCCGGCGTTCAAGAGGGCGGATCTCGGTGACGTCTGGCGAGAGCACCTCGACGGATGGTCGGTCAGGAAGCGGTACGCCCAGGATCCGGAAGACCGGCGTCAGCAGTTCCGGCCGCTCCTGGAAGATCCGGTGTGAGGCCTCGTGTTGTGAGGTGACCATGTGGGGAACCTAGGTGGATCAAGGGCCGGGTGTCCCGGCCGGCGGATTGCGATCACTCTTTCGAGTGCGGACGAAACGTTCACGCCGCTTCGGTGAGCTCGCACCAGATGAACTTGCCGTTGCCGCCGGGGAGTTGAGCCGAGCCGAGGGGATGCCACCCCCACTCGTCCGCGCACCCCCGCACCAGGGAGAGCCCCCGCCCCGCCTCGGCGAGGGTGGCTGACGGTGCCGTCGGCTGAGGTGGCGTGGGGTCGGCGTCCCACACCCCGATGCGCAGTACGCCGTGGGCCCACCGGATACGGAGGGCTGCCGGTCCCTTCGTGTGCTGCACCGCCTTCGCGACCAGCTCTGTCGCCACGAGTTCCGCCACTTCGCAGAGGTGGGGACGGCCGTGTATGGCGAGGACGAGGCGGAGGGTGCGGCGACAGATCGTGACGGCGCGAAGGTCGTTGGGTACGTAGAGGCTGTACTCCCACGGTTCGGGACTGCCTTCGTTTCCTGCGGCTGCGGGCATGGCTGAACTCCGTTATGTGCGGGGGGAGTTGGCGTACACGGCATCCTGCGGGCGGTGGCTGTGCCGCGGCCGCCATGGCATGGCGGTGCGGTGCGCTTCCGGGTCCCCCGATGGTTGCCACAAGTGGTCGACGCATCACTGACAGTAGGGCATTAATTTCTGCCTCCGCAACTGCCTCCCGTAATCTGGCCCCGTAAGAGGGACACCAACAGGGCTGGCGACAGGCCCTGTTGAGAGAAAGAGGACCGCATGCCTCCCAGGAGTCAGCCGACCGCACGCCAGGTACGACTCGGCACCGAGCTGCGCAGGATGAGGGACGCTGCCGGGGTGACCGCCAAGGAGGTCGCGCAGTTCCTGGGCTCGACCTCGGCTCAGATGAGCCAGATGGAAGCGGGTATCGCGGGAGTCAGCGAGCAACGTGTGCGCAGTCTCGCGGCGCACTATGCCTGCGCGGACGAGGCGTTGATCGATGCGCTGGTCGGCATGGCGGTGGACCGTACGAGAGGGTGGTGGGAGGAGTACCGAGATGTGCTGCCTCCCGCCTTTCTGGACCTTGCGGAGCTGGAGCATCACGCGACGTTCATCCAGGAGATCGGCACCGCGCACGTCCCTGGGGTGGTCCAGACCGAGGACTACGCACGCGCGGTGTTCACGTACTGGCGTCCGGAACTTCCCGTGCGTGAACTGGACCTGAGGGTGGAGCATCGTGCGCGCCGCAGGAAGGCCCTGATGCGGGATGGGGCTCCCCCGTACACGGCGGTACTGCACGAGTCCGTACTGC
>NZ_JBVIHP010000177.1:0-1635 GCF_055570235.1 Streptomyces sp. NPDC031274 | reverse complement strand
GCGATCTCCGCGTTGGAGAGACCCCGGGCCAGCAGCCGCAGCGTCTCCTCCTCGCGGGCGGTGAGGACCGCGAGGCGTTCGGAGGGCGACATGGCAGGTGCGTCGGAGTCCGTGCGGCGGCGCCGGACCAGGTTCACAACCAGGCGCCGCGTCACGGACGGCGCGAGCAGGGAGTCCCCGGCTGCCACGACCCGCACCGCGTGCACCAGGTCGTCCCTGCGGACGTCCTTGAGCAGGAAGCCGCTCGCTCCCGCGTACAACGCCTCGTACACATACTCGTCGAGGTCGAACGTGGTCAGCATGACGACCCGGCAGCTGGACTGCGCGCACACCTGGCGGGCCGCCTCGATGCCGTCCATCCCCGGCATGCGGATGTCCAGGAGGATGACGTCCGGGGCATGTTGGCGCACGGCCGCCACCGCCTGCGCACCGTCACCCGCCTCCGCCACCACCTCGATGTCGGGCTGCGCCTCAAGGATCATGGAGAAGCCGCTGCGTACCAGCTCCTGATCGTCGGCGACCGCCACCCGGATGCTCATCCCCCAAGGATGCCGTGGGCAGCCGTACGGCGACACGGAATCCACCATCGGGTCCGTTCCCGGTCCCGGCGGTGCCACCGCAGGCGGCGGCGCGTTCATGGATGCCGACGAGGCCGTGCCCCGCGCCCTCCTGGGTGGCGGCCCCGTCTCCGTCATCCTGGATCCGCATCCTCAACTCGCCTGCGGTCCAGGTCAGGTGGACGGCCACTGCCGTGGCCCCCGCGTGCTTGACGCAATTGGTCAGTGCCTCCTGGACGATGCGGTACGCGGCCACCTCGACGTCGGGCGGCAGCGGGCGGGGCTCGCCTTCCTCCGCCAACTCGACGTGCAGGCCCGCCTGTTCGACCAGGGCGGCCAGCTCGGGGAGCGCCGCGAGGGTCGGCTGCGGGACCCGGCCGCCACCTGGGGTCGAGGGCTCTCTCAGTACGCCCAGGATCCGCCGCAGTTGCACCATCGCGTCGCGACCCGCACCGGCGATCGCGTCGAACGCCCCGACCGCACGGTCCGGATCGCTCCGGACGACCACGGGGCCCGCCTCCGCCTGGACCACCATCAGGCTCACCGCGTGGGCGAGGATGTCGTGCATGTCGCGGGCGATCCTCGACCGCTCCTGACCGACCGCCCGCGCCGTCTCGGCGGCGCGCTCCCGCTCCAGGCGTCGTGCCCGGTCCTCCAGGGCCGCGGTGTAGGCGCGCTGCACACGGGCGAAGGCCCCCAGGGCGTACGCACTGATGAGGCTGAGCAGGTGGAAGGGGTACTCGTACGGCTCGGCGTGCTCCTTGAAGGTCATGGTGACGGCGGCCCCCGCCAGCCAGCCGGCGAGCATGACGCGCCGTTTCAGCGGCGTGCTCAGGGCGGCCACGGTGTAGAGGGCGACCATCCCGCCGAAGCAGACGTCGGGCGGCGGCCGGTGGTAGAGCGCCATGCCGGGCGTGAAGACGGCGATCACGGCGGCACAGGCGAAGGGCGCGCGGCGCCGCCAGATCAGCGGTACCGCGGTCCCGGCGCCGAGGGCGAACCCGGCCGCGCTCAGCGGGTCGCCGCCCTCGTCGGGGAAGAGGAACTGGAGTGAGACGGCGAAGAGCACCACGGCGAC
>NZ_JBVIHP010000176.1:0-1636 GCF_055570235.1 Streptomyces sp. NPDC031274 | reverse complement strand
GTCTCCCTCGACCAGATCGAGGGCTACCTCGCCTCGCGCCTGGTGGGCTGCTGACGCCCGACCCTGCGTCGGCGCTCGCTGAGTGAAGCTTGAAAGAAGCCCCCGGTTCCGCATAGGGAACCGGGGGCTTCTGCTGCACACTGTTCGCCATGCCTTCGATGACCACGAGCAAGGTCTGCAGATGGGACCAGCACGGGCGCGAGCATGTCGTGCACGTGCAAAAGTCTGGCGTCCAGCGCCAGTTGACCTGCGACACATGCGGCTGGGGGAAGCGGGTGCAGTTCCTGCCGTGGCTCAAGGCGGAGGAACACCTCGCCGATGAGCATCAGGCGACGGTGGATCCTTCGGTGCCCTGAGCCCTGGGGCCGCGGCCGCCGGTGGGACAGATCCGCGCCGCAGGCAACCAGGTGGCCTGCGCCACCGTCTCTCCTTGCCCCGGCCCGTGACGGCGTCGGGCACTGCCACCCGCCTCAGACCTGGAGAGCAGCCTTGGCGCACGACGAACGCGACCGGTCCGACGAGCACCCCCAGGCGCCGTGGTGGTGGGGCATGGGGCCGGTCGGGGCCGTCCTTCTCATCGTCGCCGGGATCGCCTGGGCCCTTTGGGCGTTCCTGGGCTCCGGCGTCGCGGACGGCCGGATGGCCGGCTACCAGGGGAGCAAGATCGTCGCCATCGGGCTCGTGCTCATCGGCACGGTCGTCCTGGAACGCCTCCGCAGCCGTCGTACACAGGCGCACGAGGCAGAGGAGCAGAAGGAGACGTCCTAGCGGCGCAGACCGCGTACGACCAGGTCGACCACTGCCGTGAAGGCGGGTTCGATGCCGGGCTTCGACCATTCCCCTGCGTACGCCGGGTCGTGGAAGCGGTTGGTGGCGTCGAAGACCGCGCGTGCCGTGGATGTGGGGTCCGGTGCCGTGAAGGCGCCCTGGGTGGCGCCCTCTTGGATGATCGTGGCGAGCTGGCCGGTGAGGTCCGCGATGTGGCGGTCCACCACTCCGCTGTTCTCGCCCGTCAACACCGTGTACGTGGCGAACAGTTCGGGGTCGTCGCCCGCCTTGTGCTGCTTGGCGGCGAACAACCCCGCCAGCCACTGGCGCAGCTTCGTCGCGTGGGGTTCGGGGGCGGAGACGATGCCCGACAGGGACTCGGACGTGCGGTCCAGCCACCGCTTCGTGACCGCCTCCCGCAAGGCCGCCTTCGTGCGGAAGTGGCGGTAGACCGTGCCATGGCTGACCCCGAGCGCGCGGGCCACGTCCACCACGGTGGCCTTCGCCGCGCCGTGGCGGCGCAGCATGTCCTCCGTGGCTTCGAGGATGCGCTCGGGGGTCAGGGTGCCGGTTGCCATGACAGTGACCGTACCCGGGGGCGATCAGTGCTCGCTGTCGAGGTGCGCCATCTGTGCCTCCGGGTAGCGCGCGCCCGCTGCGGCGTCCGCCGGCACCGCTTGCTCGATCGCGGCGAGGTCGGCCTCGTCCAGCGTCACGTCGAGGGCGCCGAGCGCCTCGGTGAGGCGGTCGCGGCGGCGGGCACCGACGAGCGGGACGATCGCGGCATCGTGCCGGGGGCCCTGCGCGAGCACCCAGGCGATGGCGGTCTGCGCGACGCTGACGCCCTTCTGCTCGGCGACCTTGCGAA
>NZ_JBVIHP010000175.1:0-1640 GCF_055570235.1 Streptomyces sp. NPDC031274 | reverse complement strand
GATGTGATGGGTGAGTGACTTGCTGCTGGGTGGGGGACTTTTTTGGAATGTGTATAGTTGAGCAGTTATGCTATTTTGAGCACCCTTCGGCTTCTGAAATACGCTCCGACGACCCTGACCCCGGCCACATAAGACAAAAAATCCAGTAGCGAACGTTTTTTGTTCGTTACTGGATTTTCTGCCTTATGCTCTGGGGTCAACCCGGGTCTTGTCACGTGTTGGTGATCTATTAGGTATCAACTATCTAGGCACACACACCATGCGTAAAACAGGCGCTTATCGTGTTTATACGCAGTCAAACTATAATATTGGTTTAGTGATGCATTTATTAAACCATTCAAGTGAAGCTATGACCTTAACGTATCTTGGATTAGATCAAGCTAGTCGAGAAACGATGTTAGACCAAATTGATTTTGGGTAATGAATGTTTAGAACTTAGTAGTCGTCCAAAAACGACTACTTTTTTTGTTGAATCGTCCAAGGACGATTCGATGCTTTTGACTTGTAAGAACAGGATTGAATGAAGCCATACTGTTCGCATATTTTTAGTGGATGAACAAACAAAATACGAGAGATTTTTTGTTCGTTCATCCATGGTTTTAGAAAAGAGGGACGATTTCGGAAGAAGAAAATCGTCTCTTTTTTTTCTTCTTTTTGTATGACAAAAAGAAAGATTTTTTGCCCATTTTATTTTTATAAAATGGGTAGGTGGCGTTTGCGTAAAGCAAATCGACACAATCCAAAGGGGATAAAAGGGGAAAGTGAAACTTCCCCCTTTTCAAGCCACATTGTAATACAAGAACGAAGTGTTTTGTATTACAATGTGATAGCTTGCAGTATTTATGGTTTTATATGGTCTATTTTGTTATAATGATTGTAACCGAATAGGGCGCAATGCTTATTACAAAATCAATGACAAAGGGCGATTGAGGAATGAGCGCTGGGGCATTTTATCTTTGAGGAGGCTATTTATGCATCAGAAAGAAGTATCACAAAATCAAACAAAGTACATTCAATTTAGATTATCTGAAGAACAATACAATAAGCTGAAAATTTCAGGAGAAACATATGGACTCTCTCCGAATCTTTATGCGAAAAAATTAGCACAAAAATCTCATTTAAAAAAACCTTATCTCGAACATGACCAAGCGAAATCTTTATTATTAGAACTCTCAAAACAAGGAACCAATTTAAATCAAATCGCCAAGAAACTCAATCAATTCGATCGGATGGACAACCAAGATAAAGAGCTGATCGTGGCTTTACGCTATACATACGGAGTACTCGCTCAAGCTCAAAAGGGGTATCAAGAGTTATGGCAACAATTGCAAAAATAAGCAATGGCGCAAGTGCAGCGAGCGCCCTTAATTATGCTTTAGGGCAAGACAGACCCATGCATGAAAAAACTGAACAGTGGCTACAAGACCATCAATTGGAACGTCCTGTGGAGCTGACAAATTGTCGGGCAGTTGCCGTGGGTGGAACCAACGGGATTGATCCCTTTATCGCCAAAGAACAATTTGATGTCATTCGACAACTTCATAACCAAACCAAAGAATCCAATCAAGTCTTGCGTATTACCCAATCTTTCGCCTTAGATGAACTGAATCCGAAAGTTCAAAAAGACTGGCAAAAAGCCA
>NZ_JBVIHP010000174.1:0-1650 GCF_055570235.1 Streptomyces sp. NPDC031274 | reverse complement strand
CGACGGCTGTGCGCGCCGGACCTGTCGGTCTCGTCCCAGTCGGCAGCGGCCAGTTCGGCTCTGGTGATCCAGGTGCTGCTATGGGACCACTCGGGTCCGAGCCATGCGATGAAGGCAGCACGCACCCCGTCGGAGAGGTCCTCGGGCAGTCCGCGATCTTCGGCCAGCGGCTGGAACCCGAAGGAGTTGCGCACCCCGAAGAGGCAGGCGGGCGCGTCGTAGGAATTGCCGGTGTTGAGGACGAACAGGTCGATGGCGGCCGTCCAGACGACGTCCTCGTCATCCTCGCCAGAGCCGGGCGCGAGGCCACATGACAGCAGACAGGGACTGGGGTTGTCGCTCCTGAGCTTCAGAGCATGCCGTCTATCGTGGGTGTCGCCTTGGCGGTACTGGGCCAAGGATGACGTCAAGGTCCATGTGTTCCTTAAGAGGTCGTTTTCACCTAGGAAGTGTGTTTCAGCCCAACATGCACCTGTGGCAGGGGATGACTTGACAGGCAACAGGTATAGATGCGCCTCATGAGCCGTCTGGGAGGCCCGACTTGCCGGTCTCATCCCACGAAGGCTGTCTCATCCCAAGGCATGAGCCGATGCTCTCTTCGCGTAGGGGAGGCGTACCCGAAATCGACACGCCTGGGACCTGGGCAAGTAGAGGGATACGCGAGGCGACGCAAACCGTGTGAAAACGACCTCTTAGTCGGTGAACGGCGGATGGCCCTCGCGCCGGCTGGTGAGGTGGCGCCGAATAGCTTCTTCTCTAGGTCTCAGGGCCTGCGTTTGCGAGGCGTCGAGTAGTCGCGAAGTCGCTACGACTTGGGACGGTGTCCACTGTCGGTCTTGCTCCGCTCCGTGACGCCATTCATCGAGCACGGTGTCAGGAACGGCTCGAAGGTCATCCAGATCAGGAAGGAATACGCACATTGCACGAAGCGCCGTAGCCTGTTGGCATCCCGTGAGTGATGCAGCCACACGGGCCGTCAACACGGTTGCCCCGGCGACGGTCGTCGCGTCGCTGTACAGCCCACACAGCAGGTATCGCACTGTTGCCGTGCACCAGACAACGGATCCGAGTTGGTGTGCGGAGGCGTTCGTGAAGTCCAGGAAATACGCAGTCGGCGGCATAAGCGAGGACTGGCATCCAACTACGTGACGCGCACTCCCGTCTTCCAGGTCTTGCACCGGCAGGCCCCACGGTAGGAAGTCGTCCAGCAACTTCGAGTTGCCGTCTACGAGGTGGAGCGGCGAGGACAGGACCCGATGAAACTCCTCGTCTGAGACGTCGGCGGGGCGGGTGAAGTCGGCGAACACGTCGTCTAGGTTCGTTTTGTGGACGAAGCGGGAGCCCAGGCCGCTAACGTCATCGTCCAAGACGTCATCTCGTCCAGTCGCAGCGCCGAAGTCCTTGGTGTTGCTGCTGACGAAGTACACCTGTTCTGAGGGTGTCTTGTTGGCGGATTCGACGGCAGCGAGCCAGATAGCCGCGTCACGGCTCCCAACCTTTTGCCCCTTGTGCTCCTTGCATGGCGCGATGAGGTTGGCCTCTCGGAACATGGCTTCGTGTAGCACTGCTTTACTGGTCGGCAGGACCACGAACCGCTGTCGGTAGTCCTCCCTCATCGTCTGCCGGAATGCGGGCAGGTCCATCGGCGGC
>NZ_JBVIHP010000173.1:0-1651 GCF_055570235.1 Streptomyces sp. NPDC031274 | reverse complement strand
AGGGTGAAGCTCGAGCTCTGAGGGCCCGAGCTGCTGGCGGCGGCGGCGCCCAGGCCGCCCAGGACGAGCGCCCACAAGAGGACGACCAGCCAGCGCCGTGTGAAGGCGGCCCGGCCGATTCGGTGCAGGAAGGTGGCCATGAGGGTGTGACAACTCTCTGTCTGTCGATCTGGCGGTCGGTCGTTGCGAACGGGCAGGTCCTGTTGGTTGCGCCTCGGTCGCGAGATGCGCCGGCGGGGCCCGTCCCTCGGAGGTCGGCCGCCGTCTTCACCAGGATTTCGCCCGTCAGGGGGGCGCCGCGTCGGCCGCTCGTACCGGACACGCACCGGCCTGTCGGTCATTCGGCCGACACTGATCTCGGCTTACGCTCCTACGCTGTTCTGCGTGGACTGGAACTTCCCGCTCAGTGCGGCCGGCGGCAGAGTCATCAAGATCAGTATTCTGATCGCGTTCGGGCTCGCCTGGCTCGCCGACATCGCTGTACTCACCACCAGGACCCCCGATCCGTTCGGATCACCCACTACCTGGCTGCCCGTGCTGGTCACCGGTCCGCTGATCGCCCTCGCGGCCCTGGGCATGCCTCGATTGTGCTCCCTGGCCCGACGCGTCATCGGCGCAGTGACGACCTCCCTTGCCCTCACCGTCTGGTGCCTGATCGATCCCACCTCGGCTGTCGCGTGGTGGGGGGCACTGGAGACCTGCGGGCTGCTCTACCTCGTCGTCCGTACCACGGCGCACAACTGGCGGCCTGCTCACGCGATCGCCTGCACCGTCGCACTGGGCGGCACGGTCCTCATGCTGCCGCTCCGCATTCGGGCATGGGATGCCTTCGTCGCCGGCGGGTACTTCCTGACGATGGTGCTGGCGGTCTGTGTTGCCCTCGGTTGCGGAGTCCGCGGTCTGGAGGCCCGTAGGGAACGCGCCGTGCGCGACGTACGTCAGGCGGAACGGCTGGCCCTCGCCCGGGACCTGCACGATCTGGTCGCCCACCACATGACCGGCATCATCGTGCAGGCCAACGCCGCACTGGCTATCGAGGCCACCGCGCCCGACAAGGTGGATCCCATCCTGCGCACCATCGTCCGGTCCGGCGCGGAGACCCTGGAGTCGATGCGCCGCTTGGTCCGCGTCCTGCGGGAGGAGAACCACACCGCCCTGCGCCGTGGCGACCTGCTCACCGAGCTGGCCGACCTCGTCTCCGCGCACTCAGCCCATTGCGCCGATGCCAGCGACGAGGCGCCTGCCCGGCTCGATGCCACCGCGGCAGCCAGAACCGCTCGCCTCAGTCCCGAGGTGGAACTCTCCGTGCAGCGGTTGGTCCAGGAAGCCCTCACCAACGTCCGCCGCCACGCTCCCGGCGCCCTCACCACCGTCCACCTGGACGCGAGCAGTGGATGGATGCAAGTGACGGTCGCCAACACCGCGCCCCACTACAAGGCCGCCCCGCCCGCTGGTGGACGCGGGGGCTTCGGTCTGGTGGGGCTCCGTGAACGCGTCGAGGCCCTCGACGGAACGCTGAGCGCGGGCGCTCTACCCCATGGGGGCTGGCAGGTCCAGGCCGCCTTTCCGCTGAAGGGCCTCGCCGACGACACGCTCCAGGACGTCCGCTCGAAGCAGTGAGGGGCCGTGCGCTATCGGGTCGGGTGCACCG
>NZ_JBVIHP010000171.1:318-1673 GCF_055570235.1 Streptomyces sp. NPDC031274 | reverse complement strand
ATAGCGCCGGAACTGCGCCCGCAGGTCGGCCAAGACCTGCTCGCCCTCGGACAGCGAAGCGGGGTCGGACGGGGATATGGACGACCCACCTATCGCGAGCTGCGGGCAGGTCGGCTGAGCGCCTTCGTGAGAGGGCATCGGGATGTCGGCTTCCAAGGGGCGGCTCCTTCACTGACGGTCGCCGGCAGGGGCGACCAGGTATGGAAAACGGGGCGGGGAATCCGGCAGCGCCGGTGTGCGTGGACAACACAGCCACACCTGGTGCGCGAAAGTCCAGACTTGGTTCTGAAACCATTCACGACTTTTTCGGCAACCCCATGACGGTAGAACCGAAATCCCGGTTGACGAAATCGCCCACCAGAATTCGTCGACACCGCCATCGCTCACAGCAGACAGGGAAACGCTTCCCAAGCGACCGGCGCGCAAGCTACAACACACCAATGCCGCCACGCCCCCTCGAAATCGGACCCGCCGGACAGGCCGCCGCACAAGCCGTCGAGCGCATCCGCACCGCACGCTGTCACTCCCAGCGCCAGCTCCCCGCCCTGGTCACCGCGCGCGGCCGACCCATGACTTTCACCGCGCTCTCCCGCATCGAACGCACGGTCCGGCGCTGCGACATCGACGATCTCGTCGCCATCGCCGCCGCCCTTGACGTCTCCCCCTGCGCGCTCCTCGGCGGTCCCGCCGAGCCCCTGGAGTCGGTCAGCGCGGGCGCAACATAGCCGACGATCGCCGGTTACCCAAACCGGCGATTCTCTGGACCATTGATGCTTCCCGGGACGCCCGCCGTGCCGATCCCTGCCAGAAGTCTGGCCAATTTACGTGAGGAGTCGTTGCGCCGACCACCTAAAACCCCGGAGTGCAGAAATCCAAGAAGTGCACGCGGGTGGATTCCGGCTGCTGGCCATGCGCAGTTCGCCCATTCTGTCGTGGACTCGAAATTCCCGCAGAACGGCCAGTGCCGCCTGTACTGCCCCTGAACGAACCCGACCCGGTTGGAATTGCTGCCGATTCCACCGAGCCGCGAAAGGACCCCGCTTGCCCCACATGGCCACCACCCCTGCCCGCATACAGCGCCCGCACGCTGACACCCCCCTGTCGCGCCTCTACCTCCCCGAGGACATCGCGGCCGTACTCGGCTGCTCCACCTGGTGGGTCAAGGACCGCGCCCGCCGACGGCTCATCCCCTTCACGCGCGTCGGCCGTGCCTACCGCTTCTCGGACGAGCACCTAGCCGAGATCATTCGCATGCACGAAGAGCGTCCCGCCCAGGCTCCGCAGCACCCTGGCGTCATTCCCGCCCCGATTCGGAAGCCGCGCACCCGGCAGCAACCCGAGACGGATGTGCCGAC
>NZ_JBVIHP010000171.1:0-308 GCF_055570235.1 Streptomyces sp. NPDC031274 | reverse complement strand
AGGCCCGGCCGCCACGCCGGATGGCCAAGTCCCAGTACGGAACCGTGGCTTAGCGCACCCATACGACAGAAGGGAGGGAAATCTGTGGGGTACGCAGAGAAGCGCGGCGGCTACTGGCGTGGTCGCTACAAGATCGAGGACGGCAAGTACGGCACCGTCGCCGATTCCGAGGGCAACGTGGTCAAGTTCGCCACCAAGCGGGAGGCCAAGCAGGCCGCGGACGCGGAAGAGGTGACCGTTCGGCGCGGTCAGTGGCGCGACCCGGGCCTCGGGCAGGAGACCTTCGGCGAGTATGCGAGCCGCTGGTA
>NZ_JBVIHP010000170.1:0-1675 GCF_055570235.1 Streptomyces sp. NPDC031274 | reverse complement strand
CCGCCGTTGCCGCCCGAGCGCGCTCTGGAAGCGCTGCGACAGGCGGTGGCGGGCGAGGACGTCGCGGTCGCCGTGGTGGACGTGAACTGGAAGCGGTTCGTCTCGGGCTTCCCGTCAGGGCGCCCAGGTGCCCTCGTCTCCGGTGTGCCCGAGGTGCGTCAGCTCACCGACGAGGGTGCGTGGGTCACCGAACCGGAGTCCGCTTCTGGGCTCGGTGCGCGGTTGGTGGGGTTGTCGCGGGGTGAGCGTGTTGAGGTGTTGCTGGATGTGGTGCGGGGGCATGTGGCGGCGGTGTTGGGTTATGCGGATCCGGGTGGGGTGGAGGTGGAGCGGGCTTTCCGTGAGTTGGGGTTTGATTCGCTGACGGCTCTGGAGTTCCGTAATCAGTTGGTGGCGGGTACGGGGTTGTCGCTGCCGACGACGGTGGTGTTCGACTATCCGAGTTGTGTGGTGTTGGCGGAGTTCTTGGCGGATGAGCTCGGTGGTGGGGAGCTGGCGCCGGGTGTGGTGGGTGCGGGGCAGGTTGTCTCGGCTGCGGTGTCGGATGAGCCGGTGGCGATCGTGGGGATGGCGTGCCGGTTCCCCGGAGGTGCGACTTCTCCGGAGGCGTTGTGGGATCTGGTGGTCTCGGGCTCCGACGCGATGGCCGACTTCCCGACCGACCGCGGCTGGGACCTGGCGAACCTCTTCGACCCCGACCCCGACCGCCCCAGGACCTCCTACGCGACCGAAGGCGGTTTCCTCTACGACGCGCCGGAGTTCGATCCTTCGCTCTTCGGGATCTCGCCGCGTGAGGCGCTCGCGATGGACCCGCAGCAGCGGCTCCTCCTCGAGACGGCGTGGGAGACCTTCGAACGTGCCGGCATCGACCCGGCTGCGATGAAGGGCAGCCAGGCCGGCGTATTCGTCGGCTCCAACGGCCAGGACTATCTGGATCTCGTGAACACCGACGACGTCGGCCTCGATGGGCACGTCGGTACGGGTAATGCGGCGAGTGTGGTGTCGGGTCGTCTGTCGTATGTGTTCGGGCTTGAGGGTCCGGCATTGACGGTGGATACGGCGTGTTCGTCGTCGCTCGTGGCTCTGCATCTGGCGATGCAGGCGTTGCGTAATGGTGAGTGCTCGATGGCGTTGGCCGGTGGTGTGACGGTGATGTCGACGCCGGGGACGTTTGTGGAGTTCAGTCGGCAGCGGGGGTTGTCGGCGGATGGCCGGTGCAAGGCGTTCGCGGAGGCCGCGGACGGTACCGGCTGGGGTGAGGGTGTTGGTCTGTTGCTGGTGGAGCGGTTGTCGGATGCCCGTCGTAACGGCCACCAGGTGCTTGCGGTCGTGCGTGGTTCGGCGATCAATCAGGACGGTGCGTCGAACGGTCTGACGGCGCCGAATGGTCCCTCGCAGCAGCGGGTGATCCGTCAGGCGTTGGCGAACGGACGCCTGTCCGCCTCCGAGGTGGATGCGGTGGAGGCGCACGGGACCGGCACAACCCTCGGCGACCCGATCGAGGCGCAGGCGCTGCTGGCCACGTATGGGCGTGATCGTGACCCGGAGCTGCCGTTGTGGTTGGGGTCTGTGAAGTCGAACATCGGTCATACGCAGGCCGCTGCAGGTGTGGCGGGCATCATCAAGATGGTGATGGCGATGCGGCATGGGGTGTTGCCGGGGTCGTTGCATATTG
>NZ_JBVIHP010000169.1:0-1682 GCF_055570235.1 Streptomyces sp. NPDC031274 | reverse complement strand
AGCTGATCTCCCTCCCACTCGGCTTCCAGCGCCCCTTCTCCAACGCCTTACGCAACTTGGCGATGCTGCCCCGTATATCTGAGATCGCTTCGTCCATGACAGAAACTGTAGAGACCAAGTGCCCTGCACAGCAGGTAAATCGAGCAGATCAGATCGCTGGGATGACGATCGCCTCGATTGGCCGACTGGCCCGCACGGCGACCACGGGCGTTCTGCGCGCCCGAAGGCGTCTCCTTGCCTGCCGTAGCGTGAAGTACGTCCTATCCGAGCTGCTGGCTGCATTGCTCGGACCGTGGTCCGCCCCGGAGGGGAGAGGCAAGGTCGCAGGGTGCAGATGGCTCTGCTCCATGACAGCTTTGCGACGGGCCTTGACCACCTTCAGGCCTGGCCTTGATCACCCACGCGCGGAGGAACCACTCCCGGAACTCCAAGATCAGGCAGTGCAGGATCCGTGCGGGGCGGCGTCCCGAGTGAAGCCTCATACCGGGAGTTGATGATCTCGTTGAGATGCTTCAACTTGCGGTTAGGCGCTGTCGCCATACGTGACGTACGGGACCGCGCCCAGAACGATCGTCCGATCTCGCCAGCAAAGATCTCGTCACACATGGCCGCCAGCCACTCATCTGTGAGGTCCCCCAGCTCGAACCACGTCTCCCAGTGCGACACCGCCAGGTTGACGTACATGTGCTGCCGGCGGAGCAGAACTGTCCGGGACGGGTCCGGGCCACCCCAGCAGTCCAGGTATTCGGGGTCGGCCATGGCCATCTTGGTGAGCTCGATGTGCATCAGGCGGGTGCTCTGGATGCGTGCGGCCTTCGCCTCTTTGGACTGCAAGATCAGCGAAGCCGCAACACCCACGACCGCCAAGCCGCTCAAGAGCGCGGACACGGCACCGTACGCCTGGGCGATGTTCCCGATCCGCTCCCAGTCCTCGCCCTTGCCGTCCAACGCCGGTAGTGCGAGCGGGGATACGACGACAAGACCCATGGCGCCCACAACAGCGATCACGGACAACGCAAGAGTCGCCGCACGAGACCGGTACCAGGGACGGCGACGCAAGTTAGTGCGAGAGCGGGAGCCAGATGCGGGGCCGGGTTCCGGTGTCGATGTCATGCCGATGCCTCCGCACAGCGTGTACGCAGCAACGGACCGGTGACACGTTCATGGAACGTCGAAAAGTCCTCGCCCGCGTCGTACAGCTGGTCGAACTCGAGACGGCACGCTTGGATCAACTCTGCGTCGTCGTACCGGAACGCCCCGGCGATGACACCGTCCGGTTTGTACCTCAGTTCGTACAGGCCGATGGTCCCGAGAATGACAAGCTCGGAAAACCAACGGGGGGGGGGTGCTTGGAAGCTGGGTTGGCCCTGGCCGGCCAAGATCCGAATCTGTTCGCCGCGACTCACTCGATCATGCAGCACAGCCATCTCCCACACGAGGTAGTCCGATGGCGGAACCTCGACATATCGGACGCGACGCATGATGAGCCCACGCTCCTTCGCGTCATCGAACTGCCGTGTAATCGCAGGTCGTTCATCCTGCAAAAGGTCCATGGACTCGCGCCAAGCGCCGCGGTGGAACGCCTCCCATGACGCGAAGCCCGGCTCCTGGAAGTGCTGCCCGCACTCGAGCTTGTCGAACGTCTTCACTTCAAGGCGGCCATAATCCGCCCAAAAAGCCTG
>NZ_JBVIHP010000168.1:0-1683 GCF_055570235.1 Streptomyces sp. NPDC031274 | reverse complement strand
CCGGATCGACAGTCCAACTAACCGAAAGCGCCGACCCCACCGGAGCGATACTCACCGCACGACCCGCAGCTTTCGCGGCACTGATACGCACAGCAAAGGAGACCCGCCATGCCTGACACCGGGCAGAAGTCGTCCTACTGCGCGCAAGGAGAAGCCTGCGTACACGTCGCCCGGACCGCCACCGGCACGGTGCACCTCACCGAGTCCGCCGACCCCACCGGGTCAGTACTCACCGCCCAGCCCTCAGCCTTCGCAGCCCTGCTCCGCACCCTCAGCCCCTCCGGCGTTTGAGGAGCGGGGTCTGGGGCGGAGCCCCTCCGCGGCGGAGCCGCTAATAGATGCAGCCGGGAAGGGGCGGGATTGGGGAAGGCCCCGCAGGGTCCCCCAACCCGCACCCACCCACTGCCCCGCAGAAAGGACACCCCCATGCCCGAAGCCATCCCCCCAGACCTCGACTGGATCCGCGCCGCCCCCGAGGGGGAGGAAGGCCCCGGCCCCTGGATCGAATTCGCGTACGGCCAGGACGACGCCGTCTACCTACGGGAAACCAGCGACCCCGAGAACATCGTGACCACGACCCAGGCCAAGTGGGACGCCTTCGTGCTAGGAGTCCAGGCAGGCGAGTTCGACCACTTCGTCGAGGGCTACTGAACGAACTCGTCCGTCAGAACGCAGCCGTCGATCAGGGCGGGCGCAGTCGAGACGTCCCCGACCGGCTGGAAGTTCGGGTTGCAGTTAAGGATCAGGAGCCCTGAAGCCGACAGATCCCGAATCGTGTCGTCGCCCGGCGCGATCACGGCGAAGTCCTTGCCGACGGCGAACCCGCCCTCGATCCCGGCCAGCTCGCTCCCCTGCTTCATCCGCTCGGCGATGTCCGCCTTGTAGGCGGTCTGGAACTGCTTCATGTCGCTGGTCTTGAAGACCCGGATCCAGCCGTCCCCGCTGTCGTCGCACGTACCGCGGAACTGCACACCCCAGGACATGTCGAACTTCTCGTCCATCGGGTAGTAGCGCTCGTCGGACGGATCGATGCTGTACCGCTCACACGTCGTGAAGCGCTGGAGGTACTCGCCCGCCGCCATGACGGTGTCCGCCTGGGGCATGTTCTCCAGCATCCACTTCTGCCGGACTTCGGGCCCACCGCTGCTGCCGCCGTTACGAGCGGGCGCCTCATCCGATCCCACGCCGGGAGTGGCACTGGGACTGGAGTCGGAGTCAGAGCCGGTGCCAGCACCGCCACCGGCCCCGGCCCCGGCCCCGGCGACAACACCGGAGCCGGACGTACCCGCGGCCTTGTCCGAGCCCCCGTCACCCCCGCCGCCCCCGTCATCCCCCTCACACCCGGTCACCGTCAGAGCAAGTGCCGCCGCCGCGACAACCGTGGCCAGCCTGAAGCGCGTACGCATGGCGTGTGTATCCGTTCCCCCGTCGAGTAATGACGCCGGGACCCTAGATCACCTGCATGTCCATGATCAAAACACCGCCCGCGCATCCCACCTCACCGTTCCAGGCAGGGCACGTTCTCGCAGGTCAGGACCCTGGAAGCATTCCAGCGTCCCGGATGAGCCGATGATCCTTGCCCCCGTCAGGGCCCTCCCCTTTAGCTGTGATCACCACTGAACAGCAGCACTACTCCGGGGGAACCCATGAAGCACACTCGTAAGGCCGTCGCCGCAGTCATCG
>NZ_JBVIHP010000167.1:0-1696 GCF_055570235.1 Streptomyces sp. NPDC031274 | reverse complement strand
TTCAGAACTGTTCTCTGTCACCGCTCTCCGCCCAACATTTCGTCACGTCCCGAAACAACGACTTGTGAAGGGTTTACGATCTCATGACACACGCCGACCTCATCGTCATCGGCGCCGGACAGTCCGGCCTGGCCACCGCCGCCCTCGCCCCCCGGCACGGCTTTAAGCGCACCCTGGTGCTCGAGTCAGCCGATGCGCCGGGTGGCGCCTGGCCGCGCTACTACGGCAGCCTCGCCCTGTTCTCTCCCGCGCGGTACTCCTCGCTGCCCGGCTTGCGCTTCCCCGGGGACCCGGACCGCTACCCGTCACGGGATGAGGTGGTGGACTACCTGCGCGACTACGCCCGCCATCTCACCGCCGCCGAGATACACGCGTCCGCGACCGTCACCTCGGTCAGCCGTCAGGGCGATGCCTGGTCGGTACGCGTCGGGGACGGCCGCGAGTTCACTGCACGGGCAGTGATCGCCGCGACCGGGGACTACGGCACTCCGTACCTCCCCAGCCTGCCCGGGAGCGAGGAGTTCGCCGGTCGGGTGCTGCACGCCGCCGACTACCGCAGCCCGGACGCGTTCGCCGGGCAACGGGTCGTGGTGGTCGGCGCGGGCAACTCCGCGATCCAGATCGCCGCCGAACTCGGCGAGGTCGCCGACACCACACTGGCCACCCGGCGGCCGATCGAATGGACGCCCCAGCGCCCGCTGGGCCGCGATCTGCACTGGTGGCTGCGGCACACCCGACTCGACGTGGCCCCCATCCGGCGCCTGCTGGTCAAGGTCCCGGTCTCAGTCATCGACGACGGCAACTACCGCGCTGCCCTTGAGCGTCACGGCGTTGACCGGCGACAGATGTTCAGCCGCCTCACGGCCGAGGGGGTCGTCTGGGCCGATGGAACGAAGGAAGCGGTGGACGCCATCATCCTGGCGACCGGCTACCGCCTCGCCCTTCCCTACCTCACCGACAGTGGCGCCCTGGACGACGGCGGACGGCCGCTGCACCGCGGCGGCGTCGCCACCACCGTGCCCCAACTCGGCATCGTCGGCATGGAGTTCCAGCGCAGCTTCTCCTCCAAGACTCTGCGCGGCGTGGGGCGCGACGCCGCGTACGTGCTACGCCGCCTGGCGAAGAACCGCTGAGCGGCGCACCACGTGGGTGTACTACCAGAGTGAGCCCTCCGTGCTTGCCGCTAGGCCTGCTTCCTGCCGAGCCTCTTGTCGATGCTCTGGAGCGACTTCCTGATCTCGATGACCTGCCGGTCCAGGGACCTGGACGACGTAATGCGGGTCTCACCCTGCATCAGAGCGACGTCGAGATCGTAGGAGTCTTCGTAGTCCTGCTTGCCGTCGGCCGACTGGTAGTTGATCGTGGCGGTGAGGCGGTCCGGTGCGTCTTCCTCGTTGCCGAATTCCCCGTCTTCGTCGTCCTTGCCGATGTAGTAGACGTTCCTGAGCTCTGCGCCCGGGGTGAGGGTCATGATGGGCCGCGCATAACGTTCCTTGAGGTACGGGATGAGGCTCCGCGCCGCCTTCTCCGCAGGAGGGTCAGGGATCTCCGGGGAGAAGGTGACCCGCACGTTCTTCGCGACGGACGGCCCGTGGTTGCGGACGACGAGATAGAGCGCAGCCGTGGCTGGGTGCGCGTCTTGGAACTCGGCAGCCACCATCGGCCGACTCCTGCCGATGCTGTCGGCGCGAGTCTG
>NZ_JBVIHP010000166.1:0-1701 GCF_055570235.1 Streptomyces sp. NPDC031274 | reverse complement strand
ATGAGATGCCTCCCAGTGAGCAGGGGGCGGCCATGTCCCGGTTGTTGGACTTTTACTTGGCTTCGGCGGCGGGGGTCTATGCGCTGGAGCGGCCGGGGGATCGGCTCGTGGATCACTTGGAACGGACAGAGCGTCCTGGGCTCTCATTTCCGGACCGGGATGCGGCGCTGGACTGGCTCTTCGCGGAGGCGGAATGTCTCCTCGCGTGTGCGCAGCAGACCGCCACGCGCCCGATGCTCCGTCGGTCCGCGGACCTTCTGATGGCAGCGATGGATCTGGCCGAATCAGGTGCCAACGCCCGGCGTTACGAAATGGCGGCGGACGCCATCAGCACCGCGGCCAAGAATGCCGGTGACCCTCAAGCGGAGGGGCGCGCCCGGACCTTCCTCGCGCATGTGCGCAGCCTCACCGGCAAGTTCGCAGAATCCGACGCCGAGGCCGATCGGGCCCTTGCTCTTGGTTTGTCCGCCGGTGACCCGGTTTCCATGAGCCGTACGCCGAATCAGCGGGGCATCATCGCGCTCTACGAACACCGCTACAAGGACGCACAGGCTCACCTCCGCCAGGCGATCAAGGCTTTCCGCGCAGATGACAACCTGCCGGGCGAGGCAAGCGCACTGTGCAATCTGTCTCGTGTGCAGCTGGAGTTGGGGCGCACAGAGAGCGCGGTCGACCTCGCGTTGCAGGGGGTACGCATCTACGGCAGCCTGGGGGCAACTCTGAGGCTCGCCAACGGCAAGTACGCACTGGGGCTTGCGTTGACGCGCGCAGGCAGGCCCGCAGAAGCGCTTGAGCAGCTGACCGACGCCCTCAACACGTTCCACGAGAGCCGGCAGCCTCTCTGGGAAGGCATGGCCCACTACCGCCTCGCCGAGGCCCATCTGGCCGCGCAGCGACCGACCCTGGCCGCCACTCACGCCGAACAGGCTCTTGTTCTCCGGGGGATCGGCGGCGACTGGTCACGTGGAAACATGCTGACCGTCCTCGGAAGAGCCCTTGCCGGGATCGGACAGGCCGTCCGGGCGGAAGCATGCTGGCGCGAGGCCCTCTCCATCTACGAGCGGTTGAACTCCGCCGAGGCCGACGAGGTACGAGCACTGCTGTCTCCCGCAACCCTCGCCTGAGCGCGGGGGCACGGAAGCGGGAAGCGTTCATCAATCGTTTATCGCGGCCCGGCATGCTCAAGCCTGTCGATCCGTCGCGTCGGGGGGCAGACGGGTCACTCGCGGCCACACCATTAGGGTGATCGGTCCGAACCGCCCGCTCGGCGGCCCACGGGGGAGTCGCCGGGCGGGCATTGCCCGCTCAACGAACCGCATAGGGGAGCCCAGCTATGAGCAACGACGAGAAGACCACGAAGTCCAAGCCCGTCATTGTCGAGCCGCAGGACGAGCACGCGGGCAGCGAGCCCGTGACCACGCAGGACGAGCACGCGGGCAGCCCGAAGCCTGTCATCAGCACGCAGGACGAGCACGCGGGCAGCCCGAAGCCCAACTAGACCTTCTCGCACGGGGATCGATCGGCCGCGGTGGCGCGGAGGGGGAGCCACCGCGGCCGACGCATGCCCGGGGAAGG
Source organism: Streptomyces sp. NPDC031274 (assembly GCF_055570235.1). Taxonomy (NCBI): domain Bacteria; kingdom Bacillati; phylum Actinomycetota; class Actinomycetes; order Kitasatosporales; family Streptomycetaceae; genus Streptomyces; species Streptomyces sp. NPDC031274. Next base: position 126 of record NZ_JBVIHP010000166.1, on the reverse strand, counting down.
GTCAGGCCAATCGGTAGCGGGAACCGTTCTTCCCACTCGAACATTTGCCCCTCCCTGGCCATCGCGGCCGCTGCCGCTGGCGGCGCCGCGAGCCCTGCACTCGCCGACAACCACGCAGGCGTCACC
>NZ_JBVIHP010000165.1:0-1718 GCF_055570235.1 Streptomyces sp. NPDC031274 | reverse complement strand
CGTGCATTGCGATGCCGCAGGCCTGCCCCTTGAAGTGGTTGACCCTGTGGGAGCCACCACTCGCTGGGAACGTGATGCCTTCGGTCGCCCCATCACCTACACAGATCCCCTGGGCCAGACCACCTACCTCAGCTGGACGGTGGAAGGGAAGCTCGAGCGTCGTACAACGGCTGACGGCGCCACCGAGACATGGGCTTACGACGGCGAAGGCAACGTCATTCACTATGTCGATCAGACAGATCAGGTGTCCCGTTTCGAGTACACCCACTTCGACCTGCTGACGGCTCAGACCAGTCGCGACGGTGTTCGATACGAGCTCGACTACGACTCGTCGCTGCGCCTGACGAAGGTCACCAATCCTCAAGGCCTGACGTGGTCCTATGGCTACGACTCAGCCGGACGCCTGACATCTGAAACGGACTTCGACGACCGCAGTCTCACTTACACCTACGATGCGGCGGGACGCCTCGTCTCCAGCGTCAACCCCCTCGGCCAAACGATCAGCTATGAACATGATGCCCTCGGTCAGATGGTCCGCAAGAACGCGGACGGACTGATCACCGACTACACCTATGACTCCAACGGCCATCTCACTCAAGCCACACAATCGGGGACCACGCTCACCCTGGGGCGAGATCGCACGGGAAGCCTGATTTCTGAAACGATTGGTACCCGCCAAGTTGCCTTTGAGTACGACGCGTTGGGGCACCGAACCCGCCGCATAACTCCGGCTGGGGCCGTCACCACGTATACCTATGATGCGGCTGGCAATCGCACGCAGCTCGTCGCCTCAGGTCGCGCGATCGACTTTGACCACGATCGAGCAGGGCAGGAACGAGCTCGTCACTTCGGCGAAAATGTCACCCTGGCCCACGCCTTCGATGGGCTGGGCCGCGTCACCGCCCAGTCCATCGTCGCCGGAGGCAGTCGAAGTATCCAGCGGCGTACGTACTCCTATCGCCCGGACGGCTATCTCGTGGGGATTGCCGACCAACTGAATGGCCCCCGTCGATTCCAACTCGACAAGACGGGCCAAGTCACTGGTGTCCAAGCCGCAGGGTGGTCGGAGTCGTACGCCTACGACTCGGCGGGCAACCTCACCCAAGCCACGTGGCCGGACCAGCATGCCCTTCCGGAATCCCGCGGCACCCGTGTTTACACGGGTACGACCATCCGCTCCGCCGGGCGAGTGCGCTACCAGCACGACGCGGCCGGCCGCATGATCCAGCGCCAGAAGGCTCGTCTTTCCAGGAAGCCGGACACATGGCGGTACGCGTATGACGCCGAAGACCGCCTCACCTCCGTGACCACTCCGGACGGTTCAGTCTGGCGTTACCTCTACGACCCCTTGGGACGTCGGACAGCTAAGTTCAGGCTGGCTGCTGACGGTGTCACAGTCCTTGAGCGGACGGACTTCGCCTGGGACGGCGCGACACTGATCGAGCAGACCACCAGATCACAAGACACTCCTCATCCGGTCACGATCTCCTGGGATCATGACGGCCTGGCTCCTCTGGCCCAGACCGAGCGGATATCGGACGAGGCAAGCCAGAGCGAGATCGACTCACGCTTTTTCGCCATCGTCACCGACCTGGTCGGCACCCCTACCGAACTCGTAACAGAGCAAGGTGACATAGCTTGGCGTGCTCGCACCACCTTGTGGGGCACGACTGTTGGGAATCAGTCGGCCTCCGCCTACACGCCACTTCGCTTCGCCG
>NZ_JBVIHP010000164.1:0-1723 GCF_055570235.1 Streptomyces sp. NPDC031274 | reverse complement strand
AGGGTGCCCGCCTCGGTGACCGCCCGGCAGGGCAGGCGCAATGGCGCCGGTGGTCGAGACGCCTGCGCCTTCCAGGGGGCAGGGGTGATGGCGGGCAGCCCGGGCACCCCCTCGGGAGCGGGTACCCGCCGCTTGGGGCTGTGGTGGAAGTGGAAGGCGGCGAGCAGGAGTTGGTCCATGCCGGTGCCATCGAGCCGTCCCAGCAACGCGAGGACGACAACGAAGAGGGCCCGGGCCGCGATGCGGACCAGGCGGCGCAGACTCGGGCGGCCGGCCGCTGCCCGCAGCCGAGCAAGTAGAGCGCGCATGAAGAACACCTCCAACGGGGCGGGCAGGGGGGAGCCGGCGCGAACGGCACCGAAGCTGACGGCTGTCCCAGGGCCCGGGGCAGGCCCGCGGCGGCGCACCACCTCCTTGAGCAAGAAGGGGCGCAACGCGCGAGGGGGTGGGAGTTTCGGGTGTCAGCACGAAGCGCCGTACCCGGACCACAGGGACATCCGTGAGAGCTCAGTCAGGCGCCGGCAGCCTTGTGGGCTCTCGCACTCTTAAGGAGAAAAGGACCGGCTATTCGTGCCAGCAGCTGCACGAAGTTGCTTCCGGTGCCTCACAACCCGCCGGTGAGCAGGGCCTTGGCGAGGCGCTGTTCGGCAGCCGAGCGGTTTCGGAACATCGTGCGGACGCTGATCCCCACAACCTGCGCACACGCCTTCGCGCTCTGCCCGTCCAAGCGGGTGGCGGCGATCAGTTCGGCCTCTGCCGGAGTGATGACCCCACACAGGGCAGCGCGTTCCAGTACCGAGAACACCTGCGCCTGTGACCCGGTAGCCAGCGACTGCCCCACTACGCCCTCGTGCAGAGGCAGCGGGCCAAGGCGGCGTTCGCGCAGGGTGGCATACAGCAGGCGGTGGGCCGACCGGTCGCCTGCCCGCACCAGCCGCAGGCCGATCTCCTCGGGTGCTTCGTCCGGCGTCATGGCGGCGAGCTGCTCGGCGACCGCGGTCAGGACCTCCTGCTCCAGCTCGCCGCTCTCCAACTCTGGGAGCCGGGGCAGCCGGGCCAGCGCTCGACGCAGTACCGGCACCGTCATCGCGATGCCGACCGTGCCCCACGGCTCACCAAACGCCAGACGCCGACGGACGATCTCGGCCCACACCCGAGCCCGCGCTGTACCAGGAGTGGAGGGGTGAGCCATGCGGGCGCGGATGAGGTCGACCGGCCAGTCGGCGTCGGGCGCGCTCTGCGAGAGCAACACGGCGGGCAGGGTAAGCGGGCGCGGGGCGGAGGCCAGATCCAGCAGAGCGGCATCGACCTGGTCGAACGGGGAGACGGTGGACAGTGAAGTGACGGCGGTGCGGCGCATGAGCGGGCTCCTTGCCAGCGAGAGCGAAACGGGACGCCGCCCATCGCGCCAAGCCGGCCTGCCACCACCGCGCCGCCGGCCTGCCGTGCTCTGGCCGCATCCCCGCCATCGCCCTGCCGTCCCCTGGAACCCCCGTGGCTGATCGGCCGGTGACCAGCACGTTCGCCCGCCACCACACGGCGCGAAAGTGCCCGAGATGAATTCGCCGACGCCGTGTACGGCCCTCGGGCTCCGCCCACGCCCCGATGCGGGGTACCTCGTGACAGACCGACCACCGACCAGCACCTTTCACCGGAAGTGGCACTACCAGCCGGGGAATTTCTCCTTCAGAGGTGTCAGCACGTACGCACCAGCGCTCAGTCC
>NZ_JBVIHP010000163.1:0-1724 GCF_055570235.1 Streptomyces sp. NPDC031274 | reverse complement strand
GTCCGCGGACAGGTACCCGCAGGACAGCCAGACGACGGACCTGAAGCCCGAGTAGTTGGTGGAGCCATTGGGGAGGCGGTGTCCTGACCGCCCCCGTCACCTCGCCCCGTCGGAAAATCACGGGCGCAGTCTGTGCACACGCGGGATCATGAGGCATGCGCCCGGATGACTGGCACCTCACCGATGACGTCGACAGCTTCCTAGACCGTGCAGCAGACTTCCTGCACTCGCGCCCAGCTCTGCACACCCTCCCCCTGACAGTGACCGAGGCGCTGCGTACGCGCGGGGCAGACGCGTACGGCACCGACGCCCCGATCTTCGGTCGGCTGGAGCGGGCTGGCGAGGTCCGCGCCACTCTCTTCCACACCCCACCCCGCCGCCTGAACCTCACCCCTCTCACTCCCGAGGAGGCCGACAGCCTCGCCGCCCACCTGGCTGGCCTCGGCCGCCTGATCCCCGGCGTCATTGCGGACCACGACACCGCCACCGCCTTCGCCGAGGCTTGGCAGCGGCGCACAGGCGCGACAGCGATGCTCCACGAGCGGGAGCGTCTGTACCGCCTCCACACGCTCACCCCGCCGGAGCCACTCCCGCAGGGCCGGGGTCGAGTTGTGGGCGAGGAGGACCGCGAACAACTCATGCTCTGGTACCGCGAGTTTGTCGCTGCCATCGGCGGATCCGCCTCGGTGGATGCCAGCTCCTGGGCCGACACGCGCATCACCCACGGACGCGTCACGTTCTGGGAGACCCCGGACGGCCCCGTCTCCATGGCGGGCATGACCCCGATGGTCGCCGGCCAGATCCGCGTCGCCCCCGTTTACACCCCGGCCCACCTGCGCGGTCACGGCTACGGGGGCGCCGCGACAGCCGAGGTGAGCCGGGCCGCGCTGGCCGCAGGCGCGACGGAGGTTGTGCTGTTCGCAGACCTGGCCAACCCCACCAGCAACGGCCTGTACCAGCGGATCGGATACCGCCCCGTGACGGACTTCGCGCTGTACAACTTCTAGGCACTGTCCGGGCGCGGCCAGACTCGGGAGAAGCGGGCCAGCGAGCCGGTCGCTCCCCGGCAAAAGGGACGCGCCGTGCCTCGGCCCTATTCCTGTTGCCCCTGCGTCCGGAGTCCTCCTACCCTCGATGGCAACGCGTTGATGGAGACAAGTAGCCCAGGGTCACGTGAGCTGAGAGAGCTGCCGGCAGCTGTGAAGGCAGTCTCATAGCCCTTGGTGAAGACCCTCCTGAGCGCGGGGAGGAACGGCCTTCGGGTCTAATGCCCCGCCGGTTGGCCCCCGTCATCGGGCACGAATGAGGCCGCTGCTGCCTGGCGGTGGCAAAAGCGTGGTGGCACCGCGAGTCCCCTTCTCGCCCACGCTCCCAAGGGATCATGACGACGCCCCTGGGAGGGCTGCGATGATCCACACGACGAGCCGCGTTTTGATCTCTGACCTGCGACAACACGCAGGTGAAACCGTCTCTGTCTCAGGCTGGGTGAACACGCTCCGGCTGCAGGCCAAGATGCAGTTCGTGGTCGTCCGCGACCACACCGGCATGGTTCAAGTCACCCACCGCCGTGGCGGTGAGGGCGACGAAATCGAGAAGGCGCTGGAGAGCCTGACCACCGAGTCCGCGGTCCGTATCACCGGCCGCGTGGTCGACAACGAGATCGTGAAACTGGGCGGCCTGGAACTCGTACCCGAGTCAGTGGAGGTCCTGAACCTGGCTGAGAC
>NZ_JBVIHP010000162.1:0-1725 GCF_055570235.1 Streptomyces sp. NPDC031274 | reverse complement strand
CGACGACGATCGCGGAGCCGGTCTCCCTCAAGATCGATCCGGGCACGAAGGACGCCGTGACGTACCCCGCCTCCGGGGCATGCCCGATCAAGAACGGCAAGATCGGCGAACCGTACGCCAAGGGCAAGTCCAAGCAGGACCCACCCTGCGGCGTGAAGTACCTCCGCTCCTCCGGCGACGGCTCGTACCCGCTCAAGGCGACGGTCACGTGGAAGATCAGCTGGACCGGCACGGGGACGAACGACCCACAGGACCTGCCTGACGGCGAGTTCGGCGCGGATCAGGACGTGGTGGTCGAGGAGATTCAGGCCATCAACCGATAGACGACGGTACGAGCACAACGGGGGTTGCGGGATGGCGGGGAATCGTCCGGCGGATTGGCATGTCCTGGACTTGGACAAGGACCCGACGCCCGGTGATCCGGACCGGGTGCGGAACCTGGCCAAGAACCTGCACGACTTCGCCGACGACGTCTCCAAGGTCCTGCGGGACATCAAGGGGATGGCGGGCGAGGACGCGATCCTCACCTGGGCGGGGAAGACCGCCGAGTCGTTCACGGCGGAGTTCGAGGACGCCCCGGGCAAGCTGAAGAAGCTCAAGAAGAGCTACGAGATGGCCGGCGACGCGCTCTCCACCTACTGGCCGGAGCTGGAGCGCGCCCAGGCCCTCGCCGACAAGGCCCTGGTCAAGGGCCGTGAAGCACAAGGCGACTTGAGCTCCGCCCAGACCCGCCTCACCTCCGCCGACTCCTGGATGGACAAGGCGGGCAAGGAAGCCGACAAGTACAAGGACGACGACGGCGGTTCCAAGTCCAAGGACGTCCCCAAGCCGGACCCGGACAAGGTCAAGGCCGCCACCCGCAACGCCAACTCCGCCGAGAAAGCCCAGACCGCCGCCAAGTCGGACGTCTCCGCGGCGAAGAGCAACCTCGACGCCGCGAAGAAGATGGCCGAGGACGCCCGCAAGATGCGCGAGGACGCGGCGGGCACGGCGAAGAAGAAGCTCGAAGACGCCTCGGACGCGGGTATCCAGAACCGTAAGTGGAGGAGGAGGTCGGCGACTGGGTCACCGACTGGGTCACCGACAACTGGGACACCATCGTCGCCGCCCTGGACTGCATCCCCGGCATGAAGGGCCTCACCAGCCTCCGCGGCCTCGCCAAGGGACTCAAGGGACTCAAGGGTGGAATGAAGGCGATGGGCAAGGGACTCCGCGGCCTGAAGTCGGCCCGCGGCGCCATCGCCGACGGCGCCAAGGGCGCGTACAACCGCCTGAAGAGTCTGGTCAAGGGGTGCGGTGACCCGGTCGACGTGGCCACTGGCCAGATGTACCTGGAGGACACAGACCTCACACTGCCTGGCACCCTCCCTCTCATCTTCACCCGCCGCGTCGCTTCCGATTACCGCTGCGGCGGGTGGTTCGGCCCTGCTTGGTCTTCCACTGTCGATCAACGCCTGGAGATCGACGAGCATGGACTCGTGTTCGTCACCGAGGACGGCATGTTGCTGACCTATCCGCACCCGGAGGGGCCGGAGATACCCGTACTGCCCGAAGCCGGTCCTCGCTGGCCACTGGTTCGACTGGACAAGGGCGGCTACCGCATCACTGACCCGGTAGCCGGGCACAGCCTTCATTTCACCGCTCCCAGCGGGGGTCTGTCACTGCTGGAACGCGTTATCGACCGCAACCACATCACGATCGACTTCGACTACGACGCCGATGGCA
>NZ_JBVIHP010000161.1:0-1732 GCF_055570235.1 Streptomyces sp. NPDC031274 | reverse complement strand
GCCAGCAGCTCTTTGACCGTTCAGTGGCGCAAGAGCAGCTACAGCAACGGCTCCGGAGGCGAATGCGTGGAGGTAGCTACCCTTGAACACGCAGTCCTCGTGCGCGATTCGAAGCGCCCTGGTGGTCCCCTGATCGCCGTCCAGCCGCGCGCCTGGTGCGGATTCCTCGCCACCATGCAGCAATCCTCACCGCACTGAGCCGACTTGGAGGGGCGAGCTTCGCTCCACTACCGCGAACCCCCCGGGCCAGGGGGTCATGAGCCCCCCGGCCCCCCGCCCAGCGCAAGCGCAGCCTTCAGTAGCCGGGCCTAGTCGTAGTAGAGGACCGTGCCGCCGCCCTCGGCATCCGTCGTCGAGACCATGAACTCCGCCTTGCTGTTGTCACCGTCGACGTAGTCACCGAGGTCGTTGAAGGTGAGGCAGCCGCCTGAGGTGGACTTCGATGCCACCTTCTTCGAACAACCGCATCTCCCCGGCGGCTTACCCCACCCGCTCATCCCACTCAATCCGATGCTCGAACTGCCAAGCCCCCCAAACCGCTCCCCCAGCCCCGCCCACCTTCGTCGCCACCGGCAGCAGCGCGTCCCGCAGGGCGCGGCCCAAAGGTCCCGCCGGCTTCGGTGAAGCTCCGCGGGCCGCGGCCGACGTGGACGTCGGGGTTGCCGTCGTGTGTTTCAGGATGCGGTCCACCCGGGGGCGGCGCAGCGACTCGTACGCCTTGAATGCCTTGCCGTGGGGCAAGTCCCGCAGGCAGCGGGCCAGTTCCACCGCGCTCTCCGAGGCCAAGGAAGCGCCCTGGCCCGAAGTCGGGGACATCGCGTGCGCCGCGTCTCCGATCAGGATCATGCGGCCCCGGCTCCAGGTGCGGATGGGAGGCATCGTTTCTGTGGGGCCTGTGATCAGCAGGTCCTCCGGGGTCGTGGCCGCCAGGAGGTCAGGTGCCGGAGTTCGGTCGTCCGTGAACGCCTCACCCAGCCGCTTCAGCCACTCCCCCGCGCCCACCGCCTGCACCTCCGCCTGCGTCATCGGCTCGCGGTGCGGCAGGTTCACGGCCCAGGCCGCCGACGCGTCGTCGAAGATCTGGTAGGCGAAGTACGCCTTCTTGCCGTAGCACATGTACAACACCCCCTCCGTAGAAGGGAGTTCAGTCGTCGGTACGCGTGCCGTGAACGTCAGCATTCCGGCGTAGTGCGGCTTCGGAGTTGACGGGTCGATCAGTGAACGCACCGTCGAGCGCAGGCCGTCCGCGCCGATCAGGATGTCCGCTTTAGCCTGTGAGCCGTCCGAGAAACGGGCCGTCACGCCCGTGCCCGTGTCCGTCGCGTCCAGCAGGCGCTTGCCCTTGTGGACGGGGATCCCGCGACTCGAAGTCTCCGCCTCGATCGCCTCGTGCAGCTCCGTGCGCCAGACGAAGCGTGTGGTGGGGAGCTCTGCGGGCGGGGCGAGTTGGGCCAGGTGTCTGCCCGTCCAGCTGCGCAGGCCCAGGGCGGTCACCGGGGTGCCGATGGTGCTCACCGTCTGGGCCGCGTCGATCGCCTCCAGCGCCTGCTGGCCGTTCGGCGCGATCGTCATGCCGCCGCCGAGGCGGGAACCCGAACCCCGGCCTCTCGACGCGGAGTCGTCGTACGCCTCGTACACCCTCGCCTCGATGCCCGCCTTGTGCAGTGCCATCGCCGCCACCAGGCCTGCGATTCCACCCCCGATGACCAGGGCGGTTCGGGTACTGGAGGCA
>NZ_JBVIHP010000160.1:0-1745 GCF_055570235.1 Streptomyces sp. NPDC031274 | reverse complement strand
TGGTACACCGCCCGAGCCGTTCAGGTTCCCGATTCGCCCGGCCCGGCCGGAACCGACTTCCCGATCTCCAGCGCCCGCTCCCTCGACGCCACGCCTTCGAGCCGCAGCGTGAGCTCCGGCCCGTGCGTCCACAGGAGCGTCGGTCCCGCCGTCCGCTCGGAGCGCGTCCACCGGTCGCCGTCGTCCTCCACCATCCAGAACGTGAGCCGATGCGGGCGCGCGAACCACAGACCCGTCTCCCGGCCGACCTGAACCCAGTCGGGAGGCTCCGTCACCGTCTTGCTGAAGCCGAGGTCAAGACGTGCCCCGAACTCGTCGAGCCGTATCGTCCGGCCCTCGTCGCGCCAGCACAGGGTGACCAGGACGCGCGCGCCCCGCTCCCGCGTCACCGCCACGGCGTCCGGCGCGCCGAGCGCGTCCGGCACCGCGGGCACGAATCCGGCCCGCCGCTCGGCCTCGGACAGGCTCACCCCGCCGCCGCACCCCGGCACGCCGGCCCTGGTCGGCGGGGCCGCCGACGGGTCGTACCGCACCTCGACCCCGCCAAAGTCGAACCACTCGAAGACCGCCGCCCGCACCGGGGGTGTGAGCACCGCCGCCGTCAGGAGCCCGCAGAGCGCCGCCGTCAGGACCCGCCACCTCGCCCGCAGCCATGACCGCAGCCGGGAGAGGGGACCGGGCGGCTCGGCCACCGGGGCCGGCGCCGACTCCGCGATGATCTGCGCGAGGACCCGCTCGGCCATCGACGCACCGCTGAGCCCCGGCGGGTCGAGAGACCGACCGAGCGCCCGCAGTTCCTCGGGAAGCCGACGGGCGCCGCCGTGTCCGGTCTGCTCGGCGCCGCCCTCGTCCTGGCCGTCGCCCCGCTCACTCATGCCCGTCACCTCCTTCTGGTCCTTCCGGCACTTCTGGTCCCTGCGGCAGCAGCCGCCCCAGCTTTCGCAGCGCGCGGTTCAGCCGGGACTTGACCGTGCCCCGTGGCAAGCCCAGCGCCTCGGCCGTCTCCGTCTCGTCCATCTCGAGGAGATAGCGGTACGTGACGACCAGTCGGTGCTCCTCGCTCAGCCGGTCGAGCGCGGCGAGCAGGGCCTTCCGGCGCTCGTCCTCCAGAGCCGCCACCGCCGGGTCCGCCGATTCCGGTATCAGCGGCTCCGCCTCCGCGAGCGCGGCCTCGCGCCCGGCGAGCGACCGCTGCCGTACCGCCGAACGCACTGTGTTCCTCGTCTCATTGGCGACGATCGACAGCAGCCACGGCTTGAACGCCGAGCCGTCCCTGAACCGTCCCAAGGAGCAGTACGCCTTGAAAAAGGCCTGCTGCACCACGTCTTCCGCGTCCGATCCCGCGCCGAGTGCCACGGCCGCCCTGAGCGCGATCCCGGTGAAAGCGCGCACCAACTCCGCGTACGCCTCCGCCTCCCCGGCGCGCACACGCGCGATCACCGCACCCTCGTCGACGACGCGGCCCCCCTCCAGGACCTCCCCCTGTGCCCTCACACTCTTGGTACACCGGCCGGACGAGATCGGTTCCGCATTCGCGCGACCCGATCGAAGTGACAGATCCAAGCCACGCATCACAAGATCGCGGCACACCCGTCACACGTCTGTTTCCGAGCAATGAGAGACACCTGAGAGAATGAGCCCCATGGCCTCTGATCGTCCTCGCGTGCTCTCCGGAATCCAGCCCACCGCAGGCTCGTTCCACCTCGGCAACTACCTCGGCGCGGTCCGCCAGTGGGTGGCGCTGC
>NZ_JBVIHP010000159.1:0-1745 GCF_055570235.1 Streptomyces sp. NPDC031274 | reverse complement strand
CCCGATCCTCGCGGCTGCCGAACGTGCCACCGGCGACGAACCTTGCCGGATCTGCGGCGAGCCCGTGCCAAGGAGCGCGCACTGGGAGCACCGCGACCGACACGTTTGCTCGAGTCGATGCAACACCACGCTCAAGCGGCGCACGAAGGCGCGGATCGAGAGGGGTGAGATCGACTTGGCCACCATCCCGGATCACGGCGACCGATCCTCCGCCGATGCCGACCAGCGCACACGGTTCGGAGCTGCGCGGGAGCCGCGGGTCTTCCGCACCAGGACCGCCGGCGGTGACTTCCCCTACGAGTTCTACGGGTTGAGCCCCATCGAAGGCGATGTCATCGAGCGGCACAGCTCTGTCACGACGTACGCCGCCGCTACCTCCCTGGGCGCCGACGAACTCGTCGCCTTGGTGCGAACCAACTCCGAACCCGACGCAGAGCCGATGGTCGCGATCCACCAGGAGACGGGTGCGCTCCTCGCCTACACAGGCCGTGTCCTGTGGTGGACCAAGGTGCCCGGCCAAGAGCACCCCCTCGCCCAGCAGACATCCTTCACGGGGGACGATGGGCGGCAGTGGCACTGGCAGAACGAGATCTTCCGTGACGTGGATGAGAGCGGGAAGACCTACGACTGGGAAGCCTGGGTCTGCGTCGCCGAGCCAACGCCCACCCTCTGGACCCCGGCGTACACCGCCCGCTCAGAGAAGCAGCGGCGCACCACTCGGGCCCGCAACAGCTACCAGGCCCGCATGCGCGGCTACGGCACACTCAACGCAGGCGCCGACCAAGTGGACCCGTGCGACATCTACGAACGCGACCAATGGGTCTGTCAGTTGTGCCAGCGCCCGATGAACCCTGCCGCCGAATGGCCCGACCTGTGGTCCTCCACCCTTGACCACGTCAAGCCTGTTGCTGAGGGCGGGGCGCACGCGGCCGAGAATCTGCAGGCAGCCCATTGGATCTGCAACATCCGCAAGGGAGACACCTGGGGGCCCGGCGAAACCCAGCCCTCTTAAAGGTCCTAACAGAAGACGACCGCGCCGAAGACGAGGGCGAGACCTCAGACGGCATTGGGCGGCCGGGCCCAGTGCTCCAGCCGTGGATCGTGATCCTTTTCCTCGTCGGCGGTTTGGGTGCGCCTGGTTCACGGTCGGTGACGGCTTACTGGTTGGCGAGTAAGTGCCCACTCCGATGCTTTTCCGCATGGGAACTGAATCGAGTCGGTCAGGGCGCTGACGATGGACCCCGATCGGCGACGGGAGATGCTCGTGCGAGCTGCCCATCCCTGGTGATCGAGCACGGCAGCGCAGCGACTACACGCTAGATCGCTCAGGTCGCAGGCATCGACGTCTGGCCAGGATGGGAATCAGTCGTCAGCGGGGTGTCGGGCGATGGCGGAACCAGTGCGGCTTGCTGCGGGGGCGTTCGACCGGTGCGGCGGGGTCTCCGTCTTCCCTCGCCGTAGGCGCTGTGCGTGCCGGGGCGCCGTCGCGTCCGTTGGTCAGAACATCGTGTTCCTGTTCGGTCGCGGCCGTCTCGCGCCGAGACTGTTTGAGCCCTCGGCGTGCGGTGCGGCCGCGGCGAGCGGTGCGGCGTGCGCCGGTCAGGAGCAGGCTCAGGCCGAGCACGGCAGCCGCTCCTACGACGATGCCGTAGAGGAAGAGCGTGCCGGTGGAACCGGTGACATCGAAGCCGAAGACCGAGAAGCCGTCGGTGAGGTCGTGGGCGCTGGTGCTGTTGGTGAGAATG
>NZ_JBVIHP010000158.1:0-1748 GCF_055570235.1 Streptomyces sp. NPDC031274 | reverse complement strand
GGGGAAACGGCAGCTCATGCCGACGATCGCGATGGGTTCGTCGTCCTGCAGCGCCGTGCCGTCCTGTCGGACCACGGCCGCGCTGTCGTCGACCGCACCGATGAACTCCTCACGGAGGTATCCGGCGAGGGAGACAGCGGTCGGATAGTCGAAGACGACGGTGGCGGGCAGCTGCCGGCCGATGGTGGCGCCGAGCTGGTTGCGGAACTCGAGGGCGGTCAGCGAATCGAAACCCAGCTCGCGGAAGGCGCGGTCGGGCTCGATGGACGCGGAGCCCGCGTAGCCGAGTACGGCCGCGGCATGTGTGCTCACCAAGTCGACGACGGCTTGCTCCTGTTCCGCCGCCGCGACCCCCTCCAGCCAGCGGGCGAATGCCGGGGCGGTTTCGTCGGGGGTGGTGTGTTCGCGCAGGCGGCGTACTTCCGGGATGCCGCCGAAGAGCGCCACGCGCCCAGCAGGACCGAACCGCTCCCAGTCCACATCCGCCACCACAACGGCCCCATCACCATGGTCGACCGCCTGCCGCAGAGCAGCCAGAGCACGCTCGGGCACCAACGGCGACAGACCACCACGCCGCGCCCGCTCCTCGATCTCCCCCGACGCCATACCGCCACCGGCCCACGGCCCCCACGCCACCGACGTCGCAGCCAGACCCAACCCACGCCGATACTCCGCCAGAGCATCCAGATACGCGTTCGCCGCCGCGTAGCTCGCCTGCCCCATCCCACCGACAACACCCGCGAAAGAGGAGAACAGCACGAACGCCGAAAGATCCATGCCCTGGGTGACCTCATGCAGCACCCACGCCGCATCCGCCTTCGGACGCAACACCCCAGCCACACGCTCCGCAGACAACGACTCCACCACACCGTCATCCACCACACCAGCCGCATGCACCACCGCCGTCAACGGCACCTCACCACACGACTGAGCAATCAACGCCTCCACCGCAGCACGATCCGCCACATCACACGCAGCAACCGTCACCCGCACACCCAACGCCGACAGCTCCGCCATCAACTCCTGGGCACCCGGGGCATCCTGACCACGGCGACTCGTCAACACCACATGCTCAGCACCATGAGCCGCAGCCCACCGCGCCACATGCCCACCCAACGCACCCGTACCACCCGTAATCAACACCGTCCCCGACAACGACCACGACTCACCCTCAACAGCAGCCGCCCGCGCCCGCACCAGACGCCGCCCAAACACACCCGACGCCCGAACAGCAACCTCACCCTCACCCTCACCACCCGCAAGAACAGCCGCCAACCGCACACCAGCAGACTCGTCCCACGTCTCCGGCAGATCGACCAGGCCACCCCAACGCTCCGGATGCTCCAACCCCACCACCCGGCCAAAGCCCCACACCTGAGCCTGATCCAGCGAACGCGGCGCCTCATCACCCACCGCCACAGCACCCGAAGTCAACAACCACAACGGAGCACCGACACCCGCATCCCCCAAGCCCTGCACCACAGCAAGCGAACCCTCAAGCCCGGCAACACACACCACACCATCCAACTCACCAAACGCCGCCACACCCTCAGCCACACCCGACCGATCCCACACCCCAGGCACCCACAGACGCACATCCACACCCGCATCACCCAACAGAGAAGCAACCCGCTCCCCCACACCCCCATCAGCAACCACCAGCCAACGCCCCGACACCACAGCCGAACCACCCCGCAGCGGCTCCCACGCCACCCCATACCGCAGACCCTCCAACACCACCCGCTCAC
>NZ_JBVIHP010000157.1:0-1750 GCF_055570235.1 Streptomyces sp. NPDC031274 | reverse complement strand
CGTCGCCTCACGCGACCTGACGACCTACCGCCACCTGCACCCGGCCCGCGCGGCCGACGGCACCTGGTCGACCCCGGTCGAGCTCCCGGAGGCGGGCGGATACCGCGTCTTCGCCGACTTCAAGCCCGAGGGCGCGAAGGAGGGCCTGACCCTGGGGGCGGACCTCGCGGTGGCGGGGACGTACGAGCCGAAGGCGCTTCCCGAGCCCAACACGAAGGCGTCGGTCGACGGCTACGAGGTGAGCGTCAAGGGCGAGTTGAAGCCCGGGAAGGCCGCCGACCTGACCCTGAACGTGGAGAAGAACGGCAGGCCGGTCACCGACCTCCAGCCCTACCTCGGCGCCTACGGCCACCTGGTGGCCCTGCGCTCCGGCGACCTCGCCTACCTCCACGTGCACCCGACCGGCGAACCCGGCGACGGCAAGACGAAGCCGGGCCCCGGTGTCACCTTCGCGGCGACGGCGCCGAGCCAGGGGGCGTACCGCCTGTTCCTCGACTTCAAGCACGAGGGGAAGGTGCGCACGGCGGCGTTCACGGTGCACGCGGGAGGCGCCGGCCAGACCGCCCCCGAGGACGACGGCACCGCCGAGTCCGGCGAGCACGGGCACTAGTGCTCCACCGGCCCTTCGACGCCCGGCCTACGCCCGCCGGCCGGTGGCCTCCGCGGGGAGCGGCTCGTAGTACTCGGTGAACAGATTGCCCACCAGTTCACCCCGGCTGGACACGCCGAGCTTCTCGAAGATCGCCTTGATGTGGTCGCGCACCGTATGGGGCGACAGATGGAGTTCCTCGGAGATCCCGCTGGTGGACAGGCCGCGCGCCACGCACTGCGTGACCTCAAGTTCCCGCTCGGACAACTCGTACGCCTGCACGATGAGCGGCGTGACGTCGGAGATCGGAGCGCGTTCGATGATGACCGCGGAGTCGCCCAGCTGCCCGTCGGCCCCCCGCATGCAGGATGCGTGGCAGACCAGCCACCGGCCCGTCCGGCTGCGCATCCTGATCCGCGCCGTGTCGCCCCCGTGCTTCTCCGCGATCGCCCTGGCCCGCATCGCGGTGCCGTGCACCCACAGCGGTATGCGGATGCCGAGGGCGATGACCGACGCGGGGCCCTCGGACATCTCCTCCAGATAGCGCCGCGCGTCGTCGTTGGCCGAGACGAGGGCGCCACCGGCGTCGAAGAGCAGCAGCCCGGTGCCGGTCAGACCGCCGTCGGAGGATCCGGGACGGTGCTTGGCGTACGACCGCAGCCGGCGGGCGATCGGTGTGCCGAGCTCCTCCATGAACCTGCGCTCCCCGCTGCTGAAGGCGGCGCGCCCCTTCTCGCGGAAAAGGCTGATGTATCCGTGCGGCCGCCCGTCCACCCGCAGAACGGCCCGCAACTCGTCGTGCACGCCGCGCGGTTCGAGAAAGCCCCGGTAGAGAGCGCTGCGGGCCGGCTCGCCACCGGTGCTCTCCCACAGGCTCGCCACCGGGACCGGCGCCCGTGCGAGGTCGCGGAACAGATTGATCTTCTCCGTGAACAGTTCGTACTGCCAGTAGACGGCGCAGCTGTGGTCCTCGATGTTCTCCGCGAGGATCGGCGACGTGATCATCCCGGTCTCCGGGTCCGTGGCCCGCCAGACGGCCGCGTCGTACGGGACCGCCCTGCGCAACTGCGTCGCGAGCGTGCTGAACATCGTGTGCGGGCTGTCGGCCCGGCCCGCAAGCGAGATGAGTTCGTCGCGGCCGATCCCAGTAGGCATGCTTCG
>NZ_JBVIHP010000156.1:0-1752 GCF_055570235.1 Streptomyces sp. NPDC031274 | reverse complement strand
AAGCCCTGGCAGCACGAGCGAAGGACCGTAACGCCGACAGGGGGAGTAACGACGTGGTGGTGTCCGGAGGAGTGGCGCCCGGCGCGGTGCTCGGGGCGGGGGGCGAGGGGGTCGTGGAGACCGTCATCGCCGCGTACGCCGAGAAGTTGCGGGCGGTGTCCAGTTCGCTCGTGCTCGATGCGGAGCTGTGGCAGGGGTGCGAGCGGCAGGCCCGGGCGATTGTCGCGGACTGTCTGCGGTCCCTGGAAGGGCCTGCCGCCGGGGCGGGGCGCGGGGGGCTGGACGACGACGCGGAGTTCGCGTCGATGGCCCTCGGAGCCCGGCGGGCCTTGCAGCGGGCGTCGTCCGACGATTCGGTGGCCGCGGCGCACATTCTCTTCGACGTCGTACTGAAGAACCTGAGCGGCCTTGCGGACGGGCTGCCGCAGGACGAGCGGGTGCCCCGGCTGCTGCGGGCCGTCGAGACGCTGCACGCCAGCATCAAGACCCGGGTGCGGGCCGCGTTCATCGGCTACGACGCGTTCATGGCGCACAGCGTGGGCGCGGCCACCTCCGTCGAGCAGTCGCGGCTCGCCGGGGACATCCATGACCACATCGGCAGCAATCTGAGCCTGGTGCTGCGGTGCCTTGAGCTGCATGAGGCCGAGGCGCGGACGGAAGCCTTTGGGCGGGACCGGATCGGTGAGGCCAAGCGGGCGCTGCAGGAAGCGATCCGGTTCTCGCGGGAGCTGGTGAGCGGGCTGCGCTCGGACGGGTCGGGATCGGGGCTGCGCGCCCAGCTGGAGGAGTACGTCGCCACTCTCGACCCCGGCACCGCGGACCTGGAGATCGATATCCAGGTCAATGGGGGCGAGGGCTGGCTGGCGTCCCAGTACCAGGAGGAGATCTTCCTCGTCGTACGGGAGTGCCTGTGGAACGCGGTGACCCACTCCGGGGCCTCCACCGTCTCCGCGGAGGTGAACATCACGCCGCATGTGGTCACCGGCCTCGTCGAGGACAACGGGAAGGGCTTCGATCCCGAAGCGGCCGTGTCCGGGCGGAGCGGCGGCAGTGGGCTCGCCTCGATGCGGCAGCGGATCGGAGCCATGGACGGTGCCCTGTCCGTCAGATCGCGGGAGGGGATCGGCACCCGGATACAGCTGCGGGTGCCCAACCCCGCAGGGCCCGTCGAGTCCGGGAACGTCCGTGGCTGGTGACCGGGACATCCGGGTGCTGGCGGCCGATGATCACCGGCTGCTGCGCTCGGCACTGTGCGAACTGCTCGACCTGGCCCCCGGGATGACCGTGGTGGGGCAGGCCGACGACGGTCCGTCCGCCGTGGCGCTGGCCGCCGCTCTGCGCCCGGATCTGGTGCTCCTCGATGTGGAGATGCCGGGACCGGGGCCGCGGGCGACGCTGCGGGAGCTGCTGCACACCGTGCCCGGGGTGCGGGTCGTCATGCTCTCCATGCACAGCGACCGGAAGCTGGTGCAGTCGCTCCTGGACGCGGGCGCCGCCGGGTTCGTGCACAAGGGCGTCAGCCAGGACGCCCTCGTCGCCGCGATGCGCAGTGTGATGGCCGGCGGCAGCGTCACCTGCCTGGAGGGGACGGATGCCGGTCCCGCGGCTCCCGCCGACGGGCAGGCCGGGCCGCTCACCGCGCGCGAGCGCGAGGTCCTGGAGTGTGTGGCCAAGGCCATGAGCAACCGGCAAATCGGCCGCAGCCTCGCCATCACCGAAGGCACCGTCAAACGGCATCTGCGGAACATCTTC
>NZ_JBVIHP010000155.1:0-1762 GCF_055570235.1 Streptomyces sp. NPDC031274 | reverse complement strand
CACCTGGTCTTCATCTCGCCGGGTCTGGACCGCGAGGGTCTCGAAGAGGTCCTGGAGTCATGCCTGTTGACGGACGAGGAGTACGCCGCCGGGCGCGACGCCTGGAAACACCTGCCCCCTGCCTTCGACACCCTCCTGGAGGTCTGAATGTCCCCCCGCAAGCCGTCCCCGCGCGTCCAGAAGCCGCGCCCCAACCCCCTGGACCAGGCGAAGGTCACGTACATCGACTACAAGGACACGGAACTGCTCCGCAGGTTCATCTCGGACCGGGGAAAGATCCGCTCCCGGCGGGTCACTCGGGTCTCCGCCCAGCAGCAACGCCTGCTGGCCCGCGCGATCAAGAACGCTCGGGAGATGGCGTTGCTGCCGTACGGCCCGGCTCGCTGAGCGGTGTCGATGTCGAAGTCGGTGTCGGTGTCGGCGTCGGCGTCGGCCACCCCATAGGTAGGGGATCTCCTACGGTTGACTCGTAGGAGATTCCCTACCTATCGTTGTGCTCATGAACATCACCCACACCTCCTTCATCACCGTCCCCGTCTCCGACCAGGACGCCGCCCTCCGCTTCTACACGGACGTGCTCGGCTTCGAGGTCACCGCCGACCTGCAGATGCCGCCCGGGCGCTGGCTCCAGGTCGCGCCCGAGGGGGCGCAGACCGTGTTCACGCTCTCCGGTCCCGGCATGGGCGGTTTCGTGCCCGGCTCCGCGCAGGGGATCATGCTGGTCACGACCGATGTCGACGCCGACTGCGCGAAGCTGGCCGCGGCCGGTGTCGAGGTGAGCGGTCCGGACGAGCTGCCCTGGGGCAGGATGGCCGGGTTCCAGGACCCCGACGGCAACGGTCTGATGCTGCTGACGGAGAAGAAGACGGACAAGAAGACGGACAAGGCGGAGAAGGAAGGCTTCTGAGGGCCATGGTCACCACCGGCGAGCGCCAGATCCCGCACGAGCCCCCCGCCGGGACCCCGCACGAGGCCCCCGGCCAGGTCCAGCGCGAGGACCAGCTCTTCGCCGCGCTCGCCAACGGCACCCGGCGTGAAGTCCTCCGCCTCCTCCGTGATGAGGGCCCGCAGCCCGTCCAGGTGCTCGCCGACCACTTCGACATGCGCCGACCCAGCCTCTCCGAGCATCTGAAGGTGCTGCGCGACGCCGGTCTCGTGTCGGAGGAGCGGTCGGGGCGGCAGCGCATCTACCGCCTCGAAGCGGTACCGCTCGCCGAGGTGCAGGAGTGGCTCACTCCGTACGAGCGTTTCTGGCGCGACAGGCTGAAGGGGCTCGGGGCCCTGCTCGACCGCATGCCCGACGATGACCGGTCATGAGCACCGATGACCTCACGACCATCCATGTGGATCAGTTCTTTCCGCACCCGCCCGCAAAGGTCTGGCGGGCGCTGACCGAGCCGGAACTCCTGGCTCAGTGGCAGATGCCGGGCAGCGAGGGCTTCCGACTCGAAGTGGGGCACCGGTATGCCATGTCGTCCGTGCCCCGGCCCAATTCGAACTTCTCCGGCACCGTTGACGTGCAGGTTCTCGCGTACGAGGTGGAGCGGATGCTCAGCGTCCGATGGGCCGACGCCGACCCGGAGAACCCTGCGGACTGGACCATTACGTGGACGTTGGAACACGAAGGGCGCGGTACGCGTCTCTTCCTAGTACATGAGGGCTTCGACCCGGACGACCCGGCGCAGATGATGGCGCGCAAGATCATGGACGGGGGATGGCGTTCGCATGTCATGCGGGGACTTGGGCAGGTGCTGACAGAGCT
>NZ_JBVIHP010000154.1:0-1764 GCF_055570235.1 Streptomyces sp. NPDC031274 | reverse complement strand
TTCAGCCTGAGCCAAGTCAATTCGTCCATTTAAAAAGGCACGTTTGGTAAATTCGCCAGGTTCAGCGAGTCTTGCGCCATTACGTAAAAGTAATTGCAAAATTTCTTGTGTGACTGCAATTCCACCATGCGTATTTATTTCAACAATATCCTCGCGTGTAAATGTTTTAGGCGCACGCATGACTGAAACCATGACTTCGTCAACGAGACGTTTTTCTTCAAAAATATGGCCATAATTAATCGTATGGCTAGCAACTTGAGTTAAATTTTTTCCTTTATAGACAGATTGAGCAATTTTTAGGGCATCTGTCCCTGATAAACGAACAATGGCAATTGCTCTTTCACCAAGCGGTGTCGAAATCGCCGCAATCGTATCAAATTCTTGTGTTAATGTCATAAAGACTATTTTAACGCAAAAAGGCTGAATTTCCTAGCCTATTTAATTTATTTTTTTATAAAAAATAAAAATCGCAAATTGCAAGTCCAAGTTAGCCAGCCAAGCTCATCTCATATGAACTCTTATAGTTGAACATTTTTCTTGGATAATGGTTCATCCAATACTCGATAGCGGCGACTTCTTCAGGGGTCGTCTTTGTTGTGCCTTTTGGCAGATGCCTACGAATCATTCGGTTATGGTTTTCATTCGTCCCTCGCTCAAAGCTCGCGTAGGCGTGTGCATAGTAAACTGGACAGCTTACGACCTCAGAGAGCCTTGCAAATTCATGGCCATTGTCAGGGGTAATGGATTTGAAGTCATAACTTTTTTGAAGTTCCACCAGCTCATCATTGACCGCCTGTGCTGTTTTCCCATCAATCAAGCGAATGATCTCCGTGCGGTATTTTCGCTCTGTGAGCGTCAAAAGCACCTTGTTCTTAGCTCTCGTAAGAATGACCGTGTCAATCTCGTAATGCCCCACTTCTAAGCGATTGTTAATGAACTCAGGCCGTTCTTCAATAGACTTACCAAAAGGATGCTTTGGCGCACGAGGTTTGATTTTCTTTGCCGCCTTATACTGCGGATAGAAAAGATGATGACGCTTGGCTTCTAACCAGCCCCAGTTGACCCAATTGTAGAGGCTGCTCAGAGAAACTCCTTTTAGAGCCTGATGAATGACTTCCAAAGAGTCCTTGTCTTCTTTAAGACGTGTACTCACATAACAATCAATCTCAGTCGTGAGTTTACTCGGACGAACACTGTGAGCCCTCAATCCTTCATAATTTTCTTGAGCCTTTTTAGCAGAGTATTTTACCTTCCGCTTGAGCTGGATTTCCCCTCGCTTCATCTCTCTGTCAATCGTCCCATGAGCTTTATTCAATAAGCGCGCAATCTCACGGTTGCTCAGTCCTTCTTTATTGTGCCAACGTTCAATGTTTAAACGGTCTTGATTGGTCAGGTGTTTCCCTTTGCTCTGGCTTGTGATAGAATAGTCTTGCATCTGAATTTCCTTTTTATACTATTTGGTCGAACTTCTAGTATAAGAGATTCAGATGTTTTTTGCTTGACTCAAGGTGGCTAACTTCATTTTACAATTTGCGAAGTATTTTATTATGTACAGAAATATTATCGACAAGTTATGAAAACCGTTTCTTTTTTTGTTCAAAAAAACCTGTCAAAACTTTGACAGGTCAATATTTTATTGATATTGCATTACTTTTTGTGCTTTGTAGGCTACGTCAATCATCGCACCACTAAGACATTCTTCTCCATCATAGAAAACAACATCTTGTCCGGGAGTAATTGCTCGAACAGGTTCGTCGAAATCAA
>NZ_JBVIHP010000153.1:0-1772 GCF_055570235.1 Streptomyces sp. NPDC031274 | reverse complement strand
AGCCGAGGCACAACACGAACAGCCACTCCGGCAGGGACGAGCCGCACTGTTCCCCATACGTCAGGCAGCGCCCCGCCTGCTCGGAGGCGAGGGTCAGCACACCGACTGCCAGCGCCGCGGGCACGAAGAGGACGGCGGACAGCACGGACCAGAAGCGAGTGCGGTCTGCGGCGCACGTCTCCTCGGTCGTGTGCGTCGACCGGGATGCGGGTGTCGGCGGACCATCACGGCAACGCCCCGTCAGCTCTGAGCGTGCGGGCGGGAACACTGCAGCACGCTATGCCCGGTAGCGATCAGCTTCGTTCGGCGCGCGGGGCCGGTGCAAGGGCTCCGGCCAGGACCTGGTCGACGAGGCGGGAGGCGTAGTCGCCGCCGAAGGGCTCGCCCGTGATCAGCAGGCGGTAGTAGACCGCGCCCGCCAACCCGTCGAAGATCAGGCCCGGTTGGGCGTCGGCGTTCAGGTCGCCGCGTGCCCGCGCGGTCTCCAGGAGTGCGAGCGGCAGTGCGTTGCGGCGGGCGAAGACCGCCCGTACGGCCTGGCCCACATCCGCATGGCGGGCGGCGGCCGCGACGAGCTCCGCGACCAGGCCGGCCGACGGGCCGTCCACCGACGCGCCGACCCGGCGCATCCGGTCCAGGCCCGCCACGATGGCTTCGAGATACGCGACGAGGTCGTGCCGGATGTCTCCGGTGTCCGTCACCGGGACGTCGTCCTGGATCTTGGCGACGACGGCGACGATGAGGTGGTCCTTGCTGGGCCAGCGCCGGTAGAGCGTGGTCTTGGCCACTTCGGCCCGCTGGGCGACCTCGTCGATCGAGTAGCCCTCGTACCCGCGCTCCAGGAGCAGTTCGTGCGCCGCCGCGAGGATGCGGGCGTCGGTACCTTCCCCCCGGGGGCGGCCGCGCCGGGCAGTGGTGGTCATGGGAACAAATTTAACCAGGCCACCTCCTTTACGCAACTGCCGTAGCGTAATTATGCTCCCCCTCACGTCACCGACCCTGGGGGAGCACGTTGGCCACCATCGCTCTGGCCTACAACCCGGCCATGCTGTTGATCCGTTTCCTCTTCGAACTCTTCGCGCTGGGCTGCCTCGGTCTGTGGGCATGGCGCAGGACACCATCGCCGTGGCGCTGGCTCACCGTGGTCGCCCTGCCCGTCTTCGTCGGCTGGGCCTGGGGCGCCTTCGCCGTGTCGGGCGACGAGTCGCGCTCGGGCGAGACCGACTTCGAGACACCGGGCCCGCTCCGGCTGCTCCTCGAACTCGCCGTGTTCTTCGGGGCGGCCGCCGCCCTCCACCAGCTGGAGATCCGCCGCGTCGCCCGCTGGTTCCTCGCCGCCCTCGTCGTCTATCACGTCCTCGCCTACGACCGGGTCTGGTGGCTTCTGACGAAGTGACGCTGGGCGGGGCGACGGGGTGGCGGGGGCGGGGGCGGGAGTGACGAAGCGGCGCGCCGTCGCCTACGGATCTGGCATGTATGTGATCCGAGCCAACTCAATGCCCCGCAGCCTGGGGTGAATCGTTCGCGTGAAAGCATTTGCATCTTGGGCATCGTCAGTTGCCCTGAGACGCCGTCGCCCCAACTGGAGTCAGAAGTGAAGCGCCGTTTCCTGCCCGTTGCGGTCGCGATCACCGCAAGCACCGCGCTCTTGCTGACCGGATGCGGTTCGGGCGGCGGTGACGATGACCGGCCCGACAAGGTCGAAGGAGCCGGGGGCGGAGA
The DNA here is from genome assembly GCF_055570235.1 of Streptomyces sp. NPDC031274. Classification (NCBI taxonomy): domain Bacteria; kingdom Bacillati; phylum Actinomycetota; class Actinomycetes; order Kitasatosporales; family Streptomycetaceae; genus Streptomyces; species Streptomyces sp. NPDC031274. The sequence continues at coordinate 50 of NZ_JBVIHP010000153.1, read as the reverse complement.
CAGGGGCGCCTCGGCGTCCGCCAGCGCCTCGGCCTCCGCCGGCGCTTCGG
>NZ_JBVIHP010000152.1:0-1777 GCF_055570235.1 Streptomyces sp. NPDC031274 | reverse complement strand
TCGGCGGCCCAGGCCAGCCGCAGGACGGTGGCCAACTGCGCGGGCAGCTGCTTGATCATGCTCCTGAAGCTGATGTTGAGACGGGCCTCTTCGTGCCGTGACCAGCCCTGGTCGTACTGCAGCGGCCCGCCAAACAGGAGCTTCTCGGACTCGGAGACGACGGGCTCGGAGTCATCTGCGAGGTGCTTGTCGCTCTTTCCCGTGCTGTCCGCGACGGTCACCACACCACCCCCGCCAGCGGGATCTCTGTGATCGTCGCGCCCGGCGCGAGGCGCAGACCCCACGCGTCCCGTGCGAAGCGTTCGGCAGCTTCGGCCTGCCGGTGCGCCTGCTCGCCCCAGCCGAACAGCTCCACGGCCTGGTGCGCCAGCGCGAGGAGACGCAGCAGCGTCTGCCCGGACGCAGGATCGGGAGCGGCCGGACCGATCCGGGTGATCCGGGCCGCGATCCTGGCGCGGGCGCACGGCCCGATGCCCCCGTAAACGGCACCCTCGGCGTCGTACACGTAGCCCAGGTAATGGGGATCTGCGAACGACGCCTGGCCTTCTTCGACGGCCTTCCTGGCGAGGGCTGCGAAAGGGTCCCCGCCGTCGGCGTCCGACTCGATGGTGCCGCCGGGCAGCAGCGGCATCCAGTCCTCGGTGTCGATCAGCACCAGGCACCGGCCGTCCGCCGCGAACAGCCACCCCCACGACTGCCGCAGCACCAGCCCTTTAGGGACGGGCTCGGGGTGCCAGGGCCACTGCTGGCAGTGCGGGCTCGCGTATGACGGTTTAGGCGGCAGTGGGCGAGCGGCCTGCGCCAGAGCGGGCGCGGCGAGGTGGAACAGGGGCGGGTGGGGGTGTGTGGTGTCGGGCACGACAGTCCTCAAGGTCGTTGATGGTCAGGGCAGTTCGAGCTGCATGGGGTGGGCAGCTCGGGGCTTGATGCCGGCGGCGCGTACCAGATCGCTCAGGGTGGTGATCGTGTGCTGGGCGGCGGCATCGGTCAGCAGCTGACGGAACAAGGAGCCCGTGACCGTGACGTCGTCCAGGGCCCGGTGGCGGCGCTCGGGCTGCGGGATACCGCAGTGCGCAAGCAGTGCATCCAGGCCGTACGAGGGCAGGCCGGGCCAGACGCGGCGAGCAAGAAGCCGGGTGCAGATCAGCCGCGCGTACGCCAGGCGCGGACAGTGATCGCGGTACCGGTAGATGATCCCCGCCTCGACCGGCGCATGGTGGGCGACCAGCATCTTGGGGCGGCCGGGCAGCGCCTCGTCCAAGGCGCGCAGCACCGTGGCTGCGTCCGGCGCGTCGGCAACATCTGCGGGGGTGATGCCGGTCTGCTCCGTGTCCAGTCGCGTGACGGGCGCGTGAGCGGGCGGCCGGATCAGGGCTTGGAACTGGAAGCCGCTGCGCTCTGGGCCGCGGCCTGGCACATGCTGGAGGCCCAGGGCTGCGACCTCGATCGGCTCCGGCGAGGCGCCCTTCGGCGTGGTGCCCTCGAAGTCCACGACGATGAAATGCGACTCCTGGAAGGCCGGGTCGTTGGCGAGCCGCATCGGACGGGCGCTGGTCATAGGATGTCCCACATGCCCGGCCTGATCGCTGCGAGCGCGGCTTCAATGTCATCGAGCTCGTCGAGGAGACGTCGGATGGTGACCTGCCGTTCGGCCCAGTACCGCTGCAGGTCGGCCTCCGCGGGGGCGGGCAGCTCATACTCGGCTGTGGTGGCCCCGTACAGGCTGAACAGCAGATAGAGCAGGGCAGCACGTGCGCAGGCGCGCACGTCGGCATGC
>NZ_JBVIHP010000151.1:0-1780 GCF_055570235.1 Streptomyces sp. NPDC031274 | reverse complement strand
CATGGTCCGCGGCCGGCAGGCCGACACCGAGCGCCGCCGCATGCGGGTCGAGCAGTCGCTTCGCGACCTCCAGGCCGCGGGCGAAGAGGTATCGGTGACCGCAGTGGCTCGACGCGCGGGCGTTGACCGCACGTTCCTCTATCGTCACCGCGACCTGCTGACGCAGATCCATACAGCTGAGCAGTGCCCTGCCGATGGCCCTGTGAAGGGAGCCGGGGTCTCACGGAGCTCCTTGATGGCCGATCTGGCCGCCGCGAATGAGCGCAACGCAAGGCTGATGGGCCGGATCGGCCTCCTGGAGCAGCGGCTGTCACAACTGATGGGCGAGCAGACCTGGAGGGAATCCGGACTCGGTGCCCCCGACGGCGTCGACAAGCTCCAGCAAAGAATCGTCCAACTTGAGCAGGAAAGGGGAGACCTCAAGCTCAAGCTCGATGAGGCCGTGGAGGATCTGGACGCCGCCCGGTCCACCAACCGCGAGCTGACGCGAGGCCTCAACCAGACTGTCTGACCAACGAGTAGGCGCATCCTCAGCCGTCGGGGAAGCGCCTACTCCCATGGCTTTGCTCACGAGATTCGGGTTCTGGCACAGATCTTGGGGAGTCGTCGCGGAGCGTTGCCCCGATGTTCGATTGCGAGGAGACGGGTGCGCGTGAGACCGCGTACGCCTTGTGGCCCAACGCCCAGAGTTGACGCTCCATCAAGTACCTGTCGGCCGCCGCTGAGGTCGGTTGTGGACGGTGATGGTGCCAGTTATGCAGACCGATGCACCGTTCTGGGAATCGCTGGTGTTCGACGGGTTCGACGATGTGGACGTCGAGGCGGTTACGGCCGTGTTCGGCACAGTTGAGGTCGTGGCGAAAGGCCGGGCCGCCGGCGGTCTGTGCCCGGACTGCGACCGCTTCTCGGACCGAGTCCACGACCGTTACCAGCGCAGGCTGAAGGATCTTCCGCTCACTGAACAGGGTTTCGTGATCCGGCTGACGGTCCGGCGCTTCATCTGCGGAGCGGCGGACTGTTCGCGCGGGACGTTCGCCGAACCGTTCTCCCGGCTGGCCGCTCCGCACGCACGGTTCACCATGCGGCTCAACCATGCCCTGGAGCGGGTGGGGCTCGCGCTGGCCGGGCGGGCCGGCGCTCGGCTGTCTGCCCAGCTGGGCTTCGGCGCGGGACGGATGACCCTGTTGCGCAGGGTTATGTCATTGCCCGATCCACGGTTCAGTACTCCGCGGGTGCTGGGTGTGGACGACTTCGCGATCCGTCGCGGCCAGACCTACTCCACCGTCTTGACCAGCGTCGAAGAACATCGTGTGGTCGATGTGCTGCCGACCCGTGAAACCGGGCCGCTGGCCGCCTGGCTGATCCGCCACCCCGGCGTGGAGATCATCTGCCGGGACCGGGCGGGCGCCTACGCCGAGGGTGCCCGGCGCGGTGCCCCCGGCGCACTGCAGGTCGCTGACCGGTTCCATCTGTGGCAGGGTCTCAGCCGGGCGGTGGAGACCTGCGTCGCCGCCCATCGCGACTGCCTGCGTGATCCTTCACCCGTCGGCATGTTGGCGGAGGCCCGCCGACTGGCTTCCGGTCGCCCGCGGGACGACTCGGAGCCCGTCGGCCGGCGGGCCGAGCGCAAGAAGGCAGCACATGCCCTGGTCCACAAGATGCTTGCCCAAGGCCATTCGCGCCGGGCGATTGCCCGGCATCTGGGCTGGGGTCTCAACACCGTGCTCCGGTACGCGAATGCCGCACGTTGGCAGGACACCATCCGTGAGAACCGGCCCCG
>NZ_JBVIHP010000150.1:0-1787 GCF_055570235.1 Streptomyces sp. NPDC031274 | reverse complement strand
CCAGATCAACACGTGGACGGCCAGTTGCAGGACGGAGAAGCCGGCCGCGTAGCTGATGTCGCCCTGGAAGTGGACTGCAGGGGCGACGTTGGCGACGGTGGTGTGTGCCTCGGCGGCGACTCCGGCCAGGAGTTGGCTGTTGAGATCGGCGGCCTTGGGCGTCTGGAACATGTAGGGCACGACGACGCTGATGACGCTGAAGACCCCGGTGGCGAGCAGGGAGATGAGCATCAGGAACAGCACCTTGGGGGCACGCAGCAGCCGCAGCTCCATCATCGGCTGCTCGGTGTGCTTCTCCCAGACCAGGAAGGCGGCCAGACAGACGAGTCCGGCGATGAGATAGGCGAGGTTGCTCCAGGTTCCCCAGCCCCAACTGCTGCCCTCGCTGAGGTAGATGAGGGGCAGACCGACCCCGGCACCGAAGAGCAGGGCGCCCGGTACGTCCAGGCGACTGCGGACACGCAGCGGGCTCTCCGGGACGGCGAGCAGGAACACCAGCAGCGCGACGCAGCCGTAGCCGAGCATGAACCAGAAGATGGAGCGCCAGCTGTAGTGGTCGGTCAGTGCGCCCACGAGCAGCGGACCTGCGACGGCGGCGAGACCGAAGCCGGTGCCGAGTACGGCGACGCAGATGGGTATCCAACGGCGCGGCATCAGGTCGCGTACCAGGCCGTACTCGACGGCGGCGACACCCGAGGCGAAGGCGCAGATACCACGGCCGGTCAGAAACAGCGCCCAGTTGTCGGTCAGCGCGCAGATCAGTGTGCCGGCGAGGAAGAGCAGGGTGGCGAGGACGACCACGCGCTTCTTTCCCCACACATCGCCGAGTTTGCCGACGAGCGCGATGGTGGCGCCGCCGACGACGCCCATGATGGTGCCCGCCCAGGTGATACCGGCGCCGGCCTTCGGGAAGCTGGGAGCGATCTTCGGGATCGCGACACCGGTCATCAGGTTCTGCAGGGGGATGATCTCGGCGATCATCACCAGAGCAATCAGGATGAGAACGAGGCGGCCGGTGGAGACACCGTCGAGTCGGCCCGCGTCCTCTGCGGGTGTGCGGCTGCCAGGGCCGTCGGCTTGTGGCGCGGGTGGAATGGTCTGCTCAGTCACTGTGCACCTCTTCATTGGGGTGCCGCTTGAGCGGCTGGTAAGCGGTGTTGGCGAGTGATGGGGCGTCAGCGACTGGCCTCCTCACCGGGAAATATGCGGCTGCCCCGGCTCCGGCACGCCGATGACCGCGGACAACGCACGGGCTGTCAGAACAGGTAGGGGAGCCGCACCGTCGAGGCGGACGACGTCGGATTCACCGGGTGCCGGCGGCTCCAGGGTCGCGAACTGATCGTCGACGAGTGAGGCCGGCATGAAATGCCCATTCCGGTCGGCCACGCGCCCACTGGCCGTTCTCGGCGTGATCTCCAGATGGAGGAACAGCAGTGCCCCGGCAAGCCGCAGTTGGTCGCGGTAGCTTTCCCTGAGCGCGGAGCAGGCGACGATCCCGCAGGGCGTCACGGCCAGCCACGCCGCGATGCTCCCGAGCCAGGGGACGCGATCACTGTCGGTCAGGGGCCGACCGGCCGCCATCTTCGCCTTGTTCTCCGCACTGTGGAAGCTGTCCCCGTCACGGAACTCGCGCCCGAGATGGCGCGCGAGCGCGGCAGCCACGGTGGACTTACCGCTGCCGGCCACCCCCATGACCACGATGCCGCGGTCGTACACAGTCATCACGGACCTCACCAGTCATGCACCGTGCCGTCGAGGGCGAGCCGGTTCACCGGCAGGTACGCCCC
>NZ_JBVIHP010000149.1:0-1797 GCF_055570235.1 Streptomyces sp. NPDC031274 | reverse complement strand
GACCGGCAACCGACTCCGCACATCCCCCATCGCTCGCGCCCCAACAGCCCGGTTCCATGTGCACGGCGCTCCGGTAAGGGATCATGGACAGTAGGCGCGGGGCCCAGGGAGTTGTGTCATGGGCCGCCCCAACCGCGCCACCCGGGCTGCCATCACCCAGCGCCGTGCCGACGCGATCGACCTCAAGCTCGCCGGCGTCGACTGGCTGACCATCGGCCGCAAGCTGGCCGCCGACCCCGCCATCAACACAGATGGTGTCGCCTACCCGCAGGGGTACGGCATCGACAAGTACAAACGGGGCCTGGAACCTCCCACCGACAAGAGGCTCATCGAGCTCGCCTGCAAGGACGTCTCCAAGGCCCTGGTCGAGCGCACCACTGCCCTGGATACCAATTCCGATGAGCTGCGTCAGCTCATGGTGGAGCGACTGGAGCGACTGTTCTTCGGCGTCTACCGGGCCGCGATCCGCAACGGCGACTATCAGGCCGTCGACCGTGCCGTGCGGATCATCGAACGCAGCAGTCGCCTCCTGGGCCTGGACAGGCCTGTGCGTACAGAGCTGTCAGGGCCGGACGGTGGAGCAGTTCAGGTCCAGACCGCCGGTCTGGACGAGCTGGAACGGCTGATCAACCTCGCCGATGGCGAGGGTGGTGAGGCCTGACGAGGCTGCGGTCCTCCAAATCTATCGGTCGCTTCCCGCACAGCGCCGCCGTGAGATAGCCGCAGCCTCCACCCCCGAGCTTCGTGCGCAGCTCCTGCGCATCGAGCGCGAATTGGCGATGGACCGCTCCCCCGGTGCGATGGCCTCCGTCCTCACAGACGGTCGGGAGATGCAGGCTCCGCACCTGGCGAAAATCGACGCAGCCTTCGAGCAGGTTGCGGCCGGGAAGCCGACGAAGCTGCTGCTGACGATGCCGCCCCGACACGGCAAGAGTCGCCGTGCCGCCAGATGGGCGCCGCTCTGGTACCTCCGGCGTCGCCCAGAGCACCGGGTGATGATCGCCTCCTACTCTTCCGACCTTGCCGACGATCACGGCCGGTGGATCCGGGACGCGATCCTCAACTACGGCCCCCAGATCGGCATCAGCCTCCGCAGCGGCTCATCCGCCGCAAACCGTTTCGACCTGGCCGGCACCGAGGGCGGCGCCGTCATGGCCGGTGTCGGCGGCGGCCTCACAGGCAAGGGCGCCCACCTAGCCGTGGTGGACGACCCGATCAAGGACGCCGCCGAAGCCTCCTCCCCCACCATGCGCAAACGGCTGTGGGAGTGGTGGCAGGCCGTCCTGCTCACCCGCATCGAGCCCGGCGGCTCCGTGATCCTGATCCAAACGCGCTGGGACGAGGACGACCTCGCCGGCCGTGTCCTCGCGGACGAGGGCGACCGATGGACGGTCATCGACCTGCCCGCCCTCGCCCTCGCCGAAGACGACGCACTCGGCCGCCCCATCGGCACCGCCTTGTGGCCGGAGCGGTACGACACCGAGGCGCTCTCCGAGATCCGCCGTTCCGTCGGTGAACGCGTGTGGTGGTCGCTGGACATGCAGCAACCGCGCCCGCAGGACGGCGGTGTGTGGCAGTGGTCGTGGATCACAGAGAACCGGACCAGCGCGGTGCAGCTGCGCGGTATCGATCTGGCCCGCATCGTCGTTGCCGTCGACCCGGCAGGCGGAGAGTCCGCTGTCGGCGACGAGACGGGCATCGTCGCCGCAGCGTCGGACCGCGACGGTCACCTCTACGTCCTGGATGACCGCTCCGGTAATCGCGGAGCAGACGCTTGGGGTCGCGAAGCCTGCCTGC
>NZ_JBVIHP010000148.1:0-1799 GCF_055570235.1 Streptomyces sp. NPDC031274 | reverse complement strand
CAGTAGCTGCGGCCCTGGACAAGGGCAGCGAGCAGGGCGGTCACCGCGACACCCAGGAGCACTGCCCCTGCCCAGTCAATGCGCTGGGGACGGTCACCCGTGTACTCGTCCACGCACGTATGGACCGCGACGGCCAGCAGTACGGCGCCCACGGCGAACGCCCAGTAGCCAAGGCGCCAGTCGGACACCATCGCGAGGGCCGCGGAGATCGCGGGACCCAGGGTGATGCCGCCGCCGACCATGGCGCCCCACATGCCGGTGGCCCTGACCCGCTTGGGGCCGGCGGGAAAGGCGTAACCGATGATGCCGAGGCTGGCCGTCATGATGGCCGCGCTGCCGATGCCCTGGACGATGCGGGCGCCGACGAACACTCCATTGCCGGTGGCCGTCGCACACACCACGGTGCTCGCGGCGAGCAGCAGGGAACCGCAGAAGAAGACCCGCCGCTGGCCGTGCGCGTCGCCGAGACCGCCGGTGATCAGGAGCAGCGCGGCGATGCCCAGCATGACGCTGCTGAGCATCCAGGTCTGCCCGGACAGGCCCGCGCCGAGGTCGGCGGCGGTGTCCGAGAGGGTGGACATCGGTGCCGTGTAGTTCATGAGCACCAGCAGGATGCCGAAGCACGAGACCGCGAGGGTGAGCCTGCGGGGCGGGGCGGCGGGACTGGTGTTCCGGCCTGTGTCCTGGCCTGTGTCCTGGCCTGTGTCCCGGCCGGTCTTCGGGGACGGCGCGGGGACCGGCCGTTCGGCCGTGGATATGGGACCGGCGGCGCCGGTCGCGTTGTCGCTCGTCAAGAAATCGCTCCAGATAGATGTGGCGGGGCGGGCCTCAGATGCCCATGCCGATACCGCCGCCGACGGGGAGCACCGCACCGGTGATGTACCCCGCGGATTCGCCGGCCAGGAACCGTACGGCCGCGGCGACTTCCTCGGGGGTGCCGGGGCGGTTGAGCGGCGTCATCCGCATCACGTCCCGCATACGGCGGTCGCTCAGTTCCTGGGTCATGGCGGTATCGATGATCCCCGGGGCGACGAGGTTGACGGTGATGTCGCGGGAGCCCAACTCCCAGGCAAGGGACCGGGCGAAGCCGACCAGGGCCGTCTTCGTCGCCGCATAGTTGGCCTGTCCGGGAGAGCCCAGGAAGCCCAGCGCGGAGGACAGCAGCACGATGCGGCCGTGGCGGGCGGCGAGCATTCCGCTCGCAGCCTTCCGCACGGTCCGGAAAACCCCCTTCAGATTGGTGTCCAGTACGTCGTCGAAATCCTCGTCGCTCATACGAAGGAGCAACGTGTCGCGGGTTATTCCGGCGTTCGCGACCAGCACATCGACCGGACCCTGTTCGGCCGCGATGGTCTCGTACGCGGCGTCCACAGAATCCCGGTCGGTCACCTCGCACCGGATGCCGAACAGACCCTCCGGGGGCTCTCCGGAGCGGTACCCGACGGCGACACGGTCACCGTCGGCCGCCATGGCGCGGGCAACGGCAAGACCGATGCCGCGGTTTCCTCCGGTGATGAATACCGAACGTGACATGGGTTCCTCGTTATTTCTGTTGCTCATTTACTGACTGCTGCTCATTTACCGGCTGCTGCTCATGTACTGGCTGCTGCTCATGTACTGATTTCTCGAACTCAGGGACCGCTGCGACTCGGGACCGCTGGGCCGCGGGTGCCTCCACGACCAGGCAGGACCAGGTGAAACCGGCCCCCGCGCTGAGCACGAGTGCCGCTTCGCCGGGTGCGAGGACCGCGCCGTCGATCAGGTCGGCCAGGCCCGCCGCGGCGTCCCCCGCACCCAGG
>NZ_JBVIHP010000147.1:0-1802 GCF_055570235.1 Streptomyces sp. NPDC031274 | reverse complement strand
AAGAACGCGAAGTAGGCGTACACCCCGGCAATCCACAGACGCGATTCACCCACATCGGTGAACGCGACGTATCGCCATGCCAGTTGGCATGCGGCCTGCCTAGGCTCGGGCCGACAACATCAAATAGGACGGCCCCCGGCCGGGACTGCAATCCCGGCCGGGGGCCTGACCATCAAGGAAGGCAGACTTCCTCATGGCTGAACGCGAGCCTAGCGCGCACTCGGACGAAGAAGCCGGTGGCCGCAGACGGGCGAGGCCTCCCGCCTCCCAAGCCGAGCAGTTGGTGGACGACCTGCGCGGCGCCCCCGACAGCACCCCCTCGGTCGAGAACGCGCGCTCTCTGCGCGACGCCGGTTGGCGCCTAGTGGTCGCCTACTGTCGCATCTCCTTCGACGCACACAGGCGTGACGGGCACGGAGTGGAAGATCAAGCGAGGCATTGCGCCCGCATCGCAGCACGTCATCGGATGGTCGTCGTCCACTTCTACATCGACAACGGCAAGTCGGCGTCCAAACCCGGCATCGTGCGGCCCGACTTCGACGCCATGATCGATGCGCTCCTGAACGGCACCACGACGTGCGGCTACCCGGTCGACGGGGTGGTGTGCGTGGCCGACGACCGTCTCTATCGCGATCTGCATACCTACCAGCGCTTCGTCAAAGCCTTCACGTCGCACCCCACTCGCGCCTACGCGGACCAGCTCGGCGAGTACGACCTCTACTGCGACGAAGCCGCGCGGCGCGGTCTGCTGGGGGCGGCTGCCGCGCGCGCCGAGAGCAAGAAGCAACAGCAGCGCGCACGGTTGAATCACCGCTCTCGCGCGGAGCGAGGGGAGCCGGTCGCCTCACGTCGGCCCTTCGGCTGGAACAGCGACAAGCTCACCCTGTGCACTGGCGAGTCCGAGGTCGTACGACAGGGGGTACGGAGCCTGCTGGGAGGGAAGACCCTCACAGCCGTGGCCCAAGACTTCAACGCCTCCGGCTACACCAGCACGTTGGGCAACACCTGGCAGTGTCAGACCGTCAAGCAGATCCTTCGTAACCCCCGGATCTGCGGATACCGCAAGCTCCACGGCGAATTGGTGACCACCTCGGCGGGCGAGCCAGTGGTCGGCCAGTGGGAGCCCATCGTGTCACCAGACGAATGGCGGGCGGTCGCGGCCCTACTCGACCAGAAGCGGCACGCGGGAGGGTGGACCAAGACCGGGGACGGTCGGCATTCAGGCGGGGCATACCTTCTCACCGGGATGGTGCGATGCGGGCGGCGCCTCGCGGATGGCCGCCCGTGCAACGCGCGCCTCTACGGCTCATCCACCGGCGGGTCCCATCAGTACCGGTGCCGCGCTGCCACCGATGGAGGCTGCGGACGCGTCAGCCGCCAAGGCCCCCCTGTTGATCACCTGGTCACCGAACACGTACTCAAGAGGCTGGAGCAGCAGGGCAATCTGCCCGCGCACCTCCACGAAGCCGACCCGAAGGACCACCGGCTCAAGATCACCCAGCAGCGAAAGGAATCACTCCAGGAGCAGTGGTATGCGGAGGAAATCACTGACTCGCAGTACTTCTCTCGCTTGAGATCAGCGGAAGCGGAAATCAAGCAGCTGATCAACGAACGCAAGGCCTGGGCTGCAGAGCGGGAGAACACCTCGCGTCAGAGCGACGGAATGAGAACCGAGTGGAACGGGATGACTCTCAGCGAGAAGCGCGGGGTGCTCCTGACCCTTCTCGAGGCCGTGATCATCCTCCCCGGCACGAAGGGCTCCCATCGCTTCGACCCCACCACGGTCATCCCCGTGTGGCGGG
>NZ_JBVIHP010000146.1:0-1806 GCF_055570235.1 Streptomyces sp. NPDC031274 | reverse complement strand
CTCTGCGGACTCCGACAAGGACTCCGGCTCCGGCTCCGGCAAGACGCACGTCGTCAAGACCGCCATGGGTGACGTGAAGGTTCCCGTCGCCCCGAAGCGCGTCGTCGTCCTCGACACGGCCGAGCTGGACTCCGCGATCACGCTGGGCGTGAAGCCGGTCGGCTCCACGCACGTCGAGGCGTCGTCGGGCTTCCCGAGCTACCTGCCCAAGGACGAGGTCAGCGGCATCAAGGACGTCGGCGAGATGCTGAACCCGAACATGGAGGCCATCGCGGCCCTCAGGCCGGACGTCATCCTCACCAGCAAGATCCGGCACGCGGCGAAGTACGACCAGCTCAAGCAGATCGCGCCGACCGTGATGACGGAGAACACCGGCTACCCCTGGAAGGAGAACTTCCAGGTGCACGCCGACGCGCTGGGCAAGAAGGCCGAGGCGAAGAAGATCGTCTCCGCCTACGACGCGCACGCCGAGAAGGTCACCACCGCCGTCGGCGGCCCGGCGAAGGCCAAGGCGACGGAGGTCAACGTCGTCCGCTTCGTGGAGGGCGCGGACATCCGCATCTACGGCGAGCAGACGTACATCGCCACGCTCCTCAAGGACGTGGGTCTCGGCCGCCCGGCCATCGCGGCCAAGGCCAAGGACGGCTTCTCGTACGACGTGTCGCCCGAGAAGATCGACCTCGCCGACGCGGACGTCATCTTCCGGTCCACGTACGGTGATCCGAAGAAGTCCAGGCAGACGCAGACCGTCGGCAGCAGCCTGTGGAAGAACATGGACGCGGTGAAGAAGGGCAACGTCCACACCGTCGACGACGAACTGTGGATCCAGGGCATCGGCTACACGGCGGCCGACAAGATCCTGGACGAGATGCAGAAGGCCCTGACGAAGAAGTGACCGCGGGTGCCCGCACGGCTCACAGCCGTTGCCGCTGCGATCTCCACAAGAGGTAGAGCGCGGAGGCGACGGCCGCGCCGCGTACCACCCACGGCCAGGTCTCGGCCATCGCGTCGCTCATGTGGCCGTCGACGATGGGGTCGCCCCAGCGGCGTTCGGTCCTGCCCCACAGCCAGGTGATTCCTGCCGCCACGGCGAGCCCCGGGAGGCCGATGACGGCCCACTTCGCCTCGGCGCGGCTCAGCCTGCGGGAGGCGTAGGCGAGGAGCCAGCCGCCGCCCAGGGCCAGCCAGTTGCCGAGGATGGCGCCGACGGTGAGGAGGGCTGCGGCGAGCAGGAGGAGGGGGTTGCTGAAGCGTGGGGTGGCCGGGGCCGACGTCGCGGGGCGGAGAATGCGGATGCGGCGCCGCCGCGTGGAGGCGGGCTCTTCCTCCGGCTCACCGCCGGCTCCCTCTTCTGCTTCGTCTCCCTCTTCCTCTTCCTCTTCTTCGTCCGCTTCGGGGCGCTTCTTCGGCGGGGGCTTGAGGAGTTCCGGGATCTCTACGCCGCCGGTGAAGCCCGGCACGCTGTCGGCGAGGCCGAAGGGGCTGCTGTCCACTCGCCACCAGTCGGGCTCGGAGCCGCCCTCACCGAGCTCGTCCGTGCCGGCGAGATGGGGCGGGGAGGGCCCGGGGTCCTCCTCGGGCAGCTCCGGTTCCTCCGCCGCCGGGCGGGGGCGGGGGCGGGGGACCACGCGGCGCAGGCGCTTGGGGCGTTCGCGTTCCTTCGGTTCCGATGTGCGCTGGGTGGGGACGGCGGGGCGGGGTGCGGCCGTCTTCGGTACGTCACCGGAGCCTGTGCCTGTACCTGTGCCCGCGCCCGCCGCTTCGACCAGCTCCTCGTGGGTGCCGAGGCGGTCCAGGATGCGGCGT
>NZ_JBVIHP010000145.1:0-1808 GCF_055570235.1 Streptomyces sp. NPDC031274 | reverse complement strand
CTGAACCTAGAATGCGAGTCTAGCCGCCGGCCCTGGGCTGACATCGTTCCTCCCGCAGTAGCGATCAGTCGCCTGCTGTCGACGTGGGCCGTGTACGCGGGCGCCAGAACACGGCGAGTTGCGTCGCCGCCCCTATGACGCCCAAGCCAGCCGCGATGGTCAGTCGCTCCCAGGCGCCGATGGTCACGCCGATCAGCTCGTCGAGCGACCAGCGACCCGGTCCAGTCCCGGCGAGCGCCACGGCGCTGACAGCGAGTACCAGCACGTACTCGTAGCACTCGCCGGGGCGGAAGATGAAGAACCCGTTCTTCAGGTGGTTGGTGACCAGCGCCACCCCCATAACCCCGACGGCCGCAGCTGCTCCGAGCGGGGTGAGGAGTCCGAGAGCGATGAGGATCCCGGCGCCGAACTCGGCCAGGCTGGCCATCCAGGCGTGCAGTACGCCAGGTCGCATGCCGAGAGACTCGAACCACCTGGCCGTTCCGGGGATGCGCCCGCCGCCGAACACATGGTTCCAGGCGTGCATGACGAAGACGACTGCCAGCGTGAGCCGGAAGACGATCAGAGCCAGGTCGGTGGCGTTGTCGCCGGAAGCTGTCATCGGACCTGTTCCCGCGGCAGGCGCAGGACCTGTTCGGCGATCACGTTCAGTTGGATCTCGCTGGTCCCTCCGCCGATCAGCAACGGCGGCACCGAGAGCAACGCCTGGGCGGCGTCGTCGTCCTGCCCGGTCAGGACGCTCGCGCGAGCGTCCATCCACCCCAGTGCCGTACGGCGAACCTCGGCGGCGTTCCAGGAGGAAGCGGCCTTGAGCACGCTCGACTCGGCACCCGGCTGCAGGCCCGACAGGTGCTTGAGCAAGATTCGCTGCCCGAGCGCCTCGAAAGAGTTGATCTTGGCGGTCAGTGCCCCGATGTCGCGCACCACCTTGGGCCCATCGGCGCCGAGTGCCTCGGCGGTACGGGCAGGCCGCTCTCGCACACTGGACATGCCGCTGCCTATGCCGACCCGCTCGTTGCCCAAGGTGGTGCGGGCCAGTTGCCAGCCGTCACCGGGCTGCCCGACCAGGCAGTCGTCCGGAATGAACACGCTGTTGAAGAACACCTCGTTGAAAAGGTAGCCCCCGTTGGCCTCGCGCAGCGGCCGGACCTCCAGGCCGGGGGAGCGCATATCCACGAGGAAGTAGCTCAGGCCTTTGTGCTTGGGTGCGTCGGGATCGGTCCTGGCCAGGCAGATGCCCCAGTCGGCCTCGCGGGCCATGGACGTCCACACCTTCTGGCCGTCGAGCAGCCAGCCCCCGTCCGTCCTCTGAGCCCGGGACCTCAGCGAGGCGAGGTCCGAGCCGGCCTCGGGCTCGCTGAACAGCTGGCACCACGCGATCTCGCCGCGGAGCGTGGGCATCACGAACCGCTCCTGCTGTGCCGCTGTTCCGTGGGCGATGACCGTGGGCAGACCCCACTCGCCGATGCCCGTCGACGGCTGAGCGAGGCCCGCCCGTTCGAACTCCTGGGAGATCACGACCTGGGTGGTCGGAGCCGCCGCCGTTCCGTACGGCTCGGGGTAGTGCGGGCAGACCAGACGGGTCTCCGCCAGCATCCTGCGCCGCTTCTCCTCCGGGGCGGCGGCCACCGCGCGGAGCGTCTCCGCGACCCGGGCCCGCAGACCGGACTCTTCGTGGGACAGGTCGATCGTCCTGGTGCGCTCGGTGACCCGGGCGAGCTGTCCCACGCTCTCCTCCCAGTCGTGAAGGGGGCCGAGTAGGGCAGCCAGGCTCATGCCTCGGCGCCAGTACAGATGCGCGTCGTGTT
>NZ_JBVIHP010000144.1:0-1814 GCF_055570235.1 Streptomyces sp. NPDC031274 | reverse complement strand
CGAGCACCCTGCCCATCCGGCGCACCCACCACCACCTGCAACTGCACAGCACCCGACTCCGGCAACACCAACGGAGCCTCAAGCGTCAGATCCTCAACCCGACCACAACCAGCCTCATCACCCGCCCGCACCGCCAGCTCCACAAACGCCGTCCCCGGCAACAGAACCGACCCATCCACCACATGCTCACCCAGCCACGGATGCGAACGCAGCGACAACCGCCCCGTCAACAAAAACCCATCCACATCCGGCAACGACACCGCAGCACCCAACAACGGATGCCCCGCACCCTCCAGACCAGCCGACACCACATCCGCATCACCCACCCCCGGCTCAAGCCAGAAGTGCTGGTGCTGGAAGGCATACGTAGGCAGGTCCACGACCTTGGCCCCGGGGAACACCATCGCCGGGTCGACCGCCATACCCCGGACCTGAGCTTCGGCAAGGGAGAGCAGGAACCGCTCCAGGCCGCCTTCGTCACGCCGCAGCGTGCCGAGAACAGCCGCGTCCACACCACTGTCTTCCAGCGTCTGCTGCACACCGATCGTCAGTACCGGATGCGCGGACGCCTCGATGAAGAACCGGTGGCCCTGCTCAGCCAACGCCCTCGTGGCCTCCTCGAAACGGACGGTCTGACGCAGGTTCGTGTACCAGTACTCCGCGTCCATCACCGTGGTGTCCAGCCAGTCGCCGGTCACCGTGGAGAAGAACGGCACGTCGGCCGTACGCGGCTCAAGTCCCGCCAGAACCTGCTGCAGTTCGGCGTGGATGGTCTCCACATGCGCGGAGTGCGAGGCGTAGTCGACCGGGATGCGGCGCGCCCGGACCTCGTCGGCTTCGCAGGCGGCAAGGAGGGCGTCCAGCTCGGCGACCTCACCGGAAACGACCACCGAGGCGGGGCCGTTGACGGCCGCGACGGAGAGTCCCTCGGTCAGCCGCTCGCGGACCTCGTCCACGGGCAGTGCCACCGACACCATGCCACCCAGACCCGACAGCGCCAGAATCGCCCTCGACCGCAGGGCCACCACCTTGGCGGCATCCTCGATCGACAGCGCACCGGCCACACACGCAGCCGCAATCTCGCCCTGGGAGTGACCCACCACGGCACCCGGCTTGATGCCGTACGAACGCCACAGCTCGGCCAACGACACCATCACGGCCCACAACACCGGCTGGACCACGTCCACCCGCTCCAGCGCCTCGGCATCATCGAGGACGTCGAACAGCGACCAGTCCACATACGAGGACAGAGCTGTGGCGCACTCGCGCATCCGCTCCGCGAACACCGGGGAAGACTCGATCAGTTCGGCAGCCATGCCCACCCACTGCGACCCCTGACCCGGGAACACGAACACACTCTTGCCGCCCGCACCCAAGCTGACGCCACTCACCGCACGGGCATCAGCACCACCCGAAGCAATCGCCCGCAGCCCCTCCTGCAGCGACTCCAGATCACCACCCACCACTGCGGCACGGTGCTCCAACGCCGCACGCGACGTGATGAGCGAGTACCCCACATCCGCGGGCGAGGCCCCGGCATGCGCATGCTCCGCAACGTGTTCAAGCAGCCGCTGGGCCTGCGCCTTCAGCGCTTCCTCCGACTTCGCCGACAACATCCACGGAACAACCGACGGAACCGACGCAGCCGGCAGCCCTTCCTGCCCCTCCCGCTCCTCCTCATCGAGTTCCGGTGCCTCTTCGAGAATGATGTGCGCGTTGGTGCCGCTGATGCCGAACGAAGACACACCCGCACGCCGCGGACCGTTCTCCCGCAGCCACTCACGGTTGTCGGTCAGCAGCTCGACAGCCCCTAC
>NZ_JBVIHP010000143.1:1066-1820 GCF_055570235.1 Streptomyces sp. NPDC031274 | reverse complement strand
GGGGCGGGGGGGGGGGGGGAGTGGTGTCCCCCCCCCCCCTCCCCCTACGCGCAGTTTGACCGTTTCTCCGGGGGAGTTGAGCCGACGATGGCCATGGTGGGCCTGTTCTGGATCGCCGAGGGCGATGTGTACGTGGGCGCGAAGCCGTCGGGCCTCGCGGCGGGGGTGCGGCTGACGCCGGAGGGTGTGGTGGCCCTGGGGGACAAGCAGTCGGCGTTCTACCCCTGGGACGAGGTGCGCGCCCTGACCGTCGAGGACGCCCCGGTGAAGTCCCTCAAGCGCCAGGTGGGCGTCCTGGTGGACATGGCCCTGACGGTGGGCCTTGGCGGCTCGGACGACGCACCGGCGATGACGGTCCGGCTCGCGAGGCCGGAGGCCGAGGAAACGACCCTGACGGCGTACGTGGCAGCGGCAACGGGCTACTCCCAGTCGGAGTACGACCTGTCCCTGACGCTCCTGTCCCGCATGACGGAGGGCGAGGCGACGCTGCGGACGGCGCTGGCGGCGATGGCGGAGTGGGGCCGGGCACGGGAGGGCGGCTCGCCCCGGGGGACGGAGAGGGAGGCACTGCTGCGGGAGTGGGCCGGCGAGGGCGCCGCCTAGAGAGCCTGTCCGAGCCAGGATGCGTGGAATCGCGCGGTGTTCGGGTGGGCATCCCCTCGACGGGGTGCACACCCGAATCGTCAACCGCAGCCGACCGGGTCAGCCCACGTGCCAGCAGGTGGCGTCGAAGTCGTGCACCACGACACTTCCG
>NZ_JBVIHP010000143.1:0-1056 GCF_055570235.1 Streptomyces sp. NPDC031274 | reverse complement strand
GCCTGGACATGAGTCTTGTCCTTCCAGCAGCCGTGGACGTCGCTGTCGTGGGCGGACGCCGGGGCGGCGGCGAAGAAGCCGACCGCCATCAGACCGGCCAGAGCGATTGAGATGCGCCGAAGCATGTTTCTCTCCTTCGAGTGGGGCGGGTGGGGTCCCGCCTCGACTCTTCATCAGCAGCGGTCACGCCGCACGCCGGGACGTGCGGTCGGGTGGCGCGACGGCTCTTGGGAGAGGGTCTCCAGGAGCGCGGCGAGTGCGCCGGGGGCGGCGGTCAGGATCGTGCCCGGGGTGTCGCTCTCGCGGAGGCGGAGGGTTCCGTCGGGGGCGGTGGCCATGTAGAGGCAGTTTGCTTGGTCCTCGCTGAATGACGACTTCTGCCAGGTGAGTTCGGGCATGTCAGATCTCCTGGAGGCTGTAGAGCAGGTGCTGGATCAAGCTCAGGGAGTCGCGTGAGTCGTGGGCGGACGCGGCTACTGTCGCGTCCAGGGGCGGCAGGGCTGTGGCAGAGAGGCGAGCGAACCGCGTCGTGTACTTGTCCACTGCCTCGCGCTCGTGCACGTAGAGCGAGGACGCCGGAGTCTCGACGAGGACGGTCTCCAGTGCGGCCCCGTGGGAGCCCACCAGCAGGAACGGAGTGCTGAAGGCGGAGAGTCCCTCGGCCGTGAACGGCAGCACCTGGATGGTGACGTGGGGCAGTTCGGCCATGCGGATCAGGTGCAGCAACTGCTTGCGCATCACTGCTGTGCCGCCGAATCGCACGTGCAGCGCGGCCTCGTGGATCACCGCATTCAGGGTCGGGGGCCGTTCTTGGGCGAGGATCTTCTGCCGTTCCATCCGGAACTGGACCGCGCGCTCGAGTTCGCTCGTGGAGCGTTCGCTCTGGCTGGATCTGAAGATCGATCGCGTGTACTCGGCGATCTGGAGAAGGCCGGGGACGAACAGTGATTCGTACGAATACAGAGCATCGGCAGCCGCCTCCAGCTCCGCCAGGTCCAGCACGGGTTGATCGAGGGCTTGGCGGTACTCGGTCCACCAGCCTTTGCCGCTCTCCTC
>NZ_JBVIHP010000142.1:0-1821 GCF_055570235.1 Streptomyces sp. NPDC031274 | reverse complement strand
GTCGGCGCGAGTCTGTATGAGCGTTCGGACGCCGTTGATCGCTGCAAACCACGCTGCTCCTGCGCCACCGACGCCTGCTGACGCCGCCAACCATGCCGGCCCGTTGGACATCGTGCTCCCACTCTCCGTGTTCGGCGACTTGCTCAGTGACGGCGAGCACGCAGCTTCCGGTTGGACGGTTCCGGGTCGTGGGTCTTGGGTCTCGAACATTTGTCGGAGGTTGCCGACTGGCCGCTGATGATGGGCTGCATCGGCGAGTTGGAATCAGCTAGTCGCTCGTCTCCACGGCGACGCCGAGTGCTTCGCGGCAGAGGACAGAAAAACTCGTCAGGGCTGAAGCCATCTCTTAGCGAGGTCGAGCAAGGTCGTGCCAGGCGAGGATCCGCTCTCCCGCATCAGCCTCGGGAGGCGTTGCGACGAAAGAGCGGTGCGCGAATACACATTCTCGCGTGGCGTCTCGTACACGGTCCGCGGCTGCCCAGACCGGCCCAGGACCGAAGAGGTGGACGCCGCTGCATGCGAGGGCGAGCACCGTCCAGGCCTCATCGATCTGGTCGCTCATCGCGTCTTCCACCGTGTCCCGGTCGACAGCGACACGAAGCGACGCCAACTGGCCCGCCAGCTCACCATGGGCTCGGATGACCTCGCCGTAAATGTCTCGTCGTTCCTGCCGGATCCAGTTATTGAGTTCGTCAGCCCGGCGTTCTTCGACCTGGGGGGCCACTGCGTCGGCCGCCGTCTTCGCGCCTTGCACGGCGCCGGCTTTGGTGAAGTACCCGCCGATCGCAGCGCCAACTAGTCCGGCCAAGCCCGCGATCAGCGCAGACCAGCCCTGATCCATGGTTCCCCGCAAGCTTCGACGCCCGGTTCGTGAGAGAGGCTACGCCGCGAGGGCCGTGCTCTTAGCCCAGTTCCATGAGCTTGTGCCGTCCCAACAGCCGGGCTGGAAGTGGCGTTGCCCGCTCGAAGGTCAGGAACGAGGTCCCAGAAGAGCTGCGATCTCGCGGGCAGCATCGCGGGCCGGGCGGCCGACGCCGATCAGGGTGGCGGAGGCGGGCCCGGTCCAATCGCCGTAGCCGAGCAGGTGGAGGCGCGGTTCGTCCGTCGCGCGGGTTCCGGCGGTGGTGATGTGGCCGCGTGAGCCCCGGAGTTGGAGCGGGGCGAGGTGGGAGAGGGCTGGGCGGAATCGGGTGCACCAGATGACCGCGTCGACTTCGGAACTCGTTCCATCGCCCCACCCCACGCTGTTTGACGTGAGCCGGGTGAACATCGGTGAAGCCTTCAACAGGCCCGCATTACGTGCCTCGCGCACCGGCGGCACGGCGACGATGTCGCCCAGCGAGGCCACGCCGCCGGTGTCCGCGCTTCCGCTCTCCAGCGCCTTGCGCCGGGCGGTGGCCGCGTCGAAGAGTGCACGGCCGTCGATGTCGTCGGCGAGGAAGCGCGGCGGGCGCTGGGTGACCCAGGTCAGTTCGGTGTCGTGCGCGAGGTCGGCGGCGATCTGGGCGCCGGAGTTGCCGCCCCCGACCACGACGACCCGCTGCCCGGAGAAGTCACGCGAGCCGCGGTAATCGACGGTGTGAAGCTGACGGCCGCGGAAGTCGGGGCGACCGGGGACGGCGGCCAGGAAGGGCCGCCACCAGGTGCCGGTCGCGCTGATGACGGCGCGGGCCCGCCGGGTACCGGTGTCGCCCTCGACCCGCGGGAAGGCCCCGTCGCGGTGGACGCCGTGTACGGACACCGGTCGGATGACGGGGAGTTCGTACCGATGCTCGTAGTCGGTGAGGTACTGGACGACATGCCCGGCTTCGGGATAGGTCT
>NZ_JBVIHP010000141.1:0-1823 GCF_055570235.1 Streptomyces sp. NPDC031274 | reverse complement strand
ACCTGCTCCCCAAGAACCTCAAGGACGAGAACGGCGACAAGATCGAGCGCGGCAAGGAGAACGGCACGACGGACACCGTCGGCCACGGCACGCGCGTGGCGGGCATCATCGCGGCCCGCCCGGCCAAGGGCACCGGTTTCGTGGGCCTGGCCCCCGACGCCACGCTGATCCCCATCCAGCAGAACGACGCGGAGGGCCACGGCGACACAGAGACTCTCGCCCAGGCGATCGACTACGCGGTCGCCGCGAGGGCGGACGTCATCAACATCTCCCAGGACACGGCCAACGCCGTGGAGCCGGCCCCGATCCTGAAGCAGGCGGTGAACAGGGCACTCGCGCGCGGGAAGGTGATCGTGGCGTCGGCCGGCAACGACGGCCTGGGCGGCAACGTCAAACCGACCTACCCGGCCTCCTACGAGGGCGTATTGGCGGTAGCGGCATCGGACCGCAACAACGAACGGGCCGCGTTCTCCCAGTCGAGCGAGGCCGTGGGCGTGGCAGCCCCCGGCGTGGACATGATCTCGACGGTCCCGGGCGGCGGCCACTGCTCGGACAACGGCACAAGCTTCTCGGCCCCGTACGTCGCAGGAGTGGCGGCCCTGATCAAGTCCAAGCACAAGGACTGGACACCCCGCCAGATCACGGCCCAGATCAAACAGACGGCAGAACGCTCGGTGGCGGGCCACGACAGGTTGGTCGGCTGGGGAGTGGTGGACCCGGTCCGAGCCCTGACGGAGGACGACCACCCGATCGAGACCCCGAGCGCCGAGGAGGGAATCACCCGCGCGAAGGCCCCGACTCCCGCTGACCTCCACCTCGGTGAAACAGCGGAAGAACGAACGGCCCGCATCGCCACGTACGTGGCTGTGGGGGCGGGGGTTGTGGTGGCGGGGCTTGGTGGGGCGGGGGTGGCTGTGCGGGACTGGCGGCGGCGGGGGCGGCGGGATCTGGGAGCCAGGTAGGCCGTGGCGCGGATTCGTGTACGGCTGCACGCCATGGCCTCTTAATCCGGCGGCGCCCGTCTCACTTTCGGACGCCTAGTTCCAAGCCGTGCTCCCGGAGCCGATGCCGTGCGCCTGGGCAACATACGGGCAGTAGCCGCTGGAGAGCCGGACGTGGTCCCGGACCTCGGCCGCTACGAACCCCAGGCCAGTTCAGTTCAGCACTGTCGGGATGAGGAAGGAGTACGTGAGGTTCTTGGGGCAGAGCCAGTCACGGCCCAAACCCCAGACGTTGGAGCCTTCCCGCCGGGGTCCTCGCTCAGCGGGTTGCGTTCGCCCAGGGCAAGGCAACTCTGGCCGTCCGGGCACCCTGTCGACACGTCAGGGTATTGAAGGCTGGCAGCCCTCAAACCCCCTCTCAGCCCTTCGCGGAGGCGGGGATGGTCGAGGGGATCTTGGGCTTGTTGGTGCAGTTGAAAGCGTCGGCCATCACCTTGGCGGAGTGCATCAGATGTTGGAGGTGGGTGCGGGGGCTGGGGTCCGTGGTGAGGTTGTCCGTCATGTGCCCTTCCAAGGGGACTTCATTCAGCTGGGACCCGGGGCTTCCGGGTACTCCACACCTGACGTAGACGTAGTACTGCATCTCGCCGAGGAGATGGTGTTCCCAGTAGGCCAGCTTCACATCGGGCCCGACGCTGATCGCGGTCCTCTTGGTGTCGCGGTCGTTCCCGGGGGATCTCCCGAAGTCGTAATTGAACGGAAACAGTGATGGCCCGTATGAGATAGAGAGGGATTTGTCGCCATACTTTGACGTAGCTCGCTTCGCCACACATGCTCTTGATGAGTTGAAACGCAGTGGTTCGTACTCCTTCGGCGCCTCCA
>NZ_JBVIHP010000140.1:0-1825 GCF_055570235.1 Streptomyces sp. NPDC031274 | reverse complement strand
CAGCGGCCGAAGCTTCCGCCGCGGGGGTAGAGGGGCGTCTCGGGCAGGGCTTTTCGCGGTTCGTCACTGCCGGTCATTGATCGAAATGCGAGGAATGTGCCCCCATGTAAGTCTGGTCGAGGCCCTTCCAACCTCACCCTCTAGGAGTGAACCGCATGGGCATCAAGGACCAGTTCCAGGACAAGTCCGAGGACCTCGCCGCCAAGGCGAAGGGTGCCATGGGCAGCGAGCAGGACGAGGCGAGCGAGCGCGCATCGCAGGCCCGTGACGACGCGCAGGAGCGCGGCCAGCAAGCCCAGGAGGAGTCGCGGGAGCGTTCCGCGAAGTCCCCGGACGAGGCACAGCGTGCGGCGCAGGAGCAGCAGGACAAGTTCAACCAGGACTACGACGCCTGACGCTGCGCCGGCTTGAACAGCAGGACCCACCCGGAGGCCCCGGGTGGGTCCTGCTGCTTTCGGGTGATCGCTCCGTGCCGGCTGCATGAGATGTGGCGCGTCGATGGCGGAATGGGGGGCGCGTACCTGACAATGACGCGGAAACGGCCCAACTTTCCGTCGTGTGGGGGGACTTCATGTCCGGGACGCTGTCTCGTCGGGGTGTGCTGCTGAGGGCTCTGGGCGCCGGGATCGGGGCGGGTCTGCCGCTGGCCGCCGCGTCATCCGCCGCCGCCTCCGGTGGGGTACCCCGGGGCACACCGCCCGTGCTTCTCACTGAGCAGGCGACCCAGCAGATCCTCGTACTCGATCCGCGGCGCAGGGTCTGGGACGCGGAGGCCGATCCTTCCGTGGTGCGGTGGGCGTTCTCGCCGCTGAGACGCGCGGGGTACGAGGATCTTCGGCCCGAGGACAGTTGGGTGTATCCGAGCGAGTCGAAGGTACGCAGGCTCAAGGGGCGTACGTACGTCCTGACGACCGCGTCCTTCGGCTTCGTCGCCGTCGTCGACTATCCCTCGGGCAGGCGCTACTGGGGCACGGCGATCGGTCCCGGCGACGACCTCTTCAATCCGCACAGCGCGGAGATCCTGCCGGACGGCAACGTCGCGGTGGCGTGCAGCACGGGTGCGCTGGTCAGGCTGTACGCGGCGTCGCAGGGGCCGCATGCCTCGCGGTACGCCGAGGCGGAGCTCAAGGGCGCGCACGGGCTGCACTGGGACGGCGAGCGCGAGGTGCTGTGGGCCATCGGCGACGACGAGCTGGTCACGTACGCCGTGGGTGGCACGCGGGCCCGGCCCACGCTGACACGCCTCTCGTCGGTGGGCCTCCCGATCGGGACGCCGGGCAAGACCCCCGGCGGACATGACCTCTTCCCTGTGGCCGGGCGGCCTGGGCGGCCTGGGCGGCTCTGGGTGACGACGAACGCCTCCGTCTTCCAGTACGACATCCGGGGCGGCGTCTTCGTGCAGGACTTCGCGGGGGCCGAGGAGATCTCCCGGAAGTCGGTCAAGGGCGTCGGCAACGATCCGCGGACGGGGCAGGTCATCACCACTGTGCCGGAGAGCGGTCTCGAGGAGACCTGGTGGACGACCAAGGTGAGCGTGCATCGGCCGCGGAGTGAGTACAAGCTGGTCGACGGCGGGATCTACAAGGCTCGTTGGTTCCTGCCGAGGTAGGCGCGCTGGGTAGGCACGCCGAGGTGGGCGACAGTCAGTCCTCGTCCTGCTTCTCCGAGGCCAGGCGGCGGTCCAGGGCCATCGAGAGTTCCGCCTCCACCACACTCTTCGCCAGCGGGCGCAGGCGTTCGATGCTCACGGTGCCCGCCTCGGCGGGTGTGTGGGTGCGGATGATCGTGATGAACAACTCCGCGAGCGCGTCCGCGTGTTCGCGCA
>NZ_JBVIHP010000139.1:0-1826 GCF_055570235.1 Streptomyces sp. NPDC031274 | reverse complement strand
GCCCGTAGGTGGCCAACAGTGCCTGCGCCTCGATCGGATCACCCAACGTCGTACCTGTGCCATGCGCCTCCACCACATCCACCTCACCGGCCGACACCCCGGCATCAGCCAGAGCCGACCGGATCACCCGCTGCTGCGCCGGACCGCTCGGCGCCGTCAGCCCATTGGACGCCCCGTCCTGATTGATCGCCGAACCCCGGATCACCGCCCAGACCCGACGACCACGACGCCGCGCCTCCGACAACCGCTCCAGCACCAGCACACCCGCACCCTCAGAAAAACCCGTCCCATCAGCCGCCTCCGCAAACGCCTTGCACCGGCCATCACCCGACAACCCCCGCTGACGCGACATCTCCCGGAACACCTGCGTCGTCCCCATGACGGTGACCCCGCCGGCCAGGGCCAGCCCGCACTCGCCGGCACGGAGGGACCGCACCGCCTGGTGGACAGCGACAAGCGACGACGAGCAGGCGGTATCGACCGACACCGCCGGCCCCTCCAGCCCCAGCGCATACGCCACCCGGCCCGAAGCCACGCTGGTATACGTTCCTGTGACCGCGAGACCCTCCAGTTCGCCGACCGCCCCGCTGCCCATCCGCGGGCCGTAGTCGACGGCGTAGATCCCGGTGAACACCCCGGTCGCCGACCCGCGCAACCCCGCCGGGGGGATACCCGCCCGCTCCAGCGCTTCCCACGACGTCTCCAGCAGCAACCGCTGCTGCGGATCCATCGCCAAGGCCTCACGCGGGCTGATCCCGAAGAACTCCGCGTCGAAGGCCCCGGCCTCGTGCAGGAAGCCGCCTTCGCGGGCGTACGAGGTTCCCTCGTGGTCGGGGTCGGGGTTGTAAAGGGTCTCGGGGTCCCAACCGCGGTTCTCCGGGAAGCGGGTGATGCCGTCACCGCTCTCCGCGACGAGCCTCCACAGGTCCTCCGGCGAGGCGATCCCGCCGGGGTAGCGGCAGCTCATCCCGACGATCGCGACGGGCTCCTGCACCTTGCCTTCCAGCTCGCGCACACGGAGGCGGGTCGCGTGCAGGTCGGCAGAGACCTGCTTGAGGAAGTAACGGAGTCGTTCTTCGTTCGCCATCTAAAGTCAGCTCTCCTAATGGATGGAACCCGAGCCCTGCGTGCGTCAGGAGATCCCGAACTCTTTGTTGAGGAAGTCGAAGACTTCGTCGTCCGACGCGGCGTCCAGCTCCTCCGCGACGGTCTGTCCCTCGTGTGTCTCGTGTGCCTCGTGTGCCACGACCGGCCCGGTCCCGGCGTCGTCACCCCACTTGGCCAGCAGTGTCTGCAGCCGTTCGGTGATCCGGGACCTGGCCTGTCCGCCGACCGTCTCCTGACCGAGGAGCCGTTCAAGGGCGTCCAGTTCCGCGGTTCCTGCCTCGGCCGCCGCGGCGGTGACGAGCCGGCCGCGCAGGTGGGCGGCGACCGCCTCCGGTGTCGGATAGTTGAAGATCACCGTGGCGGCAAGGCGCACCCCGGTGGCCGCGGTGAGCTGGTTGCGGAACTCGACCGCGGTGAGCGAGTCGAAGCCGATCTCCTGGAAGGTCCGGTCCGCTTCGACGTCATCCGACCCCGAGTATCCGAGGACGCCCGCGACGTGGGCCCGTACCAGCGCCAGGAGTTCGGCTTCCTGCTCGGCCTCCGGCAGCTTCGCGAGACGCTGTCCGAGGGTGTCGCCACCGGTGTCCGCCGGAGCGGCGGACGCGGTGCGCCGGCCCGTCGGCCCTGCCGTGCCCACCGTGGGGACCAGGCCGCGCAGCAGCGGCGGCAGTTCACCGGGCCCGTCGGACCGCCCGGACGAGGCCCGCAGAGCGGGCACG
>NZ_JBVIHP010000138.1:0-1854 GCF_055570235.1 Streptomyces sp. NPDC031274 | reverse complement strand
TCGAGAACCACGGCGTACGAGCAGCCCTCATCGCCGCCCTCGAAGCCGCCCGCGACCGCAGCCGCGAACTGGCCTCCGGCAGCAACACCTGACCGACCCGGCGCCGAGGGTGGGGGGCCTGAGGCCGGGGGCCTGGGACGCACAGCGGCCGCGCCCCCAACGCGGCCCCCCGCACACCCCAGAGGGATCACCGCATCACCGCATCACCGCCCCGCGGCGCCGACGACGGTCTCCGTGGTCACCACTTCCGCGAAGCCCCCTCCGTGCAGCGAAACCGCAGAGCCCTGCGCCAGCTCCTCCGCACTGCGCCGCCAGCCGAACGGCCCCTCAAGGTCGAACGTGTACGTCGCGTCCAGCGCGAACAGCACCCGATACCCCAAGTTGCCTCCCATCCGCGCCGTCGTCTCCGCGCACATGTTGGTCTGGATCCCCGCCACCACGAACTCCTGGATCCCCTCCGCCTTGAACCACGCGTCCAGATCCGGCGTCCCGTAGAAGGCCGAGTTCACGGTCTTCGTCACGAACAGCTCCGGCCCGGCCCCCTTCCCACGCCGCTGCTCGACGTACTCCTTGAAGTCGTTCCCCTCGTATCCCGGCCGCAGCGGCGACTGCGGCTTGGGCGAGTCATGCCGTACGAAGACGACCGGACGCCCCGTGGCCTGCCAGATGTCGACGAGCGACGCGATGTTCTCGTCGGCCCCCGGATTGTTCCGCGTTCCCCAGAACCCCTCCTCCTCGAAACCCTTCTGCACGTCCACCACGACCAGCGCTGCGTTCTCTGCGATGTCCATGACCACGATGCTGCCGCCGCACCGACCCTCGGCCCAGAGGGAAGAAAGTCATCGACCGATGGTTTACTGCCACCGTGCCCAAGCCTCCCGCCACCACCACAGCGACCGCCACGGCCACTGACCCGGCGATAACCCCCGCCACCGCCCCACAGCGCATCGCCCTGCTCGCGTTCCCCGGCATCCGCGCCTTCGACGTCTCCGTCATCACGGAGGTCTGGGGCAACGACCGCACCGACCGTGGCGTACCCCCCTTCGACCTGCGCCGCGTCGGCACCGACCTCGCACCCGTGCCGATGCGCGGCGCCCTGACCCTCACCCCCGATCGCACACTCGCCTGGCTGACCCGACTCACCAGCACCGACCTGATCGTCGTCCCCGGCCTCGACGACCACGTCACCCCTGCACCGCCCCCGGTCCTCGAAGCCCTGCGCAAGGCACACACCCGAGGCACCACCATCGCGGCACTCTGCGGCGGCGCCTTCACCCTCGCCCAGGCAGGCCTCCTCGACGGCCGCCGCGCGATCACCCACTGGGGCCTCGTCGACCTGCTCCGCACCCATCACCCCCTCGTCACCGTCGAACCCGACGCCCTCTTCATCGAGGACGAGAACATCTGGACCGCCGCAGGCACGGCCGCCGGCATCGACCTGTGCCTGCACCTGGTCCGCACGGCCCACGGCTCCGAAGCAGCCGCGACCATCGCCCGCTCGATGGTCACCGCGCCGTTCCGCACCGGCACCCAGGCCCAGTTCATCGAGCACCCCACCCCGCGTGCCGACCGCGACGCGGATGCCCTCGCTTCCGTACGCGAATACGCCCTCCGCCACCTCCACGAACCGCTCACCGTCACCGACCTCGCCGCCCAGGCAGGCATGTCGGCGCGCACCTTCGCCCGTCACTTCACCGCGGCCACGGGCACCACCCCACTGCGCTGGCTCTTGGACCAGCGCCTCGCAGCCGCGCAGAAGCTCCTCGAACGCACCGACCTGCCCATGCCCGAAGTGGCACGCCGCGCGGGCTTCGGCAGTGAGGTCACGATGCGCCAGCACTTCGCATCGCGCCT
>NZ_JBVIHP010000137.1:0-1855 GCF_055570235.1 Streptomyces sp. NPDC031274 | reverse complement strand
TCACCCATCACATCTTCCGCCAGAACTTCAGCATAATCAGCATCGCCACAATCAAGGCGACAGAAATCCCCAAAGTCAGCATCCAAGCATCTTGCATCCCGGCTAACGGGAGTTTCTTCACGTTCATCCCATAGAATCCGGTAATGATCGTTGGCACAGCCATGGTCAGTGACCAAATTGTCAAAAATTTCATTGTATCGTTCAGGTTGTTATTAGCAAGGCTGTTGAGGGTATGATCGATTCGGTCAACGACTTGGGTTTCAATCTCAAACATCCGTTGGACCTGTTCTCCTTCAATTTGCACGTCTTCGAATAAATCAATTTTATCTTGGTCAGCACCGACACCAAAATGGGTCTTTGGCAAACGATCGAGTTCACTGAGATTGGTTTGGACCGCGCTGGACAAAAAGGTCAACGTCTGTTGAAGATATGAAAGTGAAACCAAGTCACTGTTCTTCGTCTTCCGGTTCAACATTTTATCCAAATAGTTGCGTTTCTTGGTAATGGCGCGAGAAATTGGGATAAAACTGACAACAACTGTAAACAGTGTTTGCAGAATAAATGCATCGACGCTCTTAACCTCGGGATTATCCAATGCCGAGTAAAGTGCCGTGTTGACTTCAGGTATGCCGCTTTGATTAAACGTGAATAAAACGCCCTTATGGAGCAACATGCCAAATGGCTGGGTAATGTATCTCAGCGCATCTTTGTCGAGGGCATACGGCGCCAGAAAGATGAATAATTGGTAGTCCTCATTGATATCATAAACATAATTAGTACTTTCATCATTATCAGTGACGTACTCAATAATATCTTCATCGATGCCATACTGATCTTCGAGGGTTGCCCGTTCTTCGGCATTGATTTGAATCGTTTCAATCCATTTGGTTCCATTGATTGTCTTTTCGGGTTTGATCATTTAGTAATTCCCCTGTTAGTTATTAACCTCTATTTTAGACTAAAAGAAAAGAAGCTGCAGACAAATTTTTAAATTGTCAACGATTCCCAACTGCTAAACACTTTTATAAAGAATATAACGGAAACCTTGTCGGGCTGCCATTTTGTCGGTACCGCTCATATCAAAGGTTTCAGCCGTTTTATTAGCAAAATCCTTTTTAATATACACGTCTTTTGCTGTAACTTCTAAATCTGCTAAATAAAGTTTGTTAGGTAGGTTTCGTTTTTTCTTTGGGTTAAATCCTTGCTTGATTTGAAATAATAGTCCTGCTATATATGATCCATTATACCATTTAAACAAAAAAACAGCCCCCATTATCTACCTAGTAGATAACGGGGACTGTTTTAATAGGTTTTCACAGGGGCGATTATATAATTATAGACCCTGAGCTAAGGAATGTACTGATGTTTTCTAGTATAGTCCCTAGTCTGGCATCCCAAACAACTTTTCGTTTATACCCTTATCATGTGACCATTTAATCAACATATCAATTGTCAGAGGATATATGGCTATCTTTGAATATTCTAACTCTCATACTGTGAAGGAAGCCGCTGAAGCTATTAAATTATTGAAAGGAACCAGCCTTTTAATAAGTCAACAAAGAAATTCTGCTTTAAATCATATTGGGGTATCACAAATACTTTACAAATATGTTTTGCGTCGCAGCAAAAACCAGCAAATTAGGCTTAGTATAACAGAGATAATCAGCACAGCAAAAACACCATAAGAAGATTTTTCAAACGGGCCATCGACATTGACTCCCCAAAAACCAAAAATGATTGTTGGAATAGTCAAAACGATTGATATCTCTGTTAGAGTTTTCATAATCATGTTTAGCTGATACGAAATCATATTGTTTATCATATTTTCCAAATAATCCAAATATTGACTGTAACC
>NZ_JBVIHP010000136.1:0-1861 GCF_055570235.1 Streptomyces sp. NPDC031274 | reverse complement strand
GACGACGCGCGGCACGCCGAGGCGCTGGCGCGGCTGCGGGTCCACCCGGCCCTGGAGCAGGCCCGCAAGGACACCGTGCGGTTCGCGGAGGAGGCGCGGGACACGCTCGCACCGCTGCGGGACTGCGACGCGAAGACGTCGCTCGTCGAGCTCTGCGATCTGGTGGTGCACCGGGCGGGCTGACGCCCGGGCCGGGCTCGGGGCGGCAGCCGTCAGGAGAGCCGGCGGCCGTCAGTAGCCGTAGCCTCCCGTGCCCCCGGAGTCCTCGTCCTCCGGCTGGTCCGTGGCGCTCTGCGCCTTCGCGCCGGTCGGCGTGACGGCGAACCACGTGCCGTCCACGCCCTGGCCCTGCGCCTCCCGCGGTTCGTCGTCCTTGACGTAGGTGTAGAGCGGCCAGCCGTCGAGGGTGAGCTGCTTGGAGCCGTCGTCGCGCGTGACCGTGCCGACGAGGTCCTTGTCGATGCCCTTGACGGTGACCGTGCCGGGGGCGGGTGTGGCCGGCCAGACCTTGGCGCAGGTGTCGTTGCAGGTGGACTTGGGCGGCTTCGCGGTGTCCTCGTCGAAGCGGTAGAGGACGTACCCCTTGCTGTCGGTGACGACCGTGCCGACGTCGTCGACCTTGGCTGCGGTGAGCGTCGCGGAGTTCTTGGTGTCGCTCCCGCCGTTCTTGTCGCCGCTGTCGCCTCCGCTGTCACCGCAGCCGGACGCGGTGAGTGCGAGGACGGCGGCGCAGGCGGCGGCGTAACCGCTGACGCGCCTGACGCGCCTGACGTGCCGGGATGGGCTGTAC
This sequence comes from Streptomyces sp. NPDC031274, assembly GCF_055570235.1. NCBI lineage: Bacteria > Bacillati > Actinomycetota > Actinomycetes > Kitasatosporales > Streptomycetaceae > Streptomyces > Streptomyces sp. NPDC031274. The sequence goes on along the minus strand of NZ_JBVIHP010000136.1, from coordinate 1,071 downwards.
CGGGTCGTGGACATGGCGACCCCCTTTGTGATGCCGAGTCATCCCACTGAGGGATACGGATCCGGGTCCCCTTCCACTCGATCCTATGCTGATGTGACGCAGGTCACACACTCGGGCAGAGGTTGGATTGAGTCCAGACTGAGATTCACCGCGTATCCATGCCCAGAAGCTGACGCAGGGGGCGTCAGCTCGGAAACGGGGAGATTTCGGATCATGGGCACTTTCAGTACTCTCGCGCACCACCGCCGGGCCCTGCTCGCCTCCGGCGTCGCCGTCGCCGCATCCGCGGGGGTGGCCTTCGCGACGCTCCCGGCCGCTGCCGCCGACAGCGGTTCCACCAGTGGTCCGATCTTCGTGGCAAGCCTGAACGGCGCGAACGAGGTGCCGGTGCAGGGCGGGCCCGCGGTCGGTGACAAGGACGGCTCGGCGCTCGAGTTCATCCAGGTCAAGGGGGACAAGGTGTCCGTCACGGTCAAGTGGCGCGGCACGGACAGGCCCACCATGCTCCACATCCACCAGGGCGACAGGGGCGCCAACGGCGGGGTCAAGGTCGACTTCACGAAGCTGCTCGACGCGAGCAAGGGCCAGAGCGTGACCGGCACGGTTCAGGTCAAGGACGCCGCCCTGCTGGCGGAGTTGAAGCAGAACCCGGGCGGCTTCTACGCCAACCTGCACACCGCCGAGTTCCCGGGTGGCGCGGTCCGCGGACAGCTCCACACGGTCACCACCGGCTTCGACTTCCGGTTCGCTTCGTCCAACTTCCAGGCCTCGGTGATCGAGGGTCAGCAGATCTACGAGTGCAAGAAGGCCGATGACGGCTCAGGCAAGTTCGCCTTCGCCCAGCGCGACGTCAGCGCGCGGCTCCAGGGGAACATCGCGCACAGCTTCACCGCGCCCAACTCGGGCACCCCGCAGTGGGTGGCCCCCGACGGCAGCGCGGTCACCGGCAAGCTGATCTCCAGGACCCCGAACGGCGACAAGAACATCCCCGAACTCGACCTGGCGGCAACCCAGTCCGGCAAGCCGCACGGACGGCTCTCGCACGTGACGGAGATCCTGCGCCTGAACACG
>NZ_JBVIHP010000135.1:0-1862 GCF_055570235.1 Streptomyces sp. NPDC031274 | reverse complement strand
TGCCCGGCGAGCCCCTGCGCGCGGCGGTGCTGGGCAAGGGCGTCCAGGAACGCGTTCGCCTCCGCGTAGTTGCCCTGCCCCGCGCTGCCCAGCGTGGCCGACGCGGAGGAGAACAGAACGAACATCGCCAGGTCCATGTCCCGGGTCAGCTCGTGCAGGTTCAGCGCCGCGTCGACCTTCGGCCGGAACACGGTGTCGACGCGCTCCGGCGTCAGCGAGCCGATGACACCGTCGTCCAGTACGCCGGCCGTGTGCACCACGCCGGTCAGCGGACGCTCCAGCGAGCCGAGCACCTCGGACAGCGCCTCGCGGTCAGCCACATCACAGGCCGCGAACCGCACCCGGGCGCCCAGCTCCTCCAGGTCCCGGGCCAAATCGCCTGCTCCCGCAGCCTGTTCACCCCTCCGGGATACCAACAGCAGTTCCCGTACGCCCCGTTCGGCCACCAGGTGCCGGGCGACCAGGCTGCCCAGCGTGCCGGTCGCGCCGGTCAGCAGCACCGTGCCCTCGGGATCCAGCTCCCGGGGCATCGTCAGCACCACCTTGCCGATGTGCTTGGCCTGACTGACGTAACGGAACGCCTCGCGCGCCCGGCGCACATCCCACGCCCTGACCGGCAACGGCTCCACCACACCCTGGCCGAACAGCTCCACCAGCTCACCCAGCAACCGCTGCGTGTGCTCCGGACCCGCCTCCACCAAGTCGAACGCCCGGTAGTCCACTCCCGGATACTGACCCGCAATCACCCCCGCCTGACGGACATCGGTCTTGCCCATCTCCAGGAACCTGCCACCACCCGGCAGCAACCGCAGCGAGGCATCCACGAACTCACCCGCCAGGGCGTTGAGGACCACATCCACACCCTTGCCGTCCGTGACGGCGAGGAACTTCCCCTCGAAGTCCAGACTCCGAGACGAGGCGATGTGGTCGTCGTCCAGACCCAGCGACCGCAGCGTGTCCCACTTGCCCTCGCTCGCCGTGGCGAAGACCTCAGCACCCCAGTGCCGGGCCAGCTGAATGGCCGCCATGCCCACGCCGCCGGCGCCCGCGTGCACCAGCACCCGCTCACCGGCCCGCAGACCCGCCAGATCCCGCAGCGCATACAGGGCCGTCAGGAAGACGATCGGCGCTGAAGCCGCCTGCTCGAACGACCAGGCGTCCGGAATCCGGGTGAGGAGGCGAGCATCACCGACCGCGGTCGGGCCGAAGCTGTGCCCGATCATGCCGAACACGCGGTCCCCGACGGCCAGTTCCGTCACACCGGGCCCGACCTCGGTGACCACACCCGCGCCCTCGCTGCCGAGGGTCGCCGCACCCGGGTACATGCCCAGGGCGATGAGGGCGTCACGGAAATTGACTCCCGCCGCGCGCACGGCGACACGGACCTCACCGTCGGCCGGTGCGTCCAGGGCGTCCGGGCTCGGGACGAGCGACAGGTTCTCCAGGGTGCCCTCGCCCGTCGTGTCCAGGCGCCAGGCCCGCTCCCCCACCGGCGGCGACATGGCCGCCGACGAGCCGATCCGGGCCAGTCGAGGGGCGAGCGCCCGGCCCGCGCGGACCGCGAGCTGCGGCTCGTCGAGGCCGACCACCAGGGGCAGCGTCAGGGTGCCCGGAGCAGCGCCCGGGTCGAGGTCGACGAGGACGATACGGCCCGGGTTCTCCGTCTGCGCGGACCGCACCAGACCCCACACGGCGGCGCCGGGCAGGTCGGTGACGTCCTCGCCGGACCGCACGGCCACTGCACCCCGGGTCAGAACGACCAGGCGGGCGGTGGCGAAGCGCTCGTCGTCCAGCCAGGAGTGCAGCACGTCGAGCACACCGTGGGCCGCCGACCGGGCGGCATCTGCCGCGTCGCCGGGTCG
>NZ_JBVIHP010000134.1:0-1863 GCF_055570235.1 Streptomyces sp. NPDC031274 | reverse complement strand
ATCACCAGCCCCAACAGCGCAGCAAGTTGTCGGGTAAGGAGTCCTTACCCGGCCTCCACCCCACAGGGGGCGGAGGCATCCGGCGCCGAGGCGGCACCGGGGTCGGCCGGCCCGGGGGAGCCGACCGAGATGGGGACCGGCAAGCCGTCGCTGTCCGCGTCGCGCAAGCCCGTGCAACGTCGCCGTCTGCGTGACAAGCAGCTGCGCGATCGTCGCGTCCACCCCCGCTACAACGACGACGAGTTCGCCCTTGTCCAGAACGCCGCCGCCCTGAGTCGCATGGCGCTCGGTGGCTACGTGGCCGAGTGCTCGCTCGCCGCCGCCCGCTCCGACGACCCCACCGCAGCCGTCGCCGACTACCGCGCCATGATCAAGGCGCTCATGGCCTCCAACGGGCAGCTCGGCCAGATCGGCAACAACCTCAACCAGCTCACCTGGCACCTCCACAAGGACGGCGCATGGCCCCACCCCGACACCGTCCAACGGCTTCTGGACCGCGTCGAGGCGTCAGTCGCCGAGCTGGACACCGCCATCGCTCAGGTCACCGAGGGGCGGTGAGCGGGTGATACCCAAGATCATTCTCGGCTCGGGCCCGGACGCCACACGCCGCACGATCGGCTACCTCTTCGGCAAGGGCCGGGCTAACGAACACATCGACCCGCACCTCGTGGCCTCCTGGAACGGCTTCGCCCCCAACCCTGGCCGCAGCCCTCACCGCGATGCGAAGGACGCGATGGCTCAGCTCGTCGCGCAGCTCGACCAGCCCGTGAAGATGCTGGGTGACAAGGCGCCCAAGGACACCGTGTGGCACTGCCCCGTGCGCGCCGCACCAGAAGACCCGATCCTCAGCGACGCCCAGTGGGCGGACATCGCACGCCGAATGGTGGCCGCCGCCGGTATCACCCCCGACGGTGACGAGGAAGCCTGCCGCTGGGTCGCCGTCCGCCACGCCGAAGACCACATCCACATCGCCGCCACCCTCGTACGCCAGGACGGCCGCCGCCCCGAGCGCGGCTACGACCAGCGCGCTGTCCAACGCGAGGCCCGCAATATCGAATTCGACTACGGGCTCAGGCGGTTGAAGCAGGGCGACGGAACCGGCGCCAAACGCCCCACCAGCAAGGAGCACTTCAAGGCCAAGCGCCTGGGTCAAGACGCCGCCACTCGTGACGTCCTCCGGTTGCGGGTTCGCCGCGCGGTCGCCGCCGCATCCGACGAGGTCGAGTTCCTCGCCCTGCTGGAGGCGACAGGCGTGACGGTGCGCCTCAAGCTCGGCCCCTCCGGCGACGCACTCGGCTGTAACTTCGCCCTGCCCGACGACACCAACGTCAGGGGCGAGCCGGTGTTCTACGCGGGCTCCACCCTCGCCCCCGACCTGTCCCTGCCCAAGATCCGCAAGAGCCTCGCCACCACAAGCCCTGAGCCGATCGCTGTCCGGCCGGGTGACCCGTGGCACCAGGCGACAGCCGCCGCCGAGCGCATTCCCCACCACCTCATCAACAGTTCCGACCCGACCGGCCAAGGCCAACTGGTAGCGCTCGGCACGACACTCGACATCCTGTCGATCACTGCACCGGCCGCGGTGAGGACCGAGCTGGAACAGGCCGCCCTCACCTTCGAACGCGCCACCCGCTCCCGTATTGCTGCAGACCTGGACAGCGCCCGCGTCCTGCGCCGCAGCGTCCAAGCGATCTTGCGTGAGAGGCCCGTGGACGGCGATGGGTCCGGGTTCACGATGCTCCTGGACACCGCGCTCACGGCGGTGGCATTCGCGATGCACTGGCACCGCACGCACCAGCACGCCCAGCAAGAAGCAGCCGCCGAGCAGGCCCTCGTACACCTTCAGATCGCGTACGGGCAGAT
>NZ_JBVIHP010000133.1:0-1865 GCF_055570235.1 Streptomyces sp. NPDC031274 | reverse complement strand
GGTGATCGGCGCGATCCGGGACAGCAAGGGCCCTTGCTCGCCGACGCCGCTGACCACACCCAGGATGAGCTCATCCACGCCGTCGGCCGGCAGGCCATTGCGCTCTTTGATCGCGCTCAGCGTTTGCGTGGCAAGCCGGATGGGCGTGATCTCGTGCACGGATCCGTTCGGCTTACCGCGTCCGCGCGGTGTCCGGACATGGTCGTAGATGAACGCGTCAGGCATAGGGGTCTCCCTGCCGGCCGGCTCGCGGCGCGGCGTACGTCGTGACGTGCTGCGCGGGCGGGGCGAGGCCCGGCCGTGTCCTCTCAATGAACGTAGAACTGAACTCTGCTTTCAGTCAAGAACTCGGTCAACAGTTCAATGGCGCGAGCCTGCCGAGCACCGCACCCGCCCCGCCCGCGAGCCCTCGGCGCCGCCCGTCGCGGCCGCCGGCCGCGACTCAATAGCCAAAGCCGTACCCGATGCCGCCCCGCCTCCCATACCTCCGCGGCGAACCAGGCATGCCCGTCAGCAGGATGACAGTGCACTCTCTTACAGGAGTTCCGCTCTGCTGCGGAGCCGACCCAAGCGCGACAACGAACGGATACGAGACCCGTCGATGTACGACGGCGCGGACACAGAGGGCCATCCCGACCACCGGGCGGCGGCGCCTGCGGCCAGGACCGCCAGGTGTGATCCTTGCCGGAACGAGAATTTCGTTCTAGCTTAAGCATGGCCTGCGTCGGGCCGCCCTGGACGGTCGCCCGGGGCAGGCCCGCCACTGACCCCTCACGAAGGGCGACACCCATGACGACCGAGGTCCCGTTCCGCTTCTTCGACTGCGACAACCACTACTACGAGGCCTTGGACGCGTTCACGCGCCACCTCGAGCCGGAGTACCGCAAGCGCACCATGCAGTGGGCGGAGCTCGACGGCAAGACCCGCCTCCTGGTCGGGGGGCAGATCAATAAGTTCATCCCCAATCCGACGTTCAGCCCCGTCGCGGCCCCCGGGGTCATGGACGAGTACTTTCGCGGGCGCAACCCAATGAACGCAGATCCGAGCCAACTGTTCGGCGAACTCGAGCCCATCCGACCGGAGTACCGTGACCGCGCTGCCCGCATCGCTCTGATGGATGAGCAGGGCATGGAGGGCTGCATCCTGCTGCCCACCCTCGGGGTCGGCATGGAGCAGGCGTTGGCCAACGACCTGCCCGCCCAGCAAGCCGCCTTCCGCGCGTTCAACCGCTGGCTGGAGGAGGATTGGGGTTTCGCGTACCAGGAGCGGATCTTCGCCGCCCCCTACATCGCGCTCTCCGACCCGGCCAACGCCGCACGGGAGCTCGAGTGGGCGCTCGAGCGCGACGCCCGCTTCGTCGTGATGGTGGGAGGACCGGTGATGACCGAGCTCGGGTCGCGCGCGCCCGGCGACCCCATGTTCGACGCGTTCTGGCAGCTGGCGAACGATTCGGGCATAACGGTTCTCTACCACGGCGGCGAGACGCCGTACACGAAGTACCTCGAGGCCTGGGGCGAGAACGGCTTCACCGAGTCCTTCCGCGCCAACGCCTTCCGCAGCTTGGTGTCCGCCGACGCCCCGCAGGACACTGTCGCCAGCCACCTCGCTTTGGGGCTCTTCCACCGCTTCCCGAACCTGCGAATGGCCTCCATCGAGGTCGGCTCCGCCTGGGTGTTCCACCTCTTCGAGAAGCTGACCAAGGCCTACGGACAGATACCGCACCTCTTCCCCGAGGACCCGCGGGAGACCTTCAAGCGACACATCTGGGTCTCGCCCTTCTACGAGGACGAACTCGCCACCCTACTCCGGCTGGTGGGCGCCTACCCCCTCCCCCTCCCCTCCCCCCCCCCCCCCCCCCACCCCTT
>NZ_JBVIHP010000132.1:0-1873 GCF_055570235.1 Streptomyces sp. NPDC031274 | reverse complement strand
GGTACGACGTTGGGTGATCCGATCGAGGCGCAGGCACTGCTGGCCACCTACGGGCAGGACCGGGACGCCGAACAGCCGTTGTTGCTGGGGTCGGTGAAGTCCAACATTGGTCATACGCAGGCTGCGTCTGGTGTGGCGGGTGTGATCAAGATGGTGCTTGCGATGCGGCATGGTCTGGTGCCGGAGTCGCTGCACGTGGATGCGCCGTCGTCACATGTGGACTGGTCTGCGGGAGCAGTCGAGTTGCTGTCCGAGTCGCGGATGTGGCCGGAGACCGGCCGTCCGCGCTGTGCGGGTGTGTCCTCCTTCGGCGTCAGTGGCACCAACGCCCACATCCTGCTGGAGCAGGCGCCCGCATCCGAAGCCCAGCCGGAACCGCAACTGGAGCCGGACGACGAGACGACGGTGCCCTGGGTGCTGTCCGCCAAGTCGAAGACCGCGCTCAAGGTGCAGGCGGAGCGGTTGCGGTCGGCACTCGCCGAGGGCGTGCGGCCGCTGGACGCCGCGTTCTCGTTGGCGACGACGCGTGCGGCTCTGGAGCACCGCGCTGTCGTGGTTGGTTCCGGGCGTGAGGAGTTGCTGCGGGGTCTGGACGCGGTTGCGGATGGTGCTCCGGCTGCGGGTGTGGTGCGGGGTGTGGCTCGGGACGATTCGGGTCTGGCGGCGGTTCTGTTTTCGGGGCAGGGGTCTCAGCGGCCTGGGATGGGCCGGGAGTTGTATGAGGCCTATCCGGTGTTCGCCGATGCGCTGGATGTGGTGTGTGCCGGGTTTGATCGTGAGCTTGAGCGGCCGCTGCGTGAGGTGCTCTTCGAGGACGGGGAGCTGCTGAACCAGACCGGCTATACGCAGCCGGGTCTGTTCGCTCTTGAGGTGGCCCTGTATCGGCTGGTGGAGAGCTGGGGTGTGCGTCCGGATTACGTGACCGGCCACTCGATCGGCGAGTTGGCGGCGGCGCACGTGGCCGGGGTTCTGTCCCTGGACGACGCGGTCACGCTGGTGGCGGCTCGCGGGCGGCTGATGCAGGCGCTGCCCGAGGGTGGCGCGATGCTGGCGGTGGGTGCCGACGAGGCGACCGTGACTCCGTACCTGGAGGGCCGCGAGGCCCAGGTGTCTCTGGCCGCGGTGAATGGCCCCTCCTCCATCGTGATCGCCGGTGACGCGGATGTGGTGGCCGAACTGGGCGAGGTCTTCGCGGAGTTGGGCTTCAAGACCAAGCAGCTGCGGGTCAGCCACGCATTCCATTCGCCGCACATGGACGCGATGCTGGAGGACTTCCGTCAGGTCGCGGAGTCGCTCACCTACTCCTCGCCGTCGATCCCGGTCGTGTCGAACGTGACCGGCGAGGTCACGGCGGACGTGGCGTCTGCCGAGTACTGGGTACGTCATGTCCGTTCCGCGGTGCGCTTCGGTGAGGGCGTTCGCTGGCTGGAGGGCCAGGGCGTGGGCGTGTTCCTGGAGTTGGGCCCGGATGGCGTGCTCTCGGGCATGGCCCAGGAGTCCCTGACCGGCGACGCACAGCTGATCGCGGCACTGCGCAAGGACCGCCCCGAGCCCGAAGCGCTGGTCACCGCGCTGGGCCGTCTGCACACGGCGGGTGTGAGCCCGGACTGGTCGGCGTACTTCGCCGGCACCGGTGCCCGCCGGGTGGACCTCCCCACCTATCCCTTCGAGCGTCGTCATTACTGGTTGGAGCCGGTGGCTGTCGCGGTTGATGGGGCGGCTGGTGGTTCGGCGGTGGATGGTGAGTTCTGGTCGGCGGTGGAGCGGCTGGATGTGGATGGGCTGGCTGGTGAGCTGGCGGTGGAGGAAGAGGCGGTGCGGGCGGTGTTGCCCGCGTTGGCGGGTTGGCATGGGCGCCAGCGTGAGCGGTCGG
>NZ_JBVIHP010000131.1:0-1884 GCF_055570235.1 Streptomyces sp. NPDC031274 | reverse complement strand
ACGACGACTTCTGCCAGGTCATGGTGGGCACATCTGCCTCTCAGAGGGATTGGATGATGTTGTGGATGAGGGCGCGGGACTCGACCTCGATCAGGCTGAGGGCTGTCAATCGGTCGAGTACCGTCCGGTATTTGTCGCGCTGCGCATCGGCGTCCAGCAGGACGATCCCGTGCGATTGATCCAACTGAACGGTGTCGAGCTGCGGTACCGGCCCATGGACGTAGTAGATGGGCTGCCCCGCACCTGGATACCCGCCCGCGTCGAACGGGATCACCAGGACGGAGACGTTCGGGTGCTCGCCGAGTTTGAGCAGATGCTTGAGCTGTCGCCTGGCAACTTCGCGGCCACCGAACCTCATGTGCAGTGCGGCTTCGTGAATGATCGCCCGATACGGGACTGTGTCCTGGCGGAAGAGGACCGCCTGCCGCTTGATGCGGAACGATGTACGGTGCTCCACTTCCGGCGGCGACAGTTCGGGGACTACCTGGCGGAAGACCTCGCGTGCGTGCTCCGTGGTCTGAAGGAGGCCGGGGATGCCTGATGTATGCGCAGTGCGCAACTCGTGGCCGTGATGCTCCAGTTCCGCCAGGTCCAGCAACCTTGCTGGCAGGATGTCCCGGTACTCCTCCCACCAGCCGCGCCTACGCTCGCCGGTCATCCCCGCGATGGCGTCCACCAGAGAGTTGTCCGGGCACTCGTACTGGCAAGCCAGGGCCCGTACTCGCTCTGCGCTCACGCCGAGGCGTCCGGTCTCCATGTTGCTGACCTGGGCCTGCTTCATGCCGAGGAGCCGGGCAGCTTCCGTTGACGTCAGGCCCGCTCGCTCACGCAGCCTGCGTAGTTCGGCGCCGAAGCGGAGTTGGCGTGCCGTTGGGTTGGTCCTCACGGGCATGCCCGTCGCTCCTCTGTGCTGGCCGGTCACCCACACGAGTGGATGGCTTTGGGATTGCCCCAACTCGGCTGAATAATATATCCAGTACCGCTACTTTGAGGTTCAGGCGCCCCGCCTGGAAGCACCCCGCTCGACGGAGCGGCAACGTCACCGGGCACAGATCTGCACCCCGACCAACTCCCGTTCCCGAACGGAGACTTCCATGCTGCCAACAACCGTATCCCCGCCCTGGAGCTACACCCTCCAACTCCCGCACGACCCCCGCGCCCCCGGCATCGCCCGCGCCACCCTCCGCGCCGTCCTCGCCACGTACGGCCTCGCCGAGCTCGCCCCCACCGCCGAGCTCCTCGCCGCGGAGATGCTCAACAACGCCCACTGCCACACCGAAGGCCCCTACGCCCTCCGCCTCCGCCACTCCTCCCCGAAAGGCATCCGCGTCGCCGTGTGGGACTCCAATCCGCAGATCCCGCCCGGATTCGGGCAACCCGGCCTCCCACCCGCCCCACCGGTGGACGCCGAGAGCGGGCGCGGGCTGCAGCTCATGCGGGCCTGCGCCGATGCCTGGGGTGCCTACCCCCTCGGCTCCGCCGGCAACGGCAAACTGCTCTGGGCGGAGGTCGGCGGTGATCCCCCGAAGGGATAGGTCCCGCCTCTACACTGAACCGCGGTGGACTCCCGCGTGGTGAGGGGTGGTTGACGGTGCGTAAGGCATGGCTGGTCGCGGCCGTCGGCATCGGTGGGGCGATGAGCTTCATCGCCCTGCTCGTCGTGGGGACGTACATGGCTGCCGGAAGCATCGCGAACGGGGCCGGGCAAGGGAACGTGGGGCTCGCCAAGGGCGCCGTACCCAGTACCTACCAGCCCCTCGTGCAGAAGTGGGGAAATCTCTGCAAGGCGATCAATCCCGCCCTGCTCGCCGCGCAGCTGTACCAGGAGAGCGGGTTCAACCCGAACGCCAAGAGCCCGGCCAAGGCCCAGGGGATAGCGCAATT
>NZ_JBVIHP010000130.1:0-1885 GCF_055570235.1 Streptomyces sp. NPDC031274 | reverse complement strand
CGCTGTCATCCGGTCCGCGCCCTCGGAGGGGCCGCCGATGCGCAGGACCGCGTCGCAGCGTGCCAGCAGCCGTTCGGCCAGGGGATGGAAGATCTCGTCGAAGACGGCGTCGCCCGGGCCGGTGCTCCCCGCGGCCTCGAGCAGGGGCAGGGCAAGGGCCTCACCGGTGACCGCCAGATGGCCGGCGCGGAAGAGCGCGAGTGCGGCGCGGTCCATCGCCCGTACGTTGGCCTCGAGCTTGGCCGGGTCGTCCCCGGTCCCCGAGCGGTAGGGTCCGGCGACCAGGATCATCAAGGGGTCCGGGGCAGCGGTCATGACGGGTGCTCCTTGTGGTGTACGTGGTTCAGGCCAGGACGGTGTGGACGCCCGCGTCGCGCAGGGCTGCCAGGGTCAGGGGACCGTTGGGATGGGTGGAGGGGTCCTCGGCGGCGGTGTCGGTGACGAAGGCGTCCACCGCGCCCACGGCGGCGACTTGGCTGAACGCGCGCACCCCGAGCTTGGTCGCGTCCGCCACGGCGATCGTCCGGTCGGCTCCCGCCAGGGCGGCTTGTTGGACGGCCGCGTCGTCCAGCGAGAACTCGGACCATCCGTACTCGGCGTGCACTCCGCCGATGGACAGTACGAAGCAGTCGAAGGCCAGGGCCTCAAGGGTGCGCAGGGCCAGCGGGCCGACCAGGGAACGCTCGCCGGGACGGGACCGCCCCCCGACGACCAGCAGATCGATCCCGGGCCGGTCCGCCAGGCAGACCGCGGCCTGCAGGCTGAGAACGGCCACTGTCAGAGGGGCCCGTTCGGCAAGATGCTCCGCGACGTGCACGGTCGTGGTGCCCGCGTCAAGGAGCACGCGCGATCCGGGCTCCACCATCGCGGCCACGGCCTCACCGAGCCGGTCCTTGGTCGCCGCCTGCCACGGCTCCCGTGCGGAGAATCCCGCCTCTTCCTGGCGCGACCGCGTGGCGACGGCGCCACCGTGCACTCGGCGCACGAGTCCCTGACGCTCCAGCGCGTCCAGATCCCTGCGGACGGTCATTTCGGAGACCCCCAGGCGATGGGAGAGCTCCGACACGGAAACCCGGTCGGAGCCCTGCACCAATCGCAGGGTCAGGTCCAGACGGTTGGCGACACCCATGACACATTTCTAACACAGCAGTGTTCGTTTGAACATCAGTGTGTGAGAGATGCTGCTTCCTGGGCGGCCATGACCTCATCGCCGTACTCGAAGGCCCACGCGCCGACGGCGTCGATGGGCGCAAGCAAGGTCCGGCCCAGAGCGGTGAGTTGATACTCGACCCGTGATGGCGCGTCCGGGTGCGTCTGCCGCTCGACCAGTCCGCTGAACTGCAGCCGCCGCAGAGTCTCGGTGAGGACTTTGGAGCTGATGCCTCCGATCCGCTCCCGTAGTTCGACCGGCCGCCTGGGGCCGTCGCGCAGCGCCCAGAGCACCACGGAATTCCAGGTGTTGGAGAACAGGTCGAAGGCGAGGCGGGCGCGGCAGTCGGCGAGGAAGAAGTCAGTTGTCACGTACCAAATGGTGCCCGAGCGGCCTTCTAGCGTCGGTGTGAACGGTCCAAGCATGCACGGAGAGGGAGCACATGATGAGAATCGGCGTACTGGGGACGGGCAACATGGCCGACGCGCTCGCCACCCACTGGGTACGGGCCGGGCACGAGGTGACCATCGGGGGACGGGACACGCACAGAGCGGAGCGGCTCGCGGCGCGCATCGGAGGCGGCGCGAAGCCTGCCACTCTGCGCTCGGCGGCCGAGGCCGGTCAGGAGGTGGTGTTGGCCGCGCTGCCCGTCGGGGCGGGAGCAGACGTGGCACGGGAACTGCACGCGGGCCTGGAGGGCAAGGTGTTGCTCGACTGTTCGAACCCGGTGGGGCC
>NZ_JBVIHP010000129.1:0-1891 GCF_055570235.1 Streptomyces sp. NPDC031274 | reverse complement strand
TCGCGGCGACGGCGGACGCGGTGGCCCGCTGGTGGGACCTGTCCTCGATCGCCAAGGAGCACGAGGCGTTCCTCGACCGGCACGAGCCGGTGCTCAGGACCTGGCAGGGGCGGGCGGACACCCCGCCGGAAGAGGCGTACCGGGACTATCTCCTGGCCCTGGACTCCTGGCGCCGGCTGCCGTACGCGGATCCCGGTCTGCCGGGGGAGCTCCTCCCGGACGGCTGGCCTGGCGACCGGTCCGCCGAGGTGTTCGCGGCGCTCGACGGGCGGCTGCGGGACGCGGGGGCGCGGTTCGTGGCGCAGGACAGCACATGAGGGCTCCCTGAGGGCCCGCTAAGGGAACCCTCAGCGTCCTCAGGCCCTCTTCTCAGATTGCGCGCCTAGCGTCCGGACGCATGAGTCTGAAGCGCAGTCTGAACCGGGCGCTCACCGCCACCACCGGCCTCCAGGTGCGCAGAGCCCCTGCCACCACGCCGCCAAGGCCGAAGCCGAAACCCACGGCCACGGCCCCCGTCACGGCGCCCAGAGCGGCGCCCGCCTACCGATGTCCCGACGACCTCGCCACCGACCGGCTGCTGCGCCGCCCCGTCTTCATCATGTCGCCGGTACGCTCCGGCTCGACCCTGCTGCGGATGCTGCTCAGCGCCCACTCCCAGCTGCACTCGCCGCACGAGCTGCACATCCGCAGGCTGGAGGTCGGCTACGGCAGCAAGCTCTCCGAGCGCGCCATGGAAGCCCTCGACCTGCGGCGCGGCGATCTGGAGCATCTCCTGTGGGACCGCGTGCTGCACCGTGAGCTGGTGCGGTCCGGCAAGGATTTCATCGTCGAGAAGACACCGAGCAACGCGTTCGCCTACCGGCGCATCAAGGACTACTGGCCCGACGCACGCTTCGTGTTCCTGCTCCGGCACCCGGTGTCCATCGCCCGCTCCTGGCACGAGGCCGACCCCGAGAAGCGGACCTTCGAGGAGGCGGCGGCCGACGCCCTGCGCTACATGAAGGCCGTGGACAACGCCCGCAAGGGGATCACGGGGGGCCACACCCTCCGCTACGAGGAGCTGACCGAGGCCCCCGAGGAGAAGCTGCGCGCCCTGTGCACCTTCCTCGGCGTCCGCTTCGAGCCGTCGATGCTGGAGTACGGCGAGCGCGACGGGACCCAGGTCCAAAAGGGCCTGGGCGACTGGCGCGAGAAGATCCGCACCGGCACCGTCCAGGCGGGCCGGCCGCTGCCGTCCGGTGACGAGATCCCCGCCGTCCTGCGGCCGATGTGCGAGGCGTGGGGCTACGGCGGTGACCGCGCATGAAGCCGCACGCGGAGATCGAGCAGGTGTGGCCGCGCGACGGGCGGATCCGGGTGGTGGGACGGCTGCACGGACACGCCGCCGCCACGGCTTGTGGCGAGTGGCGGCTGCTGCTCGTCCGACGGGGGCACGGCGGGGAGCAACTCGCCTACCCGGCGCGGGTGTCGGGCGACGACCGCTTCGACTGCGAGCTGCCGGTCGCGGATCTCGCCGCGTACGGCATCGAGGGCGCAGACGACCGCTGGGATCTGCACCTCACCGACGGCCGGGCACGGCTGCGGGCCGGGCGGCGGCTCGACGACATCCGCGGCAAGAAGGGGATCATGGTCTATCCGGCGCAGAGCGTGTGTCCGGAGCAGAGCGTCCGTCCGGAGCAGGGCGCAGGGGCTTCGAAGGTCCGGCCGTACTTCACCGTCGAGGACAACCTGTCGCTGGAGTGCCGGGCATGAGGATCCGCTATCTGCTCCTCCACGCGTACGGCCGCGGCGGCACCGTCCGCACCGTCATGAACCAGGCCAACTCCCTGGTGGCCGCCGGGCACGACGTCGAGGTGGTGAGTGCGATCCGCCGCCGGGACGCGGTGCAGTT
>NZ_JBVIHP010000128.1:0-1901 GCF_055570235.1 Streptomyces sp. NPDC031274 | reverse complement strand
CACCCAAAGCCGCGCCTCTGCGGACGACATCGCGTCCGCGGTGTCGTACCAGATGCGCCGGGCTCGTCGCGGGGGTGTCCTGCGATGAGCACTCTTGAACTGTCGGACTTTCAGCTGGACTTCGGCGGCATCCTCCTCGGGCATAAAACCAGCATTCCGATCGCGGAGATCGAAGGCCTCTCCCGTCCCGGAACGCGTGGAGAGTTCGTCGAGCAGCCCGGAGCTGACGTCGGGTGGCTGGCACCGGACTGGTACGAGGCCCGCACCCTGCGCATCGACTGCGGCATCAAGACGCCGGGAGACCCGGCCGGGGCCCGGCAGATCCTCGCCGACCTGGAGGCTGTCGCCGACAACCCGCGGATCCGTACGGTGGGCGGGGCGGTGATGCCGCTTCGCATCAGATGGGCCGGCTCCCCCGTCCGCGTGCTGTTTGGGCGGCTGAAGAAGCTCGACGCCAGGTGGGCGGAGGCGGCGCACGGCTGGATTCCCCTCGACGTCGAGTTCATTGTTCCTTCGCCGCGCTACTACGCCGACTTCGAGGAGCAGGCGCAGCTGCGGCTGGGCTGGCTGTCTGGTGGCGGGTTCACGGCGCCTGTCCAGGCTCCGATCCACGTCACCAGCGGCAACCCGTTGGGGCAGAGCCGGCCGGGCTGGGTCACCAACAACGGCGCCATTGGCACCCATCCGGTGATCACGGTGTACGGGCCGTGCGCTAACCCGGTGATCACCCATGTCGAGAGCGGCCGTTCCATCAGCCTGCCCATCACGCTCGCTGCCGGCCAGTGGGTGCGGGTGGATACGCGGCCCGGTCAGATCCGGGTGACGCGTGAGAACGGCGGCACCGCCCCCACCACGTCGCGGCTGGACACGTTCGTGCTCCCGCCGGGGCGCAGTGAGCTGCGCTGGACGGCGACTGATCCGACTGCGACCGCGCGCCTGACGGTGGCGTGGCGCGATGCCTTTATATCCCTCTGAAATCAAGGACGTTCGTACACCGATGACGCTCGCGCAAGCCCCTCTGCTCGTTGATGGAGCCACGCACTCCGCGCAGACGTTCCGCATGATGATCAAAGACCTGAGCCGTGGTGCGGAAGGCATCACGGAGGCCGCCGACTTGAAGGTGACTCCGCTGCCGGTGCCGGGTGCGGGGGTGCAGGTCGCGGACGGTTCGGCGGTGATCCGTGGCAAGGCGAACATGTGGCAGGGCTCGTACACCGCGTACAACATCGGTGTCGCGACGGTGCCGGTCGCACCGACTGGTGCCACGCCGCGCTCGGATCTGATCGTCCTCAAGGTGCAAGATCCTGAGTTCGAGGGTGGTCTCGATCCCGCAAGGGACTCGATCAACTTCTTTGACGTCGTCCCCAATGTTTCGGCGGCCACGACCGTCGCTCCCAAGGGCGTCACGGGGATTGCGATAGCCCGCCTGGACATCCCGGCGAATACGGGCACGATCACCGCCGCGATGATCCGCGACCTGCGCAAGGTCGCCAACCCCAGGCGCGAGCGAACCCTGTACACGGCGTATCCGACCAAGGTCTCCAAGGCTTGGAAGGACGACGACAAGTGGTACGTCTGGCCGGCCGAGGCTCGCTGGATGATCCCTGTCCCGGACTGGGCTACCAAGCTGATCTTCACCATCACCATCGCTGGTCTTCGCCTCGACTTCGACAACGTCTACGGCCGCATTCAGCCCGTCTTCGGGACGGTCGCGGGTCAGGACACCGTCATCGATGACAACCAGGGCAAGGTCGTGCGGCGTACGACCGGCATCGTGGCCGACACGCTCGCTCTGCCTGCCGCGTACCGAGGCACCAGTCAGCCGCTGTTCCTCCACGCCAAGATGGCCAAGACGGAGCGGGGTGACTTGTCCGTGGACGGCGGCACCAGCATCGTCGCCG
>NZ_JBVIHP010000127.1:0-1907 GCF_055570235.1 Streptomyces sp. NPDC031274 | reverse complement strand
CAAACAACTCCACCACCGAAGACGACTCCGCCTCCACCGCGGTGTCGTTCCAGTCGGTGAGTATCCGGTCCCGCTCCTGCGGGTCGAACGCGTCCACCGCGTGCAGGCGTACGTCCGGGTCCGCGGTCACCGCCTCCAACACCCGCACGAACCGCTCGGCGATCGCAGTCACAGTCGGCATGTCGAAGAGGTCCGCAGCGCCGGTGACGACCCCACCCAGACCCGCCGGGCGGCCCTGGTCGTCGAAGAGCTCCGACAGGCTGACATCAATGTCGAACTTCGCCATGGGCAGGTTCGATGCGATCGGCCGGGCGGTGACGCCCCCCAGCTCCAGGGACACCTGCGCCGTGTTCTGGAGGGTGAGCAGGACCTGGAAGAGCGGGTGGCGGGCCAGCGACCGCTCCGGCGCCAGCTCCTCCACCAGCCGCTCGAACGGCACGTCCTGGTGCGCGAACGCGTCCAGGCTCGCCCGGCGGACCCGGCCCAGGATCTGCCGGAACTCCGGATCGCCGGACAGATCAGTGCGGATCACGAGCGTGTTGACGAAGAACCCGATCAGGTCGTCCAGCGCCTCGTCGGTGCGCCCCGCGGTCGGCGACCCGATCGGGATGTCCGTGCCGGCCCCGAGCCGCGACAGCAGCACCGCCAACGTGGTCTGCAGGACCATGAACGTCGTCACACCTTCGGCCCTGGCCACCTCTACCAGCCGCTGATGCACGGAGGCCGGCACAGTCAGCGGCACCCGATGTCCCCGGTCACCCGACATGGCGGGACGCGGTCGGTCCGCCGGCAGCGTCAGTTCCTCCGGCGCCCCGGCCAGCGCCCGCCGCCAGTAGTCCAACTGGACCGACATCCGACTGTCCGGGTCGGACTCCTTCCCCAGAAGCTCACGCTGCCAGAGGGTGTAGTCCGCATACTGCACCGCCAGCGGCTCCCACACCGGAGCCTCACCCCGCAGCCGCGCCTCGTATGCCGTCGACAGGTCTCGTGTCAGCGGACGGTGGGACGAGGCGTCGGTGGCGATGTGATGCACGACCAGGATCAGCACATGCTCGTCCGGCGCGGTCGTGAGCAGCGACGCACGGATGGGCACATCCGAGGACAGTTCGAAGGTGGAGCGGGCCGCCTCCATCCTGGCCTTGTCCACGTCCTCGCGTGCGACGTGGTGGACTGCCAGCCCCCAGTCGAGCTCCCCCGGATCAAGGATTCGCTGGTACGGCTCGCCGTCCGTGTCGGGGAATACTGTGCGCAAAGATTCGTGGCGCTTCAACAAATCCCGCAAGGCGGCGTCAAGTGCGGTCACGTTCACGGCTCCCCGCAACGCCACAGCCATGACGTTGTTGTAGGAGAGGCCAGAATTCTCCAACCTTGACAGGAACCACAACCTACGCTGCGCGAAGGACAGCGGCGGCCGTTGGGGACGGGCACCCGGCGACAGCTCGAGCCTCACCCCGTCCGCGTGTGTTCCGGCGAGCCACTCGGCGAGCCCGGCCACCGTGGGCTGTTCGAACAGCACCGACAGCGGCAGCTCCGCGCCCAGCAGGACGCGGATGCGCGACAGCAGCCGGACGCCGAGCAGGGAGTGCCCGCCGAGATCGAAGAAGCTGTCGTCCAAGCCCACCGTCTCAAGGCCCAGCACCTCGGCAAACGCCCCGCACAGGAGCTCCTCCTGGACCGTCGTCGCGGTACGCCCGGCGCCGGTGCCACTCCCGTAGTCGGGGGCCGGAAGCGCCTTGCGGTCGAGCTTGCCGTTGCCGGTCAGCGGCAGCTCGGGCAGGGTCACCACGGCCGTCGGGACCATGTAGTCCGGCAGCTGCCGCGCGACAAGCTCCCGCAGCACTGTGCCGTCGGACGCGTCGCCGTCGGCGGCACCGTCGGCCCGGACGACATACGCCACCAGCCGCACG
>NZ_JBVIHP010000126.1:1167-1914 GCF_055570235.1 Streptomyces sp. NPDC031274 | reverse complement strand
CGATCGACTCCAGGTTGACCCCCTCGGCGATGGAGTCGGCGACCGCAGGCGGTGTGTGGTACTCGCCGAGCCCCTGCCGCGCCCCCTGGGAGCGCAAGCTCGTCATCACAGGCGACAGGACATCCGTCGCCGAGCGCAGGAACGGGTCCGCATGCGCGGTCAGGTCGAACAGCCCGCGTCTGAGGGCGGTTTCGGCAACGGCGCGCACCGCCTGCATGCGGTACTCGTCGACGTCATCGTTCAACCACTCGTGCAGGATCCGAGCGCGGTCGATCAGGTCCGGCCTGTGCATCCAGTGCGTCGACCAGATCTCCCGCAGCATCTCGATCATCTGCGGACCGTCCTGGGCGAGGATCTGCGCCTTGAGGTCCGGGCCGTCCGGATCCTTCTCGCGGATGAGCGAGAGGGCGGCGACGACGCCGACGGGTACCTCGATGGCCGTCCCGCCGTGCCGGTTGTGCCACCGCTCGGCCACTGCCTCGCCGATCTCCATGGCGCGCCGGTGCGGATCGCGCACAGGGTGCGGACAGGGCGCCCGCTGGGCACGCGAAGAGGGGGGCGCGACCGGCCGCGCGGGCTTCGGTGTGGCCGCCGAGGGGGTGGAGCGTGCGGGATTCGGCGCCGCGGCGAAGGTGGCGGGTATCGGCTCGGGGGTGGTGGCGATCTCTGCGAACAGGTCGAGTTGCTGGGTCACGGCGAAGTCGCTTTCCGTGAGTGGAGTCGGACATGGCGCGAACCACCCCAGAA
>NZ_JBVIHP010000126.1:0-1157 GCF_055570235.1 Streptomyces sp. NPDC031274 | reverse complement strand
GGCTGGGGGTGGGGGTGGGTCCCGGCAAACGGTTGGCTGTGTTGGGCCGCGGTGAATTCGTTTTCCGTGGGGGGGGTCGAACGTGGCCCCCCCCGCCCGGGGGGGGTCGTTCCCCAAGGCTGAGTGCTTCGAGCGGGGTGAGTCCTTCCCTCACCCTTCGATAGTTAATTCTACTATGTTTCAGGGTGGGGTCAACTGCGAACACCCAGCTCAGGTAAGGGGGTTAGGCCTGATCGACCCAGGCCATGCCGTACGGCGTCTGCCAAAGCCAGGACAAGCCAGCCTTATGGATCTCCGTCCTGGCCCTGTCCCACCACACCCGCCCGAAGCGGTCGGTGTGTGCCTCGATGGCCCAGGCGGCAGACTCGGCCGCCTCCGGCGCCTGCAGAATCTCGGCAACCGACTCCCCGAACCCGTGCACTCGTTCACGCAGACTCAGGTGGAGCTCGGCGACCTCGGTACGCCAGAACTCATCACGACGGCGCTCCTCGCGCTCGTAGGAGAGCGGCCAACCCCGCTCGGTGATCGCCCCGTTCCGCTGCAGCGCGATCCAGGCCAAAGCCCGCTCGCGCGAGAGCACCGCGGTCCGGAACATCACTTCCATCACCTCGAGTGCGGCGGTGTCGTCCGCCCGTATCCGCGCCTCCATGTGGGCCACGTTTGCGTCGTGCCGCGCCTGGGCGCGCTCCCGTGCTGCGTTCTCCGTCCGGGCATCCCACACGGGAACCAGGTAGTTCCACGTCGTGTTGGTGTGCTCCGGGTGCGCGTACGTCACCTTCCACAGGCCCCGCATGTGCGTTCCTTCTCCTTGCTGGTTGTGCTGATCTGGCTGGCGTCAGTGCTCGCGGCACACCTACTGGGTCACTGGCTCTCCCTTGTGCTGGGCCACCCAGGCCTCGAAAGCGCGCGGGTCGGCAGCGCGCAACTGCTCGATGTAGTGCCAGGCCATACGGGCGTGCAGGGCGCGGGCCTTGTCGGTGAACGCAATCCGCACCGGCAGATGTCCCCGGCCCAAAGGCCACGTCAAGCGGCTGGAGTTGGGTGCGGCAGCCTCGACGTACCAGTCCAGGTTCGCGGCCAGGCGCACGGGCAGCTGGTCCTCGATCGGCTCGTCCTCCATGGGCCAGATGCCCTCGCCGTCATCGGCGAAGAAGTCG
>NZ_JBVIHP010000125.1:0-1915 GCF_055570235.1 Streptomyces sp. NPDC031274 | reverse complement strand
CATTACTTTCTACTAACACAGCCTCGGTTGTCCAACCAAGAGTACCGTCTTGAACAAAATACTTAAATTTTGTATTTTGATGTTTAATAAGACCTAATATACCATAGTTTTTAATTCTGTTTTTTATATCTTTGTTTAGTTTAGATTCTAGTTGTGTTCTTGTTTGAATTTTTCCATTTTTTTCTGGAATTAGAATTTCAGTAGGTAATTGAGAATGGTTTGCTCCTGTATCTGTTAGTCCTAAATCAATGAAATACATAAAATTCCTGCTATATTTTGTATCATATTCTGTTATTTTTTGATGATGAGCATAATAATTAATTCCGATGATTGTTATTAGTATTCCACTAAACAAAACGATAGTTTTATTGACTAATTTTCTTTTTTTTATTTTTTCAGGCGAAAAGACCAATTGATATATAACAACAATGATTAATGCTATAAGATAAATAACGACAGGTACTCTAATTTTATAAGCAATACTAAAAATTAGACCAATAACAAACCACCAAATTAAATATTTCTTATAAGTATATTTTACAACTAAAAAACAAAGTAAACTTGTGAAGAAAAAGGTAATTGGGTCAGTATAAAAATAAAGGAATTGAGGTTGTAGACCAATCAAAAAAAATGATTCTATAAATACAATTTGCGCTAACTTTTCTCCTTTAAGATATTTACCGATAGAAGTTAATAAGATAATTCCACTGTCTATTAATAAAGCATTCAGTATAGAAAATGACAATATAAGGTATTTAGGGGTAACAATGCTATTTATAATCTTGATTATAATTAGAATAAAAAAATTATTGGGATAGATAGAAAAGTATTTTAGAATTGTTTGTTTCGTATCAGGTATATTAGTACCAACAGTATAAAGGACAGCAGAATCTCCTTGTGCTAAAGCCTGAGCAAATAATGATATAACTACTTGTAAAATAAAAAGAATACCAATAAACCAATACTTATGTCCATAAATAAATTTAAAAGTCTTAAATAATAAGTCTTTAAATTTTTTATTTAAAAAAAATATAAGCAACACTAAAAGAATAGTGACAAACAAAAAAATATATCTTGTGCTACGCAAGTTGTCAGTAAATAAATATTTGAACGTCCAAAAAAGCCAAAATAAAGAGATTAAGCCTAAAAGAATGAATAAAGTTTTTCTTAGTGCATTATCAACATGTTTCATTTATAAAATTTCTTCCTTTTTCTATTTCCAAAATTGAAACCATTTTTTAGATTGAACTTTTTGAAGTTCCATTTTTAAGCTTTCGTTTTCTTTTTCCAGTTCTTTGTTACTTTCAGACCATTCTTTGTTTATTTTTTCGTCTTTCTCAATTTGTTTGTCCTTTTCAGCAAGTTTCGCTTGATTTTGGTCTATCTCATCATTTGCCTTTTCGAGTTCTTTTTTAAGTTGCTCGATTCCTATATTTAATTCTTCTTCTGGCATTTTAAGAGCTTTTAAGTTACTTAATTCTGTTTTATATTCTTCCAAAAGTTTTTTATCCTGTAAGGAAAGTCTTTGTTGCTGGTCTAATAATTGGTGAAGTTTGTCAATCTGCTTATCTTTTTCTTTTATGCTATCAAAAAATACCTCAAAATTTTTTTCTTTTTTTTCGCTTTCTTTTTTTTCATTTTTATCTTTAGTCTTTTTATAAAGGTATTCTTGTCCAAATTCGGTAACATAATTTTTGTTGCCTTTTTTAATAAAAATTTTTTCTTTATTTTCATCATTGACGTAATAATTTAACTTTTGTTTACTAACTCCCAGTTCTTTTGCAAAATCAGAATAACTTTTCTCCATTTAAAAAATATCCTTTCTTTTTCTATAAAAATTTTTTAAAAATTTTTAAAAAAACTTTCAATTTAATTTTATTAAATCTTTTAATAGCTATATTTTATCATATAAAAA
>NZ_JBVIHP010000124.1:0-1918 GCF_055570235.1 Streptomyces sp. NPDC031274 | reverse complement strand
AGGCCCAGGCAGGCGCCCTGCGCGCGCTCGGCCATCGGGTCCTCACCCCCGATCAACGCGGCTTCGGGACCACGCCGCTCGGCGACGCGCCGCCGTCCCTCGACACCGTGGCCGACGACCTGGCCCGCACCCTCGACGAGCACGGCATCGAACGGGCCGCCCTGGCCGGGTCGTCCATGGGCGGATACGCGGCGATGGCGTTCCTGCGGCGCTTCCCCGACCGGGTCGCGGGGCTCGCCCTGATGTCCGCCCGAGCCACCCCCGACAACCCCGAAGCCGCCGCCCAACGCCTGCAGTTCGCCCATGTCGTCCAGGACGAGAAGGCCGGGCGGCCCCTGGTCGAACGCGTCACACCCGCACTGCTCGGCGCCACGACCCGGCAGCGCAGCCCCGCGCTCCTGGCCCGCGTCCTCGCCGACGCCCGAGCGGCCGACCCGGCCGCCCTGGCCTGGGCCCAACGGGCCATCGCCGCGCGCCCCGACTCCACCGACGTGCTGCGCGCCGCCCGCGTACCGGCCATGGTGATCGCCGGCGCCGAGGACGAACTGGTCGCCGCCGAGGAGTCCCGGCACGTCGCCGACGCCCTGCCCCACGCGCGGCTGATCACGGTGGCGGACGCAGGGCACCTGCAACCCCTGGAAGCGCCCGGGACGGTCGCCGCGGCCCTGGGCCACCTCCTCGTCGAGATCGCCGCCACGGACCACGACCGCCCCGCGACACCCGTCGGCGCCGACACCGGAAGCAGAGACCTCTGATGCTGACCGAAGACCACAAGGACTGGGGCTACACCACCTCGACCGGCCTCGGCTTCACCCACCACTCCGTCGTCGACACCCACTTCCGCGCCTGCGAACGGCCCTACCTCGACCTCCTCGACCGAGCGGGCATCGCACCGGGCCAGCACGTGCTCGACGCGGGCTGCGGTCCCGGTGACTTCCTGCCGCACCTGGGCTCCCTCGTGGGCGCGAGCGGCAGGGTCACCGGCATCGACCTCGCCGAGGAGAACGTCGCGCTCGCCGCACGGCGCGTCGGGGAGTGGCAACTGCCCTGCCCCGTCGAGGTGCACCGGGCGAGCCTGCTCGAACTGCCCTACCCGGACGACTCGTTCGACGCCGTGTGGTGCTCCAACACCGTGCAGTACCTCGACGACGACGAACTGGCCGCCGCACTGGCCGAGTTCAGCCGCGTCGTGCGTCCGGGCGGCACCGTGGCCGTCAAGGACCTCGACGCCCATCTGATCACCGCACGGCCCGCCGACCCCTATCTGTTCGGCGACTTCTTCCGCGCCGCGGGCGCCGCACCGGGCTACGCCCGCCAACTGCTGCGCACCCGGGAGCTGTACCGCCACTTCAAGCGGGCAGGGCTCACCGAAGTGCTCCAGCGGACGGTCCTGATCGAGCACCACGCGCCGCTGACCCCCGCCGCGACGGACTTCTACACCGCGGCCTGCACCCAGCTCGCCGGGCAGGCCCTGGCGCTCGGCCTGAGCCAGGAGTGGCGGCGGTTCACCGACCCCGCCGCGCCCGACCACCCGCTGAACTCCCCCGACGGATACATCAGCGAGGGAAACGCCCTGGCCGTCGGCACCGTGCCCGCCGCCCACCGCTGACGGCGCCCCTCTCCCCGACCACCGACGAGGAGCCGAGACCACCCATGCCGGCGACCGCCCCTTCGCCCTGCCCGCCCGCACCGGGCCGGATCCCCCTGCTCGGACACGCGCCCGCCCTGCTGCGCAGGCCGCTGTCCTTCTTCGAGTCCACCCGCACCGACGACCCGCTGGTCCGCATCGGCTTCGGCCCTTTCCACCTGTACCTGGCCAACGACCCGGCCCTGGTCCACCGCATCCAGGTGGACACCGAGGCGTTCGAACGGGGCCGCTTCTTCGAAGGCCTCGCCGGCCACTTCGGCAACCCGCTGA
>NZ_JBVIHP010000123.1:0-1921 GCF_055570235.1 Streptomyces sp. NPDC031274 | reverse complement strand
CAAGGGGAACACTCGTTTGATAAAGCGTCTCAATGGTTGTCAGTAAATAAACAAAAACTTTTGGAAGTGTGCTATTATAAGTCATATAAGTCGTGAGCTTTCTAATGCTTAGTGCTTTAAGATTAGGATAGCACGACTTATTTATTTTCCAATGAAATTAACTAGCAATTCGGGTAGAAAGTTTAGAGGTATCATATGAAACTACTTAATAATTTGTTGACTAGCTTAACACAATATGAGAATGAAATGATTCAAATTAGGCGTCATCTTCATCAATACCCAGAAATTTCTTTTCAAGAAAAAGAAACATTTAAGTATATTATGGGCTTTTATAAAGAACTTGACTGTGAACCAAAACTTATCGGAAAGGGATTTGGAATCATCGTTGATATTGAAGGTGGAAAATCCGGAAAAACTCTTGCGTTGAGAGCAGACTTTGATGCTCTTGCTATTTTTGAAGATAATGATTTAAGTTTTAAATCGGTCAATCCAGGAGTAATGCATGCCTGTGGACACGATGCACATACTGCATATTTGATGGTACTTGCTAGAGAACTAGTAAAAATAAAACAAGAACTTCCGGGAAGAGTTAGAATTGTCCATCAACCAGCAGAGGAAGTATCTCCTGGTGGTGCCAAAGGTATGATTAAAGCAGGAGCTCTTGACGGTGTCGATAATATGATCGGGGTTCATGTGATGACTACAATTAAAACAGGGATCATTGCCTATCATAATAAAGAAACTCAAACGGGACGTTCTAATTTCACCATTACAATCAAAGGAAACGGAGGTCACGCTTCTATGCCACAATTAAGTAATGATGCAATAGTAGCCGCTAGTTACTTTGTAACTGAACTCCAAACAGTAATTTCAAGAAGAATAGATCCATTTGACATGGGTACTGTAACTATTGGATCATTTGATGGAGCAGGAAGTTTTAATGCTATACAAGATAAAGTAGTGTTAAAAGGGGATGTTCGGATGATGAAAGAAACAACTAGAAAAGTCATCCGAGACCAAGTGAAACAAATTGCTAAAGGCGTTGGAGTAACCTTTGGGGTTGAAGTGATTGTAGATTATGACGATAACTATCCTGTACTCTTTAATTCAGAAAATCTCACTCACTTTGTAGTTGACAGCTTAAAAGATCAGAATATTTCAGAAGTCAATAATATAGTCGATTTAGGACCACAAAATCCTTCTGAAGATTTTTCATATTATGGGCAAGTTGTACCAAGTACTTTCTTTTACATTGGTGCACAGCCTGAAGACGGCGGAAATTATCCCCATCATAGCCCTTTATTTAAAATGAATGAGAAAAGTATTTTAATCGCGGCTAAAGCAGTTGCAACTGTAACTATAAACTATCTATTTTTCAATAAAAAAATGTAGATTTACAAATAGCAAGATTTGTAGCTAAAGTTGCTCCTTCGTTATTTAATAAACTTATAAAAATATTTCTATCCTCTGTCCAGAAAAAGGTTGTATTATGGACGAGATTTAATTCACCGTCCGTCAAACTACGATACTGCGATGTCACTTAATGACAAGGTTTTGTATGTGTCCACAAATTCCGAGTTCTCTGTCTTGATGACAAATAACGTTCCAGAATATGCGTTGCTTACGTCCGGTAAAGGTTTTTTGAAGAATTTGGAAGATACGACAGGGCTTCTTGACGTTAAATATGACAATGTAGTAGGCAATTATGATATTGATAAGGCTGACATTGTTTATTATGTGTATGGTTTGCTTCATTCACCCGAATATTGGGATATGTATGCCAATGATTTAAAAAAGAGCTTGGCGCGGATTCCGCTAGTCCGAAATAAAGAAGCGTTTATTCGGATTGGAAAGGAGTTATCTAATCTGCATCTGAATTACGAGAAACAAGTGTCATACCCTGGAGTGACGGTGTCAGTTA
>NZ_JBVIHP010000122.1:0-1923 GCF_055570235.1 Streptomyces sp. NPDC031274 | reverse complement strand
GAGCCCTGTCCCACCGCCATCCGGTCGCGCTGCGCCGCCACGAGGTTCGCCGCGCCGCTGTGTGTGACCGCCACGCCCTTCGGTGTGCCCGTCGAGCCGGACGTGTAGATGACGTACGCCAGTCCTGCCGGGGCGATGGATACCTCCGGCGCGGTGCCCGCGGCCTCCGAGGACCGCCCCAGGTCCTCCGGGCCGACGACGACGTCCACCCCCGCGTCGGCGACCATGAACTCCATACGCTCGGGCGGGAGCGCAGCGTCGACCGGCAGGTACGCCGCGCCGGCCTTCCATACGCCCATGATCCCGACGATCATCTCGGGGGCGCGTGGGAGCCGGACGCCCACGACTGACTCCGGTCCCACGCCCCGGCTACGCAGGTGGTTCGCCAGCCGGTTGGCCGCCACATCCAGTTCGGCGTACGACAGCTCCGCACCGTCCCCCACCACCGCCACCGCATCCGGAGCGGCTGCCACCCGCTGCCCGAACAACTCCACGATCGAAGAGAACGGCACCTCGAGTGCGGAGTCGTTCCACTGCCGAAGCAGCACGTCCCGCTCGTCCGCACCGAGCACGTCCACCTGACGCAGCCGCAACTCGGGGTTCGCGGTGACCGCCTCGAGCACCCGGGCGAGCCAGTTCGCCATCCGCTCGGCTGTCTCGGCCTCGAACAGGTCCGCCGACGCGGTGAGCGCGCCACGGAGTCCGACCGGGCGCCCTTCCTCGTCGAGCACCTCGGACAGCATCACCTCCAGGTCGAGCTTCGCCGTCACCGTGGCTGCGCCACCGACCACCGTCTCTCCGGAATCGGCCCGGGTGGTCCCGGTCGACTCGGCGGCCGCACGTTCAACGTTCTGTACGTCCAGCGTCACCTGGAACAGCGGGTGCCGCGCCATCGAGCGGGACGGTGCCAGCTCCTCCACCAGCCGCTCGAACGGCACGTCCTGATGAGCCAGGGCGTCCAGGCCCGCTTCCCGCACCCGCGCCAGAACCTGCCGGAACTCCGGGTCCCCGGACAGGTCCGTACGGATCACCAGCGTGTTGACGAAGAACCCGACCAGGTCGTCCAGTGCGTCGTCGGTGCGGCCCGCCACCGCCGAGCCGACGGGGATGTCCGTCCCCGCCCCGAGCCGCGACAGGGTCACGGCCAGCGCGGCCTGCGCCACCATGAACACCGTCACGCCCTCGGCCCGCGCAAGCTCCACCATCCGCCGATGCACCTCGGCCGGTATCCGTACCGGCACCCGATGACCCTGATGGCCGGCCACCGCCGGACGCGGCCGATCGCTCGGCAGCTCCAACTCCTCCGGAGCACCGGCCAGCGCCTGCCGCCAGTAGCCGACCTGCTGCGACAGCAAACTCTCCGGATCAGACTCCTCCCCCAGCAACTCCCGCTGCCACACCGCGTAATCGGCATACTGCACCGGCAACGACTCCCACACCGGAGCCTCACCCCGCAGCCGCGCCTCGTAAGCGGTGGAGACGTCCTTGGCCAGGGGGCCGCGGGACCAGCCGTCGGAGGCAATGTGGTGCATGACCACCAACAGCACCTGCTCGTCCTGGCCGACCTGGAACAGCCACGCCTTGATCGGCAGCTCACTCGACAGGTCGAAGGCATACTGCGACGCCTCAGCCACCGCCCCAGCCAGCTCCTCCGGCTCCACCTGGGACACTTCCAGGTCCCATGTGAGCTCGTCGGGGTCGAGGATCCGCTGGTAGGGCTCGGCGTCCACTGCCGGGAACACCGTCCGCAGCGACTCGTGCCGCACGATCACGTCCCGCAACGCCGCACCCAACGCGTCGACGTCCACATCACGCATGCGGATCGGGGTGGGAATGTTGTAGGTGGCGCTGGGACCCTCGAGTTGGGCCAGGAACCACAGCCGCTGCTGCGCGAAGGACAACGGCACCCGCTCCGGCCGCACC
>NZ_JBVIHP010000121.1:0-1957 GCF_055570235.1 Streptomyces sp. NPDC031274 | reverse complement strand
CTGGCTGCCGTCGCTGGGGATCTGCAGGGACAGGGCCTCCTCGTCGCAGGTGACTTCGCGCAGGGCGGTGGCGGCGGACTCGTACGCGTCCGGGTCGGTGAAGCGGAGGCGGATGTGTCCGCCGGGGATGAGCCGCTTCAATTCCTCGGCACTCCCCTCGGCGGCGATCTTGCCGTTGTTGAGTACGGCGATGCGGTCGGCGAGTTCGTCGGCCTCTTCGAGGTACTGGGTGGTGAGGAAGACGGTGACGCCGTCGGTGACGAGCTCGCGGATGATGCCCCACATGTTGTGGCGGCTTCGGGGGTCGAGGCCGGTGGTGGGCTCGTCGAGGAAGATGATCCGCGGGTTGCCGACCAGGGTCATGGCGATGTCCAGGCGGCGCTTCATGCCGCCTGAGTAGGTGGAGGCGGGCTTCTTGGCGGCCTCCACCAGGTCGAAGCGTTCCAGGAGTTCGGCCGCCACCCGCCGCCCCTCTTGCTTGGAGAGGTGGTGCAGGTCGGCCATGAGGAGCATGTTCTCCTCGCCGGTGATCAGGCCGTCGACCGCGGAGAACTGCCCGGTCACCCCGATCGCCGCGCGGACCGACTGCGGTGAGGTGGCGACGTCGTGGCCCGCGATCTGGGCCTGACCGCCGTCGGCGGTGATGAGCGTGGACAGGATCTTCACCGCGGTGGTCTTGCCGGCGCCGTTCGGCCCCAGCAGAGCGAAGACGGACCCGGCCGGGATGCGCAGGTCGATGCCGTCGAGCACGGTCTTGTCGCCGTACGACTTGCGCATACCGAGGGCGGAGACGGCGGCGGGCGGCTGCAGATCGCCGTTCTGACTGGACGTGGGCATGACAGATGAAGGCATGGGCCCTCCCGATCGAAGGCTGGCACGGAGTGATGGGAATGGAGCGACGGAGCTACGGAGCTGCGGGGATGGGGTGACGGGATGGCGCGGGGCGTGGACGCTCAGGCGCGGGCGCGGCGGACGTCGATGTTGCCCCAGCGGGTCCGGGCGCGGACCTCGACGGTGTCCCCGGTCTTCTCCGGGGTCTCGGACGCGGTGAGCGTGTTGCGCACCTGCCCGCGGCCGGAGCTGACGTCGAGCCAGGCGGCGGTGCCCTCGCGGATGCCGATGTCGATGGCGCCGTAATTGGTCTCCAACTGGACGGTGCCACGGGAGACTTCGTCGACGCGCAGGGTGCCGTGCGCGGTGGTGGCGGCGACCGAGCCCTCGGCGCGCTCGATGGTGATGTCGCCGTTCGCGCCGCTCACCCGCAGGTCGCCGGTCACGGCGCCGACGGTCGTGGAGCCGTGCGAGTTCTTCAGGACTGCGGTGCCGTCGACGGTGCCGACGCGCAGGCTGCCGGAGCTGGTGATGATCTCGGCGGAGCCCTCGGCCCGGTCGACGCTGATCGAGCCGTGGGAGGCGGTCAGGTGGAGCGGCCCGGTCGTGTCGAGGCGGACGTCACCGGACGAGGTCTTCACGCGGACCTCGCCGAGCCTGCCGCCCCCGAGCACCTGGGTCCAGGCGCCGGTCAGTTCGACGTCCGAGCCCGTGGGCAGTTCGACCGTCACGTCGACGGTGCCGGTGGGCCCGATGAGGTAGCGCTGCTTGGGCGTCCTGATGTGCAGCTTGCCGCCCGAGCAGGTGACCTCGGTCTGCTCGGCGGCCCGCACGTCCTGGCGCTTGTGCGGGTCACGGGGAGCCACGTCCACGACGGTGTCGGCGCGGTCGGCCGCGGCGAACTGGATGGATCCCGCGTCCACTTGGGCGGTGACCGCGATCGGCTGGGGAGTGTCGAAAGAAGGCATGGCTGTCCCGTCCTCTTGGGTCCTCTTGGGTGTTCGTGGCGTCCCCGCTGGTGGGACGTGGTGCCGGTGGAGTCGTTCTGAGGGGCTGGTTAATGCACCCAGCCCGTGAAGCTCTGGCCGATGGTCCCGGTCTTCGCAGGTGTACGGGGAGCAGTGGC
>NZ_JBVIHP010000120.1:0-1969 GCF_055570235.1 Streptomyces sp. NPDC031274 | reverse complement strand
CATGGGCCTGATTTCGTCGTAGTCGATGAAGGTGAGCTGGAGACGGGCATCGTCGCCGTCCGGAATGATCAGCCCCAGCCCGGGGACTGGCATGCGCTCCTCGAGGCCAAATGGAGCGCGGTCCGTGGGGAGTTGCGGAGGCAAGTCGGCCACGGGCAGCAGGGCTTGGCGGCCGCCGCTGAGCCACGCGCCGACAGCTGCGATGCGGGGTCCGTCCCACATGGCTTCCTCTACCGACGCCCCGTACATGTGCATGAGCAAGGCGACGAGTCGAATGCTCGGCATCCAGCACCACGTCGGCCACTCACCGTGCTCGCGCGCACGCAGCTCCTCCAACTGCGGGAAGATTCCTGGGTACACCTGGTCGACCTCCGTCTCCAGGCGATGCCAGTGCTCGGCCGCCGTGCGGTATAGGCCGGCGACCTTGCGCATCCCTGGTTCCAGTTGTCCATCCCGCGCCGGGTCGAAGACGCCGTGCGAGGCCAGTTGTGGAGTGGGGGCCACGGAGCCGAGAGCACCCATCTCTCCGCCGCCATGTTCGGCTCGCAGTTGGGCGGAGCGTGCGGCAGCATTCGCGGTGATTGCGTCCAGCACCGTGTCCGCGGCGGCGGCTGTGGCGACCCGGACGCCGCGCTGCTTGGCCTTCTGCGCGGCCAGTGTGCGCCCGAGGGAAGGCTCGGGTCGCCGTTCGGTCACCTCCACGGCCTCGGTGGACAGGGCGTACCAGGCGGCGACGACCGTGCGCAGCGGAATCTGTGAGTACCGGTGCTCGGACGGTACGTCGATCCCCCACAAGCGGCCGTCGACGATCGGGGGGAGCGGCAGGTGCAGGTCGAAGTCCGGATAGATCGGGAGCCGACGGTCCGGGTTCGACGGTTCGATGGGCGGGATGGACCACCAGGCGAGGTGTACGCCGGGGGCGAATCCGTCCATGGGCGGGCCCCAAGTGACGACTGACATCGGCCAGCCGTTGGCCAAGTCGCCCATGGGCGTCTCGGTGACGAGCATTCCGGACGGCGCGGGCAACAGGTCCTCGGTGAACGGCAGTTGCAACTGGCGGTTCTGCCCCGCCGCTTTGGCTGCGTCCACCACCGTCGCGTCCACGGCGAACGTGGTCCCGCCGGCGATCCGGCGGTCCTCGGCCTTCAGCAGTTGCTGTATCTGCTGCGGCCTAGGCAGGGCACCCCACTGGGCCGGCATCGTGAACGTCTGGCCCTCGGAGAGCAGCATTGTCCACACTTCAACGGCCAGCGGGGAGCGGACAAAGTCGAGCGCCTTGGACCGCAGGGCAGCAGCGTGGTCGGCCAGTGGGTGCACAGTCATGATCGGACCCTAGCCCCGCCCCCAGCCACGAGTGCAAGTAGCTGGACACATACGGTAACTGCGCTCAGTGCACCTGTCGCAGGACGTCGGCCTCGCATCACCGACCACGGACATCAGGCTCCTCTTCAACCGTCTCTCCTGGTGGAAGAGGGCTGCCGGGTATCGGCTCGGTTGATAGCGTCGTTATTGGATCGCGTCAGTCCAGCACAGGGGGTAAGTGCAGTGAGTTTCGAAAGCCGGGCAAGCCTCGCTTCGCTCATGCCCCCGGGCATCGCTGAGCGAATGGGGCAGATGGAGTCGCTCGGCCACAAGGTCGTTCTGGCTTTTGTCGACGGTGACGGGGAGCAGATCGCCCGAACTGTCGACGAGATCGCCACATGGGACGATGCCCCCGGCCGGCTCCCGTATCCGGGATCTCGTTTCGATTTCGCTGTCAAGCAGGTCCTGGACACGGTCAACACCCTCTTCGACGTGTACGACGAGGTCGGCGGCGTCGATAACCCGGCTGTCGTGGCCGGGGCCCGCGGCCTCATCGAGCAGTACGCTCCCGCCCAGTTCCAGGAGCTCGCCCTTGAGCACTTCGCGGAGGTGCCGGGCGGCACAACGGACATGAACCTGGCTCGCGGCGGCAAGCCGTCCGACGAGG
>NZ_JBVIHP010000119.1:0-1978 GCF_055570235.1 Streptomyces sp. NPDC031274 | reverse complement strand
GAAGCGAAAAAGGCCGGTGGGGGGAAGGAGAAAAAGGATAGAAGGCCTCAAGAAAAGCAGGGAAGAACGAGGGGAAAAGGCCATAATCTTAAAGCCCAAATCCGCTCTTATGATTCAGCCCGTCAAGCTGCTCTGGCTAATAATTTTGTTCCAGAAAAAGTTTACGATGTTTTGATGGAGGCCATTCATCAACATTTGCCACTTTTACATCGTTATATTGAACTACGCAAGAAAATTTTAGGAATTACTGATTTAAAGATGTATGATATCTATACTCCATTATCTAATTTAGATTATAAATTTAACTATGAAGATGGAGTGAAAAAAGCAGAAGAAGTTTTAGCGATATTTGGTAAAGAATATAAAGGAAAAGTTAAAGCAGCTTTTGAACAAAGATGGATTGATGTCGAAGAAAATATCGGAAAACGTTCGGGTGCTTATTCAGGTGGATCTTATGATACCAATGCTTTTATGCTTCTAAATTGGCAAGAAACGTTAGATGATCTTTTTACTTTAGTTCATGAAATGGGGCACTCAATGCATAGTGCTTTCACGCGTGAAAACCAACCATATGTTTATGGGGATTATCCAATCTTTTTAGCTGAAATTGCCTCAACTACAAATGAAAATATTTTAACTGAAACTTTATTAAAGGAAAGTAAAGATGATAAGGAGCGCTTCGCCCTTTTGAACCACTGGCTTGATAGTTTCCGTGGAACTGTTTTCCGTCAGAGTCAATTTGCCGAATTTGAACAAAAAATTCATGAAGCAGATGCTGCCGGTGAAGTTTTAACAAGTGAATACTTAAACTCACTTTATGGCGAAATAAATGAAAAATACTATAATTTAGCAGTCAAAGAAAATCCAGAAATTCAGTATGAATGGGCTAGAATTCCGCATTTTTATTATAATTTCTATGTTTTTCAATACGCAACAGGTTTTGCTGCGGCAACTTTCTTAGCTGAAAAAGTTGTTCATGGTTCAACTGAGGATCGTCAAAAATATCTTGAATATTTGAAGGCAGGTTCCTCAGCTTATCCTTTAGAAGTAATTGCCAAAGCTGGAGTTGATATGGAATCTACCGATTATTTAGATGCTGCCTTTGAGCTTTTTGAAAATCGATTGAGTGAATTAGAAAAATTAGTTGAAAAAGGAGTCCATCTTTACAAATGGCTGAAACATATAAACGTACAAGTAACCCCATGATGAATCGACCAGTTGTCAAAGCAGAGTTAGTAGAATGGATGCGTTCAAGTCAAACACAAATAACCGGAGAACTTGCTTCATTAGCTTCTGTACCAGTTTTAACCCGACTTTTTCCCCTTGTTTAAGTAGAAGATGATGAATTTTAGGAGCACCATAGATTCCTCGGTTAGCATTGAAGAGTTGAGACATTTTGAGTGACAGGTATTGTCTCCTTAATTGAGTTTTAGATGGATGTCGGTTAATCCGTTCATAATAACTTGATTCAGGAACATCAAGGAGTTGACAGCTTAGTCTGACATTGAGTGCTAAAGTTTGTATGGTTTGAGCCATATCCGCAGCACTCACTTCTTTTTCTCGGCGAATATGGTCAATACTTTTTTTAAGATGTCTCGTTCTTCCTTAACTTTAGCCAGTTGTCTTTTTAATTCTAGAAAATCAGCTTTAGAGATGGAGCTTTCATTAGATTTAGAGTAGAGGTCTATCCATTTATAAATTGTTGCAGGGGCCACGTCGTATTCTTTAGACAGCTGGGTGACGGATTGACCAGAATGATAGAAGGCGATAAGGGTTTCTTTAAATTCTTTTGAGTAGCGTTTTTTCATGTTTTTGTCCTTTGTCTAAATTATACAATAGTGACTCTAAGATTTAAGGATAACATCACTCACAACTTAGGGTTATTAATAGAGGTCAAAATATGAAAATTGGGTATGCACGTGTCAGTACTTTTGAACAAAAATTAGAATCTCAAATTGAAGTTCTGAAAGAAGCAGGA
>NZ_JBVIHP010000118.1:0-1991 GCF_055570235.1 Streptomyces sp. NPDC031274 | reverse complement strand
CCGCACGACCTGCGCGGGCACCGGGTCAGGAGCGAACTGCCGCACCGTGCGCCGCTCCCGCATCCGGGTGCGCAACTCGGCGGCGTGGGCGAGGGATTCGGCCTCGGCCATGCGGGCGGGGCGGTAGGGGACGGAGCGGTAGGGCTCGCCGTGGATCGGGGTCCAGGGCCGTTCTGCGGTCTCGTCAGCCATGCTCACGAGTGTGCCCCGGTCAGCTCCATCCCGTCACGATCAATGAGAGCCCGAGCGTGAATCCGCCGCACAGGAGGGCCAGATACAGCCCATAGAACCGCCGGAGCCGGTGTACGAGGAACCCGAAGGCCCCGAAGGCGAGGCCCACCGTGAGGGTGCGGGAGCCGCGGGAGAGCGCCGAGTGGGCCAGCCAGTCCTGCGGCGCGATGTCGGCGCGGCCCGCCTCGCGTGCGTAGACCTTGAAGGGGATGCCGTTCCAGGGCTGGTGTCGGACGGCCGCCGCGGCTTCGGTGGCGAGCTCGTTGCGTACCTCCGCGCGCATCCGGTCGGTGGTCAGGGGGTGCGGCAACTGGACGCCGGACGCGGCCAGTTGGAGGGCGAGCAGGCCGCCTGCCAGGGAGCCCGCGAGGGCCGTGAGGGACAGCTTCAGGGCCCGGCGCGGCACCGCCACGCAGGCGATCGCCAGGAACAGCTCCGGCATCAGGGGCCAGCTCAGCGCCTCCGCGAAGGCCCAGACGAAGGCTGCCGCGAGGCCCCAGCGGGAGCTGATGACAGCGGCGGTCCGCCTGCGCGTGACGGAGTCGTCGAGCGGCTCCCGCTCCGTACGCCGATGGAGCTCCGCCACCGCGTCACGCGCCTCCTCGGGGGTGGTGTCCGGGGGCAGCGGGGCCCCGATGCGGACCCTCACCAGGGTGGGGCGGAGTTTGCCGTGCTTGGGCAGGAGGCGGGCCGTGCCGTCGATGGAGACCGGGACGATGGGCACGTGCGCCTGCCGGGCGAGTATCAGCGCGCCCTTGTGGAAGGCGCCCAGCTCGCCCGCACGTGCGCGGGTGCCCTCGGGGAAGAGGACGACGGCTCCGCCGGCGCGCAGGGCGTCCGCCCTGGACAGCAGGTCGTCCATGCCGCCTCCGGTGCGGCGCACGGGGAAACCCGCGGCCAGGCGGCTGCAGATCCGCCTCCGCCAGGGGGAGGCGAACCAGTAGTCGGCGGCTGCGCCTATCGCGGGCGCGTGGCGGGCGTCCAGCGCCGCGAGGAGGGCGGCGGTGTCCGCGTGGGAGGAGTGGTTCGCCACGACGACGCAGCCACCGGAAGGGAGTCGACCGCGTCGCTCGACACCGCCGGTGAGGGTGAGGAGGGTCCACCAGAGCGCGCGGCGCAGACGGGCCGCGCCTCGCTTCGGGTGCCGTTCGTCCTGAAGCGTCGGACGGGCCGGATACGTCGTACGAACCCTCACAGCGTCACCACCATCGTCAGCAGAAGAGCAACCAGCAGTGAATCGATCCGGTCGAGCAGCCCGCCGAACCCCGGCAGCCAGCTCCCCGCGTCCTTCACGCCCGCCTCGCGCTTGACCATCGACTCCAGAAGATCCCCCAGTACGCAGCCCACGAGCACCGCGGACCACAGCACGAGGGAGAACGCGCCGACCGCGGCCAGCGCGGCGGCGGTCGCGGCGGCCGCGCCCACGACGCCCGCCCAGGTCTTGTTGGGGGAGAGGGGGGAGAGCGGCCGGGCCAGGAACCCCCTGCGGCCAAGCGCCGTACCCCCGCACCACGCGCCCACGTCCCCGAACGCCACCGCGACGCCCACCGCCACGGCCGTGTCCCCGAGGAGGACGAGCCCGCTCAGCGATACGGGGATCCAGAGGAGCCCGAACACCGTCCGGCTCGCCCGGGTGAAGCCCTGCGAGGCGTCCCCGGAGAAGAGGGCCACACCGGCGGCGGCGATCAGCAGTACGCCCGCCGTCCGCAGATCGAGGGCGCCGGGCGCGGCCCAGGCGATCCCCGGCACCGCCACGGCGG
>NZ_JBVIHP010000117.1:0-2000 GCF_055570235.1 Streptomyces sp. NPDC031274 | reverse complement strand
TCACGTTCCCCTGACGGGCGCATCTCGATGGGCTCCGCGGTCGCTCCCCCGCACCGCAGCCTTGACGAATGCGCAGGTCACAGTCGTTGAGCCGTCGAGTACGATCTTTGGCGACCAAGATTATCCATGGGGGGAACTCATGCACCTCAGCTCGACGGCTCGTGTCGCCGGAGCCGTACTCGTCCTGTCCGCCACGCTGGTGGCCACCGCCGCCCAGGCGAACGCCGCACCCGCAAACGACGACGCCTCGCCCACCGCGAAGCCCGGCGTTTCGACCAGAGCCGCGGTCGGCAAGTACAGCAAGCTCATCAACAAGTCGAAGCAGAGCAACTACACGAACCAGAAGGACGAAATCGCCCGCTGCACGGCCCAGACCAAGGGCATGACCTGCATGATCAACAAGACGGCGTCGGCGACGCGCACCATCGACGCGGGGTTCGGTCTCAGCCGCGGTGCCGTCGCGGGCAGCCTGAACATCAGCCAGGCCAAGACCCAGTCCGTCGCCGTGACGTGCAGCTCGCCGGTGAAGAAGGGCCACTCGCTCGTCGCCTACCCGATCGGCACCCGGTACAAGTACAAGATCGAGAAGCACATCACCACGCCTCTCGACTACAAGGCCGGCACGAGCGGGTGGAAGCACGCCTTCAACCCGGCGCCCGCGAAGGTGAGTTGCAAGGTCAAGTGAATGCCTTCCCTGACCGAGCCATGCCCACCCGGGGCGTCGCCCCATGCGATGCGCGCACCGCGCCGGTCCGCCGCGCCACGGCGGGGGTCGTCGCCGTGGCCTTCGCCGGGGCCGCGATGCTGCTGAGCGGGTGCGGTACCAATGACGACGCGGACGAGCCCGACCACGTGCCGGTCTCGTCGTTCGTCGGTCAGACCGTGGCCCAGGTGGAAGAGGGTCTGCCGTCGGCCTCGTCGATGGTGTCGTACGACCTGTCCAAGCCGGTCACCGGCGCCAAGGCGACGTACGGCACCGCGAAGGACAAGGGGACGCACGCCGATTGGATCGTGGTGGTGGCGTGCGCGGACACGAAGAACCTTGAGGAC
Organism: Streptomyces sp. NPDC031274; assembly: GCF_055570235.1. Classification (NCBI taxonomy): domain Bacteria; kingdom Bacillati; phylum Actinomycetota; class Actinomycetes; order Kitasatosporales; family Streptomycetaceae; genus Streptomyces; species Streptomyces sp. NPDC031274. The sequence continues at coordinate 950 of NZ_JBVIHP010000117.1, read as the reverse complement.
GACACTCGCCTCGCGGCCGGTGTCCTGCGCGCGGACGCGTACACGGACGCCATCGCGCGGAAGGCCAAGGACCACGCCTTCGACCGCTACTTGGCGGAGTGCGGCAAGTAGCTTGATCCGCCTTGCCCTTGCCGCCGCCGCTTCGGCGGGCCTGCGTCATGTTGGTTGCCGGGGCCGCCCGGTTGTCCTGAGGTTGGCGGTTCCGGGAAGCGGGACTCTCGACCACTCCCGAGGGGACATCGGCTTTCGCTGCCGACTGCGGACCGGATCTTCCGGCGTGGCCCTCACGGGGAGAAGGGCGGGCGCCCGGTCCGCGACCGGCCGGGGGCGGGAGCGGTCTCGTCAAGCGTCTGCGAGCCGGCCCGCAGACAGGTGTGGCGGTCAGGCATGGCCTCTGCCGAGCCAGACGACATGCACCGGCTGCCCGGAACAGCCGAACAGCCTTCGCCCACCCGGCGGCCCAAGGTGAGCATGGCCCGCCGGGCGAGCGGGGTCGGCAGCCGACGACGACCCCACCCGCTGACCACGGGCTGGCCAGGGGGGTCCGGCACCAAATTCCGAGAAGGCGCATTGGCCGACCCGCGCGCCCCCTGTCTGCAGGAACGCAACTTAGCGAAAGTAGGTGCGCCAGGGGGGTGCTGCAGGAAAGTCTCGTCAATCCGACGGTTCCGCGCGACAAGGCGTGGGACCTTCTTGCAAGCAGCCCTCCGCACGCCCGCACGCCCTGACGGCCACTCCAGAAGATCCGGTCGCCGGTCGCTTGACGAGACCGGCACCCTCCCCGGAGCGGCTGCGGACCGAGCGCCCGCCCTTCTCCCCGTGAGGGCCACCCGCAATGAGCCGGTCCGCACCCGGCAGCCAAGCCCTGATGGCCCGACGGGAGTAGTCGAGAGTCCCGCCCCTCGGGCCGTCCGGTCGTCTTCCCTCGCGCGGTGGAGGGACGGGTGTCA
>NZ_JBVIHP010000116.1:0-2001 GCF_055570235.1 Streptomyces sp. NPDC031274 | reverse complement strand
ATGAGCGCGTTGTCCTCCAACCACGCCACCACCTTGGTGATGGCCACGACCTGGGCCCGCTCCACGATGCCCGGAACCTCCCCGATGCCGAACGCCCACAGCAGCGTCACCGTGGCCGGCGGACGGAACACGCAGTCCCACGCCACGACTGACCCGCCCTTGCCCGTCTTCGCCCGCAGCGCGTACCCGAGCTTCACCGCCCGCCGCACCTCGGCCCCGCTCGCGCCGGCGGCCGTCAGCTCGGCCGTGATCCTGTCCGCCTCGGGATGCAGGCCCTTGCCGAAGAGGCTGCGCATCTGAGCTTCGGTGACCGTCCCGGCGACACCGAGGGCGGGCGCGGCCCGCCCCATCCACTCGCCCGCGGGCACCCCGGCTTCGGCCTGGTCCTCGATCAGGAGCGTGTTCCGCCCCTTCCTCTGGCCGTCGCCGACGGCCACCTGACGGAGGTAGTAGCGGTAGGCAGACCCTGGACTGATTCGCTTGATCGTCATCATGCGAATCAGCTCAACAGGGCTTTGACCTGCTATGTAAGGGAACTTCGCTACCTCCCGCGAGGCGGGAGAGAACGGGGAAGCACTTCAGAATTCGTGCCGCGAGACGGACCGGCAATCGGGTCGGCGAGAGAGAGGCAAAGCTCCGGTCCCGAGCCCACCACCCACGACAACCCATGACACGAGGACAGGGAGCGCAATACCGTGGAACAGGAACAGACTCGCTCAGTCTCGGAGGGCACGATGAGCACCCAGCCGTGGACGATCGACAGCATCGCGCACGCCCTGCCACACCCCGAGCTGCGCCAGAATTTCCTCCGTGAGGTCCACCTCACCCCCCGCACCGAGCTCGAAGCGGTCCTTGATCGCTGGGAGCGATTCGTGAGCCGCTGGACCGAGGACGAGGCCCCGAAGATCGAGCGGATCCGTACGTACTACCGCGAGCACGGAACCCTGCCGCCCGAGTACGACACCCCCCACGCCACAGATGCCCAGCAGTCCTTCGAGGACTGGCGCGCCCGCATGCGTGCCAAGCAGTCCGGAAGCGACGCGGCGTGAGCTGGGCCTGGCGCATCGGACCGCACGATTTCGACACCATCGCCGCCCTGCCGCCAGAGGCCCACGGACCGCTCAGCGTGACGCTCGATGCGCTGGAGCTGGAGCCGTACGGCGGTTCCGAGCCGTACGGCGTGGACGATGGCGTGACCCGCGAGGCGCGCTTCGGCGCCGCTGGCATCCTGGTGTTCCTGGTGAACCCCAAGGAACAGCGGCTGACGCCGCTCAGTGTCACGTGGGCCGGGTAGACCGCCTCAGAACTACGGAAGGAAGGCTCAGTGCCGCAGGCCAGTCCGCGAGGTACGTACTTGCAGGTCTCGGATTCTCTGCGCGAGAAGATCACCAAGGGGGAGATCACCGAGGGGCTTCCGTCTCAGTCGCAGCTCGTGCAGGACTACGAGGTGAGCCGCAGCACCATCGAGCGGGCCCTGGCCGCGCTCAGGAGTGAGGGCGTGATCGAGTCCGTGCAAGGTGCTGGCTGGTACGTCTCCGGCACTGGAGACCGCCGGCCGCTGGTCGAGAGAGTGACGGATCTTCTGCGCGCCGAAGGTGTCAGGGTCGGTGATCGCTTTCCGACGGAGAAGGAGCTGGGTGAGCAGTTCGGCGCCTCGCGGAGCGCAGTCCGATCCGCCATCGCCGAGTTGGAGGGTAAAGGGCTGATCGGCAAAGTGGCCCCGAGAGGCCGGGCAGTTCGGGCCCTGCCTGCCGGCGCGGAAGGCGCCAGCGCATGACGATCAGAGAAGAGACCGTGTTCGACTCGGCGTCTGCGGAACGCATCTTGCGACAGGCGTGCGGCATCGCGGATGTGGACCCGGACGGAATCGAGATGCTGCGGTTCGGCGACCATGCGGTGTTCCGTATCGACGGAGGACACATCGTCTCTCGGGTCGGTCGAAGCCCCGACCGGCTGGAGTCCGTACAGCGTGAAGTGGCCGTCGCCGAGTGGTTGGCGTCG
>NZ_JBVIHP010000115.1:0-2013 GCF_055570235.1 Streptomyces sp. NPDC031274 | reverse complement strand
GGGAGGCGCCGGGCAGTCCGGGGAAGATGATCGGGTCGTCCGGGGCGCGGTGGCTGGCGGGACACTCGGCCAGGAACTCGGCCACGCGCACGGCGTCCGCCTTCGGGGCGGTCGCCGCCTGCGCGCCACTGTCGGGGAGCGTGACGCCCAGCAGCGGCAGGACCAGGGCCAACAGGGCGATGGGCAGGGGCAGTCGGTGACGGCGATGGCCGCGGGGTGGTTCCGGCTTCGGGGGAGCGGGGTGATTGGTCATGAGGTCTCCGATCGGTTCGGTGCGCGGAAGGTGAAGTCGGGAGCGGGTGTCACCTACGGGGGTGTCACCTACGGGGTGTCATCTACGGGGTGTCATCTACGGGGCGTCAGCCCTTCTGTTCCACCCGCACCCAGTCGATCTCCGCCTTGACCCCGCCCGCGGCGATCTTGTCGACGCTGGACTGCGGCAGGCCCCAGTACGGCTGGGTGACCTTGTTCCAGCCGGCCGGGTAGGCGCCGCCCAGGGCGAGGTTGAGGATGACGTACTGGTCGTGGTCGAAGACCCACTCGCCGCGGGTGGACTCCAGCTTGTTGCGCGTCGTCTCCTGGACGAGGCGGTCGTCGACGTAGAAGCGCATGGCCGTCGGTGTCCACTCCACCGCGTACGTGTGCCACTGGTCGGCGGTGCCGCCGTTCGGATAGGTCTGGCGGGCGCCGATGTTGCCGTCCGCCGAGTAACCGGGGCCGTGCAGGGCGGAGCTCGTCCAGTCCGCGTAGCCGACGTTCTCCATGATGTCGGTCTCGCCGGAGGCGGGCCACGAGACGTTCGGGTCGTCCACGTCGCTGCCCAGCATCCAGAAGGCGGGCCAGAACCCGTCGCCGACCGGCAGCTTCATGCGGGCGCTGACCTTGCCGTACGTGAAGTCGAACTTGGTGTTGGTGTCGATGCGGCCCGAGGTGAAGTCATAGGTGCCGCCGCCCGCGGTGGTGCAGTTGTCGCAGTAGTCGGCCTCCAGGGCCAGACTGCCGTTCTCCGTACGGATGTTGTCGGTCGAGTCGACGTACGCCTGCGACTCGCCGTTGACCGACCCCATCTCCTGACCGGTCCTGACGACGCGCCACTTGGAGCGGTCCAGGCTCGCGCCGGTGAAGTCGTCGAAGAACGTCGTCCTGTACGTCCCCGACTGGTCCCCCGGCAGCGCCGGATACGCGGCGGACGCGTTGCCGCCCGTGCCCCACACCTGGAACTCGTAGAGGGAGTAGCCGAATTGGGCGGTGGCCGGAGCCGGGTTGTAGAAGGACCGGCGTTCCTCGCCGAGCATCCGTACATAGCGGCCGGTCGCGGGCTGCGAGAGCTTCACGCTGTCGTGCCGGCCCACCGCCTCGGCGGGCGACTTGACGTCCGCCCGGCGCGCGGCGACCTCCGCGGCGGAGGGCTGGTGCACCGTGCGCCAGGTCTGGTTGTCGTCGGAGACCTGGAGTTCGTAGTCGACCGCGTAGGCCGCCTCCCAGTACAGGTCCACGGTGTCGATGGTGGAGCGCGCGCCCAGGTCGACCGAGACCCAGCGGTTGGCGTTCCAGTCGCTCGACCAGCGGGTCTGATCGGCCTTGAGGTCGGCGGGCCATCCGCCGTCGGTCACGAAGGACGGTGAATTGCCCGCGTGCTGGTAGCGGTTGGAGTAGGCGGGGTGGTTCAGGGCGAGGTTCGAGCGGGCCGTCGATGCCGGGGCGGGCTCGCCGCCGTAGACCTTGAAGGCGTGCAGCGAGTAGCCGAAGGGCGTGGCGCGTTCGACGCCGCGCATCCTGACGTAGCGGCCCGTCACTTCCTGGGGGTACGTGTGGGCGGTGGCGGAGCCCCCCGTGCCGTCTGTCTCGGTGTAAAAGGGGGTCCAGTCGGTGCCGTTCTTCGACACCTCCAGGACGTATTTCTTGCCGTAGGCGGCTTCCCAGTCCAGTACGACGCGATCGACGCGCAGGGTGGCGCCGAGGTCGACGCGTATCCACGCGTCGTCGGCGAACTGGCTGGACCAGCGGGTCGAC
>NZ_JBVIHP010000114.1:0-2050 GCF_055570235.1 Streptomyces sp. NPDC031274 | reverse complement strand
GCCGGGATCCCAAGCGGCTCACTGCGCGCACGGAGCGGCGCGGCTGGGAGCGGGTCCGATGACGACCGACGCCCTCGGGCCCATGATGACGGCCGTCCCCGGCAAGCTCGTGCGCACGCCACGGCACGCCGTCGCGGACCGCCCGTTCCTTGTCATCTGGGAGGCGACGCGGGCCTGCCCGCTGGCCTGTCTGCACTGCCGGGCCGAGGCCAACACCCGGCGCAGTCCACACGAGTTGGACGGGGCACAGGCCCGTGCCCTGATGGACCAGATCGCCGCCTTCGGGCGGCCCCACCCGCTGTTCGTCATCACCGGAGGCGACCCCTTCCAGCGCCCCGACCTTTCCGAACTCATCTCGTACGGGACGGGGTTGGGCCTGCGGGTCGCGGTGTCGCCGTCCGGCACGCCCACCCTCACGCGGGAGAACCTGACGGCAGTGCGCGACGCGGGCGCCGTCGCGCTCTCGCTCAGCGTGGACGCGTCCACCGCCGCGCGGCACGACGCCTTCCGGGGCGTCGACGGGGTCTTCGACCTCACGCTGCGGGGCTGGCGGACGGCGCGCGAGCTCGGACTGAAGGTGCAGATCAACACCACGGTCTCGCGGCACAGCCTCGACGACCTGGCCGACGTCGCCGCACTCGTCCGCCGGGAGGGGGCCATGCTGTGGTCCGGGTTCCTGCTTGTGCCCACCGGGCGCGGCGCCGACCTCGCCTCGCTCACCCCCGCCGAGACCGAGGACGTACTGCACTTCCTCTACGACTGCGGGGCGTTCATGGCCACCAAGACCACCGAGGGCCACCACTTCCGGCGCGTCGTGCTCCAGCGGACCGCCCTCGCCGAAGGACCCCTCACCGAGAGCGGCGGGGTGGTGCCGCGCACCGGGGACCTGCACGCCCGCCTCACGGCGCGTGCCGCCGCGCTCGGGCTCTTCGACGGCGAGCGGCGGGCGGTCCGCCGTCCGCCCATGGACATCTCATCGGGGCGCGGCTTCGTCTTCGTGTCCCACACGGGCGAGGTCACGCCGAGCGGCTTCCTGCCGCTGTCCGCGGGCAACACCAAGCACCGCCCGCTGACCGACATCTACCGCGCGTCCCCGCTCTTCACGGAGTTGCGCGACCCCGAACTGCTGCGCGGCAAGTGCGGCCGCTGCGCGTACCGGTCCGTGTGCGGCGGCTCGCGTTCACGGGCGTACGCCGTCACGGGCGACTACCTGGCCGAGGACCCGTGGTGCGCGTACGAGCCGCCTACGCGTCTTCCCGTCTCCAAGGAGTCGACGTGCGCTCTGTGATCGTCATCGGCGGCGGCATCAGCGGTCTGGCCGCGGCCTGGGAACTGCGCGGCAAGGCCGAGGTCACCGTCCTGGAGGCGAGCGACCGCGTGGGCGGCAAGCTGCGCACCGGCTCCCTGGCCGGCGCACCCGTCGACGAGGGCGCGGAGTCGATCATGGCGCTGCGCCCCGAAGCCGTACGGCTCGCGGAGGAGGCCGGCCTCGGGGACAGTCTGTGCGACCCGGCCCCCGCCCCCGTCACCGTATGGACCCGGGACGCCCTGCGCCCGCTGCCCGCGGGCCACATGATGGGCATCCCGGCTGACCCGGCCGCCCTCACCGGCACCGGGCTGCTGTCCGCCGAAGGGCTCGCCAGGTTCGCCCAGGAGGAAGCGATCCCCGCGCGCCCCGTCCTCACCGACGGAACGGACATCAGCATCGCCGGCTTTCTCGCCCCGAGGATCGGCCGGGAAGCGGTGGACCGCCTCGTGGAACCGCTCCTCGGCGGGATCTACGCGGGCCGCACCGACCAGCTCTCCCTGCGCTCCGCGATGCCTTCCCTCGCGCCCGTCGCCGCCTCGGGCGACTCCTTGCTCGCCACCTTGCGCCGCCGCCGGGAGGGCCAGAGCGCAAGCCCGGGCCCGAGGCCGAGCGTGGTCCGCGGCATCGTCGGCGGCACCGGCCGACTGCCCCGCGCGGTGGCCGCCGCGAGCGGGGCCCGCGTCCTCACCCGCAGCACCGCCCTCGCCCTGGAACGTATGCCCGGCGGCCGCTGGCGGGTGC
>NZ_JBVIHP010000113.1:0-2065 GCF_055570235.1 Streptomyces sp. NPDC031274 | reverse complement strand
GGTCATCTCGGATCTGACAGACCCAGAAACTGGTCTGGCCAGTATCGAAGTGACCACCGGCCAGAAAGGCCAGGCAAACCGCTACTTCCTGTCCACCGAGCAAACCCTGCTCATGCTGCAGCGTGCGATGCGGGACACGATCACCGATGCCGAGCGCGACGCAGCAATCGCCGATTTCGCTGAAGACCTTGCTGACACAGGCCCGTTCGACCGCAAGCAGTTCGTACGGGCTTCCACAGAAGGTCAGTCGCCCCGGGACATCCTGGCCGGCGCCGGTATTGATGACGCTCGAGCCTCACGTCTCGTGGTGCTCGACCCTGCCCAGTTCACGCTCCGCAACGGCGCCGATCGTGCGACCCGCGACGCCGTCCAGGCAGCCGTCGGGCTCGGCGATGACAAACTCCCGACGCGGTGGGCATCGTCCGTCGTTTTCGTTATCGCCAACACACAGCAGCGACATGCAGCACGCCGGGTCGCGACCCATTACCTGGCAGCGGAGAGAGTCCTCAACTTCCAGGAGACGCAGACCGACCCTGCCATGAAGGCCAAGGCAACAACCGAACGCAATGAGGCAAAACGCAGCCTTGAAGCCCACGTCAAGCGCGCCTTCCAACACGTCTTGTTCCTGGCGCAACCCGACGACGAGGCCACACGTGCAGTCGACGAAGTGACGTTCGATGCCAAGACTGAAACTGCGCTCCTTGGCACCACCGTGTGGAAAGCCCTCGTCGAAAAGGGGAAGGCCTTCGACCAAGGAACCTTCACGGCAAGGGCTCTAACCCACAACCTTCGAGAAAGCGACTATGGGCGTCCGCTCGATGAGCTTCGGGACTCGTTCTGGAACACCCCAAGGCTTCCCCTCCTTCACGGTGGGCAGGACGACCTGCGGCAGGCCCTATTCGATGCGGTCCAGCATGATCTCCTCCGCATCGTCGACAGCGAGGACCAGGAAGTAGCCGTCACCGGGGTCTCGGAGATCAACCTCTCCAGCCAACGGCTCAGGCTCGGCAAACCCCTGCCGCCGTCAGTCGATGACGAACCCACCCACGATCCGGGTACCGAGCAGCAGCCAGAGCCCGGGCCTGGCGCCAGCGGTGAAGCGGAGCAAGACCAGGACGATTCCGACGCGGATTCGCCAGCTCTGCCCCAAGAGAAGCAGCTTGGTTTCTCCATCACACAGAGCATGCTGAACAACACAGGCAACGCCGACGCTCTGAGCCAACTGTTCAGGGAGCTGTACCTCCTGGTCGACAGCAATGACGTCTCGTTCCTGCAGGGCCAAATTCAAGTGGTTGTCAACGCTCATGCCGTTGACAAGCTCACAGAGCGCGTCAAACAACTTGGATCGTCCGTCAGCGTGCGGGACTTGTAGCAGCCAGCCGCTCCTGGGGGCCCGGGTCACCGAGGCCCCAGGAGAGGAGTCGTTACGTCTGGGTGGACCCACGACAACGTGCGCCGGATGCTCAGGAGCGGTCGACCGTTGAACTCGCCGAACCACGCACTCCCAGCCACAGCCGAGAGTCTGTTGCTCGCCTCGGTAGACTCACATTCGGCGCGGGGCCGTCTGGGAGCAGCACTTCTTGATGACCCGCACTCTGCCTGACCCGAACATTGCGCTCGGCTTCCGCCGCGACGGCCGCCCGATCCTCCCCATCTTGGGTGCTTCCGCAGAGGATCACTCAAACGACGAGGCGCCCCTCAGCCTCAGCCAGAAGCATCTCAACACCCTGATGGCGCGGGAGAAGGACCAGGGTGGTCGTGCCGCGGTCCGCACCCTCGTCGACAAGCTCGGGTTTCCCAGTGCTTCAGCTCTCGAGGAGTTCATCACCCAGGTTCGCCAGGTTGAGCAGGAGCAGCTGACCGAGGCACAGCGCCGTGAACAGGCGCTCGCCGACCGTGAGCAGGCCGCCCTCGCCCGCGAAACGGCGGCGTCCGCGAAGGAGCGAGAAGCCTCACGCCGCTCCGTGCTCGTGAGCGCGGGAGTTGCAGGCCGCGATCTCGACGATGCCCTGGCGCTTCTGCGTGTCACAGACGATGTGGACGATCCCGCGCTCAAGGAAGCCGT
>NZ_JBVIHP010000112.1:0-2080 GCF_055570235.1 Streptomyces sp. NPDC031274 | reverse complement strand
GTGGAGTATCGGGTTCATCCACGAACAGCGGGCAGCCACGGGGGCTGGAAACAGCGAGAGCCTCCGACCGATTTCGCTGGTCAGAGGCTCTCAACAACTGCGGTGGGTGTGGGATTTGAACCCACGGTGACTCTCGCCACGACGGTTTTCAAGAACGTGCGCGCGTTTGGTGGGATAGGCGTCTGACCTGCCAATATCCGGCCAGTCGCCAGGGGCACACGCCCCGGTGGTCCACACCTGGTCCACCGGCTCCGGCTCACGTCTTGGATATCCGGCACTGGACTGCTCCTGCCAGACGTCACCCGCGCGGGTGTGGGGCTTCTAGAGCTGCCGTCCCGGTACGTGGACCACGCTACGCTGCCGCCCATGGCTGAGGCATTCGTCTCCGGTGACGGCCACCGCGCGTGCGGCATCTGTCCGTCGCGGCTCTTCCCGCTCGGCGAGTTCGACGTGGCCGAGCGTCCGTCACGTGAGTGCCCCTTCAGTCCCGAGGACGGCCACAGATACACCCTGCGTGGTGTGCCTGTCTGCGTTCACCCGGAAAAGGTGGGGCTACCGCCCGCGCCGTACAAGACAGATGGTGTGGCTCTGCTGGCGGATGTCGCGCTGCCCGATGACGTCGCCGACCTCGATGAGTACCTGCGTGAGCTGGTGCACGGCGCAGCACTTGGTGCGCTGGAGCTGCTGATCGACCAGGCAGACCGCGAGATCCGGCGTGCCTTCCCGGAGGTCGACGCGACTTTGGCGCTACGCCGTGCCTTCAACTAGAGCTCCTAGCTCGCCATGGGGAATCCGGGAGCGAAGCGGCGGCCACCGTCAAGGACCCCGAGTACGGGGAGCTCTGGAAGGCGGCACGGCTCGCAGTGCTGTCGGACTCCGAAGCGGCCTCACCCTTGGCGAGGGTGCCCTACTCGCTGCGGCATGCGGGCGTGTCGCTCTGGCTTGAGTCGGGGGTCTCCCCGGCAGAGGTCGCCCGTCGCGCGGGCCACAGCATCGCGGTCCTCTTTCGCTTCTACGCGAAGGCCATCCACCGCAGTCAGGAACGGTCGAACCGCCAGATTGAGCGGGCTCTTGAGGCAGCAGAGGAAGAAGACTGACGCCGGTCCCACGCGCTCCGTTAGGCGCCGTCCTTCGCCCACGGGCAGGACGGCGTCCTTGCAGTTCTCGGACCTCAATTCTTGCTCAGAAGATCACCCACGGCCTTCACCCAGGGCAATCACTCCCGTACTTTCAGCTGATCGGCCGCCCAATAGGGGCGGCTCATCGGGGAAGGTGCCTCGTGGGCACCAGAACAAGCAAGGGCCTGCTGATTCCGGCAGCGACCTTTCTGCTTTTTGCGGGGCTGACCACTCCTGCACTGGCAGACGCATCCAGCCCAGAACCCATAGTCGGTAGCTCCGGAGACTCGGAGGACACTGCCGTTCAGCCCGGTCCGCCAGCCGAGCCGGAAGAGACGGATCTCATTGAGGTCCAGGACCCCGGCGCCCCGGTTGAGGGGGGAGAGTTGCCGCCTGGGAAGGCCGACCCTGCTCCGGGTTCCGAGCACTGCACACCGGGCGGTGTCTACCGGCCCACCAGCAAGGGCGGCAAGTTTCACAAGGGCGTTGGGCCGACGAATGCCAACTACAACGGCACGAGTCGCACCGCGAAGTCCAGGTTCGAGGCCGAAGTCAGCGGCAAGGTCGGAGTGTCGGTCTCCGCCGGGCTCAAGGTGAAGGTCAGCACGCTGGTGCATGAACTTGAGGGCGAGTTCAACGTCAACCTGTCGGTCGAACTGGCCGCGAAAATGGGCAACGTCATCACTGTGGACACCCCTTCCAAGAGGACCACGCATGCCAAGTACGGGGTCTACCGGCTGAAGCACAAGGGCAAGAGCTACTCCTACTACAGCAATTGCTCGACAACCACGAAGAAGACGATCACCAGCTACTCCCCTTACCGGGTGGGCTGGTACATCTGGGAGAGCTGATGCCCAACAGCGCCAAGCGGGCAACTCTCCGCAAGGCAAGCTGCGCCACCGGGGCACTGCTGGTGAGTGTCATTCTTGGCGGTTGCTCCGGAGAAGATGACTCGTCGAAGC
>NZ_JBVIHP010000111.1:0-2093 GCF_055570235.1 Streptomyces sp. NPDC031274 | reverse complement strand
ACGTCGACAACGTCGACTGGGACGTGGTCAGGGACGCCAGCGCGCACGACCAGTCGATCAAGGACCTCAACAAGTCCCTGTTCCTGCCGCAACGCGACGAGGAGATCGTCGAGCACTTCCGCGAGGCGTGGCGAACGACGGTCGATCCGAGGGCCATCGTCTTCTGTCAGACCATCGAACACGCCGAGCACATGGCCCAGTTGTTCGCCGCGTCCGACTCGGCGTGGTCCAACGCGTCCTTCCTCCACAGCGCGCTCCCGCGGCAGCGACGCCAAGTCCTGCTCAACGAATTCCGGCTCGGCCGGGTACCAGTGATCACGTGCGTCGACGTCTTCAACGAGGGGGTCGACGTCCCGGACGTCAACCTCATCGCGTTCCTGCGGGTCACGCACAGCCGGCGGATCTTCGTCCAGCAACTCGGGCGTGGACTTCGGCTCAGCCCCGGCAAAGTCGCCCTGAGGGTCCTCGACTTCGTGACCGACATCCGCAGGGTGGCGGCGACCCTAGAACTTCGGCGATCGCTGGAGGCGCAGGAGGCGCAAGAGAGCGAGCACCTGCGCGTACGTATGCCGCACGCCTCCCGCATCCAGTTCAGCGACAAGACCGTCGGGTCCCTGATGGACCACTGGATCCAGGACGCGGCGGACCTTGAGACCAAGGCGGACGAGGTCCGCCTGCAGTTCCCTTTGACGAGAGGAATCGAATGAGCAAGTACGCGATCCCCACGGACCTGGAAGAAGAAGTCGTGCGCCTCCTCTACAAGAGGATGGCCGACCTCAACTGGATCTACCTGCCGGATGCGGACCGCACCCGGCACTACGTGGCGTGGACGTCCGACCCGGCGGTCGGAGGACGGCTTCTGCCGTTCATCGGGAAGACCGAGAATGTCCGGCCGTGGCTCAAGGACAGGCCCATGAAGGAGTACGTCCGGGCCACCTACGGGGTGGGCAAGTGGGCCCCGCTCGTGGCCAAGCCCTCTACCCCGGTCAGCGAGCTCGTTGTGCGGGCGCTCGGTCCCGGCTGGGAAGTCGACCTCGAGACCCTCGCCATCAAGCCGCTCTGTGTGAAGATTCGCCACGAGGACGACGAGGAGACGGAGCAGCGCTTCGCCTGGGCCCCGATGCGCGACTTCAAGCACCTCGCGTGGGCGGCCATCGCGGCACAGGCTGGTGGCGATGCGCTGCCCTGGGTCATCTGCACGGTGGATTCCTTCGTTCGGAAGATCACCCCGGAGCAGAAGGCGACCAACCAGCGGATCGCGCACCGGCTCGGACTGATCAGCGCGCATGTCACCGATGGCTGAAGGGGACGGTGCGATGACCGGGGCTGTCGACGACTGGCTTAGCGCCGCTTGGCGTGCTCTTCCCCCCCGGTCTCGTCGCATCGTCGAGGACCGTGCCCGTGGAGAAACGCTCGGAAGCATTGGACAGCAGCATGAGATGAGCCGTGAAAGGGCTCGTCAGTTGATTGTGAAGGCGCAGGAGCGCCTCTGCTCCTACGCCGACGCCTTCGTCCCTGACTGGCGCGATCGGCTCATGGCTCTGACCGTGAGTCCGGCAGTACCCGAGTCCGAACTGGCTGCGGGGCTGGAGGTACGCGAGCACATCGGTGTGGGGCTTCTCGTCCAAGCTGCGGGGGCTGAGCCTCCTTTGACCTGGGCTGGTCGTCTGCATGGCTGGTGGACGCGCAATCCGACCGCCTTGGAGGTCCTGCTGCGAGCTGGAGTGGAGGAAGCACCGCTGCGTGGGGAGGATGTGGCGGTGACCTTCGCGTCGGCCGGTGTGCCGGACGATGTTCCCCTGCTGGAGCTGCTTGGGCACTCGAAGAGTCCTCTTGTGCCTGGCGTCGAGGGATCTTGGCTACGTCGTCGCGCCCGCGGTAGGGACGCGGCCTACCTCTACCTGCTGGCGAATGGCGAACCCTGCCCGGCTGAGGACCTGCTCGAACCGACTGGGATCAAGCGGAAGCCCGCCGTCGTCGAGGCGCTCAGGCGCGACGAGAGGTTCGTCCCGCTCCGGCTGGAGGGGCAGTGGGCGCTGGCCGAATGGCCCCACCTGAACGTGACTCCATACCCGAACGCCGTGGAGGCATTC
>NZ_JBVIHP010000110.1:0-2093 GCF_055570235.1 Streptomyces sp. NPDC031274 | reverse complement strand
CCCACGACCACACCCGCCGCAGCCGAGTCACCCTCGGCCAACCGCTCAAGCCCGGAAAGCAACGCCTCACGGTCGCCACCGAGCACCACACCCCGGTGTTCAAAGCGCGACCGGGACAGAGCCAGGGAGTAACCCACGTCGGCGAGGCCCATGTCGGCGTGCGCCAGGAGGTGTTCGTGCAGCCGGGCAGCCTGTCCTCGCAGCGCCTCCGGGGTCTTCCCGGAGAGGACGAGCGGGACCACGCCGGAGACCACCGGAGACGACGCGGCAGGCGCGGCTTCCCCGTTCGGTGCGTCGACCGGGGCCTGCTCCACGATCACGTGCGCGTTGGTCCCGCTCACACCGAACGACGAGACGCCCGCGCGGCGCGGGGCGCCGCTCTCGCGGTGCGGCCAGGCCTGCGCTTCGGCGAGGAGTTCGACGGTCCCCGCCGACCAGTCCACCTCGTGGGTGGGCGCGTCCAGGTTGAGCGTCGACGGCAGCATGCCGTGCCGCATGGCCATCACCATTTTGATGACGCCGGCGACACCGGCGGCGGCCTGAGTGTGGCCGATGTTGGACTTCACCGAGCCGAGGAGCAGCGGCTGTTCAGCCGGGCGGTCCTTGCCGTAGGTGGCAATGAGCGCCTGTGCCTCGATGGGGTCGCCGAGAGGTGTGCCGGTGCCGTGCGCCTCGACGGCGTCGACGTCGGCGGGTGTCAGGCGGGCGCTGTCGAGGGCCGCCCGGATGACACGCTGCTGGGAGGGGCCGTTGGGCGCAGTGAGGCCGTTGCTCGCACCGTCCTGGTTGACGGCGGAACCCTTGACGACCGCGAGGACAGGGTGGCCGTTCGCGAGGGCGTCGGACAGGCGCTCCAGGACGAGCATGCCGACGCCCTCGCCCCAGCTTGTGCCGTCAGCGGCGGCTGCGAAGGGCTTGCAGCGGCCGTCGGGGGCAAGGCCGCGCTGGCGGCTGAAGTCGATGAAGGTGCCCGCGGTGGGCATCACTGTGACGCCGCCCGCGAGGGCCATCGTGCACTCGCCCTGACGCAGCGCCTGCGCCGCCAGGTGCAGCGCGACGAGGGAGGAGGAGCAGGCCGTGTCGACCGTGACCGCCGGGCCCTCGAGGCCGAAGGAGTACGAGATGCGGCCCGACGCGATGCTGCCGGAGCTGCCGGTGCCGAGGTAGCCCTCGACGCCCTCGGGGACGCTGGTGAGCTGTGACCCGTACTCGTGATAGATGAGACCGGCGAAGACGCCGGTGCGGCTGCCGTGCAGTGTCGCCGGGTCGATGCCTGCCCGTTCGAAGGCCTCCCAGGAGGTCTCAAGGAGAAGCCGCTGCTGCGGATCCATGGCAAGGGCCTCACGGGGCGAGATCCCGAAGAAGGCCGCGTCGAAGTCACCCGCGTCGTGCAGGAATCCGCCTTCGCGGGCGTAGCTGGTGCCGAGGCGTTCGGGGTCGGGGTCGTAGAGCGACTCGACGTCCCAGCCGCGGCCCGCGGGGAACTCGGTGATGGCCTCTTCCTCGTCGGTGAGCAGCCGCCACAGGTCCTCGGGATTATGTACGCCGCCCGGGAAGCGGCAGCTCATCGCGACGATGGCGATCGGCTCGTCGGCGCTGTGCACGACGGCCGGTGCGGTGGTCCGGGAGGCGCCCTGTACCGCGCTCTCGGGGAGCGCCCCGAGGAGCTCCGTCTCCAGGTGCTGGGCGAGGACCTTGGGCGTGGGGTAGTCGAAGATGAGGCTTGCGGGCAGGCGGAGTCCGCTGGCCGCGTTGAGGCGGTTGCGCAGTTCGACGGCGGTGAGCGAGTCGAAGCCCAGCTCCTTGAACGCCTTGGTGGCGACCACGTCCTCGGCGGAGGCGTAGCCGAGGACTGCGGCTACCTGAGCGCAGACGAGGTCGAGCAGGGCGCGGCCCCGGTTCTCGACGGGGAGCGCGGCCAGCTGGTCGGCGAAGGAGGTTCCGGCGGCCTTCTTGGTACCGCCGGAGGCGACGGCGCGCCGGGGCCGGTTGCCGCCCCCTCGGACGAGGGTGCGGAAGAGGTGGGGAACCTCACCGCCCGCGAACTGGACCCGCAACGCCTCGGGATCCAGCTTCATCGGCACCAACGCACC
>NZ_JBVIHP010000109.1:0-2119 GCF_055570235.1 Streptomyces sp. NPDC031274 | reverse complement strand
ACGCTGACCGAGGGCCCGTCGCCGTACAGCGGCTCGCCCAGTGCCGCGAACGCCGCTGTCTGGCCGAGCGCGAAGACGTCGGTGGCCGCCGTGACCTCACCCGCGGACGCCTGCTCGGGAGCCATGAACTGGGGCGTGCCGACGGTGCCACCCGTGGCTGTGTACGCGGAGGTGGCGCCGGAGGTCAGCGAGATGCCGAAGTCGATCACGCGCGGTCCGTCGGCGGCCAGCAGCACGTTCGACGGCTTCAGGTCACGGTGCGTGAGTCCCGCCGCGTGCACCCCGGACAGCGCCTCCGCGAGTGCCGCGCCCAGCGTGGCGAGTTCGGCGGAGCCGAGGGGGCCGTGCGCGAAGACGGCGGCCGTCAGGTCGGGTCCCGCGCAGAACTCCGTGGCGAGCCACGGCTGTGCCGCATCCGGGTCGGCGTCGATGACCGCCGCGGTGAAGGGGCCCGTGACGGCGCGCGCGGCGACGGTCTCGCGGCGGAACCGCTCCCTGAACTCGGCTTCCACGGCGAGGTGTTCATGCACCGTCTTGACGGCCACGAGCCGCCCTGACGCCGAACGCGCCAGGTGCACACGCCCCATCCCGCCCTCGCCGAGCCGTGCGACGATCCGGAACCCACCCAGCTCGACCGGCTCGCCCCGCGCCGCCTGTGCCATGCCCCGGCATCCCCCTCCGCCTCGACCGCCCCTCCGGACGATCTGTGCGACGCCTGTGGGCCATCGTACGGTTGCACCGAAAAAGCATTGGTGCCCCGCCGGTTCACTCTCCTAAAGTGAAGCTCGTCCAGGTGCGAAGGCAGGACTTACTTCCACTCATAATGGGGAGCGGACGGGTTCGAGTCCCGTCTCCGGCACGAACAGGCCGGAGTAGCTCAGGGGTTAGAGCACCATCGTCAGTTCAGCCGAACCGGAACTCTGGACACCCAAGACTTCACGCATTTCACGCACCTCCCGGTGCGCGGGCAGCGGCTACTTCCTTCCAAGAATCCATGCCGCGGCCACTTTGATCTCGGGAGGCTCAGCCGCAGGTCGTGCCCGGTCCCGTCATCGGTGTGTCCTTTTGCTGCGCTGCCTCCCCCAGCAATTCTGAATTCGGGGGAATTCACATGGCACGCTTCAACACCAAGTCCGCGAAGGCGCTCGTCACTTCCGTCGTGAAGTCGACCGGGCGCACCGCACCGACCCACCAGGGCGGCCGAGGTCACCTGCGGGACCCGCGCTCCGAGCTCTTTCTGCTCGCCGTGGCGAATTTCGTGTCCCAGCAGACCTTTTACGAGAACGGCGGCGACCGCGACGACCGCTTCTCCGCGCTCGTGCGGCGCCTCGCCGTCGAGGACCCGGAGTGGACCGCGGGCCTGCTCGGCTGGCTGCGCGGCGACGGCAACATGCGTACGGCCTCGATCGTCGGCGCCGCCGAGTACGTCAAGGCGCGCCTCGACGCCGGCGCCACCGAAGGACCCGCCAACCGCCAGGTCGTCGCCTCCGTGCTGCGCCGCCCGGACGAGCCCGGCGAGCTGCTCGGGTACTGGACGGCGACGTACGGCCGCAACGTCCCCAAGCCCGTCAAGCGGGGCATCGCCGACGCCGTGCGCCGCCTGTACGGCGAGAAGACGCTGCTCAAGTACGACACGGCGTCCAAGGGTTACCGCTTCTGCGACATCCTCAACCTCGTGCACGCCGCGCCCGACCCGGACAAGCCGTGGCAGGGCGACCTCTTCCAGTACGCGCTCGACCGCCGCCACAACCCCGACACCGCCGTCCCGCCCGCGTCCGCCCGCATCCTGTCCGCGCACCGCGAGCTGATGGCGGTGCCGGTCGCAGAGCGGCGCGCGGTGGTGACCGGCGCGGGCGGTGCCGAGCGGCTCGCCGCGGCGGGCATGACCTGGGAGGCGCTGGCGGGCTGGCTGCAGGGGCCGATGGACAAGGCGGCCTGGGAGGCGGTCATTCCCTCCATGGGCGCGATGGCGCTCGTGCGCAACCTGCGGAACTTCGATGAGGCAGGCGTCTCGGACGAGGTGGCGAACGTCGTCGCGGCGAAGCTCGCGGACCCGGCGGAGGTCGCGAAGTCGCGGCAGTTCCCCTTCCGCTACCTCGCCGCGTACCAGCACGCCCCG
>NZ_JBVIHP010000108.1:0-2124 GCF_055570235.1 Streptomyces sp. NPDC031274 | reverse complement strand
GGCGGCTTCGGTGGCTCTTCATGAACTGGCTTGAGATGATTCGCGACATCATCAGCCGCCGAAGGTGAAGCCGTCGGCTGGGTCACACCTGGACTGCCCGAAACTGCGGACCGTACAGGGTGGGTGTCTAACTGCGTGACAACCGCGACGCACAGCCGCGAACAGCCGCGGACGTCAGGTGACAGGTACAGCAGCCCAAGGGCAGTGAGCATCCCGAGTTGCTTCGGGACGAAGAGGTCGTAGGTCCTTCTACTCAGTACGGCCGCGGGATCTCGTGTTCGCCCAACGCCACCTCGTACCGGACCAGTAGAGCGTCCAGGTTCGCCAGGAGGAGGCCGGCGGAGTCCCGAGCTTCGTCCAAGTCACCTCGCTCGCAGGCGTCCATCACCTCGGCTACGTCGCTGCGGAGGATGTGAAGGGAGTCGCCCTGTACCAGCACCCCGGGGAACCGCCTGCCGGGCATGCGAACTACGGCGTCGTTGCCACCGTCAGTGAACAGCTCTGCCTCAATGCGCTCCATCGCACCATCCAACCTGACATCACTAGCTGACATCAACGACGGCGTACGCAAGCGACCTTGAGCACCCACGCGCACTGGACCGGCAGAAGGGCCAGGGTTTCACCCAGGCCGCCCACTCGAACTCCTAGAGCGGGTGTCGCAGGTTTCGAATCCTGCCGGGGGCACAGACAGCATCTGTACGAGATGTGCTTGGGCAAGGGCCCGCGACCGGGTTGGTCGCGGGCCCTTGCGCGTGCCTGGGTGCCGTGGTGCTGGTGATCGTCTCCACCGCGCGGCTCTATTGGCTCGTGATCAGCGGCAGTGAAGGGCAGGATGCCTGGATGCTCACTCCGGCCGGCAACATCCGCGGCACGGCCGAGGACGGCCCGTACCGCTGTCCTTGCTGCGGCTTCCTCACCCTCGATGAGCGCGGCATGTTCGAGATCTGTCCCGTGTGCTTCTGGGAGGACGACGGGCAGGGCGATCACGATGCCGATGAGGTTCGAGGCGGCCCCAACCGCGGGCTGAGCCTCACCGAGGCACGAAGGAACTTCCGCGCCATGGGAGCCAGCGACGAACGCCGTACCCAGTTCGTGCGCGGCCCCTTGGGGCCTTCTGTGCCTCACTGCGTTACGGCATTGCCGCGTCACTCCCGAACTCGGCGGTGAAGACAAGATCGCCCAGGGTCGTGCGGACAGCGGTCGTGATGCGGTCCACGTCGCCGCGTTCGGCCGGGGGCAGAGGTGCCCGTACGGAAGTGCGGGAGCGGGCTGCGGTGCCGAGGAGTCGGGCGGCCAGTTCGGAGCGGCCTGCCAGGTGATGGGCGCCGGCCAGACCCTCCAGGGCGAGGGCGACGGCTCGGGGGTCCCCGGTGGTGCGGGCTGCCGTCAGGCCTTCGGTGTGGAGGTGGAAGGCGGCATCGTGGTCGCCGCGGAGTTCGGCGATGAAGCCGAGTTCGGCGAGGATGAGAGCGGCGCCGTTCTCCGCCTCGAAACGGCGGTTCCACTCCAGCCAGGTACGCAGGTAGGGCTCGGCCTCCGCCAAGCGTCCTTGGCGCCGGGCGCCGAGAGCGAGGCCGACCTCGGCGAACTCCTGGGCGCGGTGGTCGGCATGCTGGACGGCGAGCCGTCTGCCGTTGTGATGGAGTCGCTCGGCTCGCGCGTGGTCGCCGTCCAGGAGTGCGATCCGGCCCAGTTCGGACCAGCGGACGGACGCCTCGGTCCACAGGCCCAGGTCCTCGGCGATGCGCAGGCCGTTCTGGTGCTCGGCCTCCGCGGACCGGTAGTCGCCCTCGATCTCCGCCAGCCTGCCCAGCACTCCGATGGCCTGCAACTGACCCCAGTGGTCGCCGAGTTCCCGGAAGAGGGTGAGGCTCGTCTCGGCGTCGGACCGGGAGGCCGCCAGATCACCGCGTACGTACCGCTGCACGCCCCGTAGGCTCAATGCCGCCGCGATCCCCCAGCGCTCGCCCCGCGTCCGGACATCGGCCAGGGTCCGGCGCACGAGCTCCTCACCCACCTCCATCGCGCCGAACATCGTCGCGGCATGGGCGAGGAACCAACCTGGGCCGCCCCTGCCGATGTCACCGACGTCAGCCATGTCCTCGTACAGGCGCAGCGGCACGC
>NZ_JBVIHP010000107.1:0-2137 GCF_055570235.1 Streptomyces sp. NPDC031274 | reverse complement strand
TGCCGTATCCCGTGCTGGCCGTGCTGAGTTACGGCTGTGCCCCGTTCCCGCCGTAGTGCAGGAGCCCACGATCGGCTCCGAGTGTGGACCGCGTGGCGTTGCTGGTGCTCACTCGGCCAAGTCGAGGAGTATCCGCCGCATCACTCAGCGCCTGGGTGTGGCCTTCACCGCCGCGCAGCACGGCTGGCCGGGAGCCGAAGCGTGCGTAGCCGTCTTCGCGGATCAAGCGGCCTTCGAGATCTACGCAGTCGGCCCGCAGGCGGCAGATCGGCGCCATCAAGATGGCGCTGCCATCGGCTGCGGCGTTGAGATGCCCCACCCGCCGCACGGCACCAAATCCACGCAGACCACGGTGATCTCACCAACGAGGTCCTCCCCCACCTGCGTGCCTCAATCGCGCCCGCTGGCGCACGGCGACAGCACCGTAAGGCCGGCTGCCTGAAATGACGCCCTCACGAGGCAGCCGCCGGGAGCGCCCCATCGTCAACATGGCAGGGAGCCCCGCCACTTGCGGCCCCACGTTCGTTAGGACCCTACTCAAGCCCCCCGACGAGCGGCGGGCGTAGAGGTCATGGACATATCACAGCGGTGATGTGCTCGACCTGCGCCCATGAGTCACGCTTGGCATCCGATCGGTGACAGCTCATAGGAATCCCGTCGTCGTCACAAGGGTGGGCTCATGCAGAAGGCAGTCGGGGCGATCCAGCGGCTTGTAGCGAAGTGGACCGCGACCATCGACGCACACCGTCATCTCGCCAAGGACCCAATTCCTCCGCTGTCTGTGGAGTGGTCCTGCGAGCCAACGTGGGAGCCGTGGACCGCAACACAGCAGATTGAGACTGTTCCCTTTGCGAGAAGGCCAATCCACGAGGTAGCGCAAGGCCGTATCTCGACAACCAGTTACCCACTGGCGTGAACAGGGCCATGAACGTCCTCGGAGTCTCTGCGTACTTCCACGACAGTGCCGCCTGCCTGATCCGTGACGGCGAAATCGTCGCTGCTGCGCAGGAGGAGGCCTTCACTCGACGCAAGCACGACCAGTCCTTCCCTGCACAGGCTGCGAAGTGGTGCCTGCAGTCTGCCGGTATCGATTGGTCAGATATTGACTGGTTCGCCTACTACGAGTTGCCCCTGCTCAAGATGCGCAGGGTGTTGGCGTCAGCCGCAGCGACCGGACAACAGGATCTGATTCGCGGAACAGAACTCTGGGCACAGCTCAACACCAGCAGCAGGCGTGATGTCGGAGCGATGTTCCCTCCAGGCCGACGCCATGGTCGCGTGCTCGCGGTAGAACATCATCTGTCTCACGCAGCCTCTGCGTTCTTCCCGAGCCCTTTCGATGAGGCCGCGGTCGTGACCATTGATGGTGTCGGTGAGTACACGACGACATCGGTCAGTCTTGGCAAGGGCCACACTCTCACCCCCCTGCGAAGGCAGGCGTTCCCTCACTCTCTGGGGCTGTTCTATTCCGCCTTTACTCACTATTGCGGATTCCGCGTGAACAGCGGCGAATACAAGCTCATGGGACTCGCCCCCTACGGAACGCCCCGCTACAGTCCGCTGATCGAAGACCGGATTATCCGGATCTCCCAAGACGGCTCATTCCGGCTGAACATGGACTACTTCGACTTCCTGAACCCTTCCTCCCAAAGGTTGTCAACGGATCGGCTTGAGGAACTGCTCGGCCGCCCCCACCGCTCCGAAGAGACCGACATCGACGAGTTCTACGCCGATGTCGCAGCGTCGGCGCAGGCCACCTTCGAGAAGGCAGTCGTTCGAATCACTCGCCACGCGCGATCTGTAACAGGGGCAAGGAACCTGTGCCTCGCTGGCGGTGGTGCGCTCAACTGCGTTGCGAACAGCAAGATTCAAGCCGAGAGCGGCTTTCAAGGGATCTGGATCCAGCCCGCCGCAAGCGATGCCGGCGGATCTCTCGGTGCCGCTTCGTACGTTTGGCACCACCGGCTGTCAAACCCACGTCACCCCGAGGGCAAGGACGCCATGCAGGGTTCGCTCCTCGGCCCATCATTCGACAACGGGACCATCCGCAGCTACCTCGACAGCATCGGCGCCCAGTACAGCCAGGTCGACCACGAGGAACTGGTCCGCACTGCAGCCGAGCTGCTTGCCGCGGGGA
>NZ_JBVIHP010000106.1:0-2162 GCF_055570235.1 Streptomyces sp. NPDC031274 | reverse complement strand
CACACCTTCATCGGGAGTCGCGCAACATCTCCCACGCCGTACGCGATGCTTCCATGTGGATAGTGGGCCCCCGGCAGAGTCGGGAACCGGCCGCCGGTGACCTTAGAGGTCACCTCGGAGGTCAGCTCCCACAGCGGACGGGAGGTTGCCCCGGGCCGCCCGACGCACTCCACGGCTACGCTGCCCACCGCAGGCCGTTCTAGGGCCAGTTGAAACGGGGCGATCTTCGCGCAACCCTCACGCACAAGGGCGTTGATGTCCTCGACCTCCTTCTCGGGGACCTCATCGACCGGAGGTCCATGGAGCACGGTGATGTGGAACCACTCCGGACGCACCGGCGCCACGTTCGTCCGGTGGGTGAGCTCGCGGTACGGCTCGAACAGCTCCCGGCGCACCCATTCGGGATCGCACAGGATGTGCCAGTGATAGTCCTTGCGGCCTTCAGGCCAGCGGTGGATGACGGTGGAGAAGAAGTCCTTCACGATTCGTCCCTTCCTCGGAACACGCACACCTGGGGCTCTGCCCGGTCTTCGATGTGCGAGGCCAATTGGTCGATTACCGGTAGTCCCACAGGCCACTCATGTCCGTTGTCTGCATTCCCTTGAGTTCGTGGACGTAGCACATCGGCAGGCCCGGCCGCAGGCCAGGCCAGCGGGGGTTCACTCGATGAGGTTTGAACCCTGACGTTCCGTCGAGATTGCTGACGCTGCGCTGGGATTGTTGAAGCACGTTCAGGTCTCCTGATCTGGGGGTGCGATGAGCCTGGCAGTGGTGCGGTCGTTGGACACTCCGCGTCGGTTGGAGACGCCCCAGGAGTTCGAGGACTTTGAGCAGGAGGTCGTCGATCAGTACCTGCTCGCATGTCTGGGTGCGGGGGTGGAGGACAAGACTCTGGGCTCGGACCGGGCGACGGTGTTCGAGCTCTCTCGCTTCCTCGGACGCCCGGTATGGACCACGGCTCCAGAGGATGCGGACCGTTTTCTGGCTTGGCAGCGCCGGGAGTTGGGGCTGGCCAAGGGGACGGTGTACGGCAAGGCGATCCGGATTGCCCAGTTCTTCGACTTCCTGATCACCCGGTACCAGGGCGACATTCTGGCGCTGACCGACTGTCCCGTGCAGCAGCCGATCGACGACTACAACCGCCCCGCGCGGCCGGACTTCGCATCGAGCCGGGTGCCTCCCACGGACGCGGAGGTCGACCAGCTCTTCACCGGGTGGGCGCAGTCCCTCCCGAATGTTCGGAAGTACCTGACGGCCGCGCGGGACTACATGGCCTCCTCGCTGTGGCGACGGGTCGGCTTGCGGATCAACGAGTCCCGGATGCTGGACCTGCGTGATTGGCGACCCGAGCTCGGTGAGTACGGCAAGCTCCATGTCCGCTTCGGTAAGGGGAGTCGCCGACGAGGCCCGAAGCCGCGCATGGTCTCGGCCATCAACTCGGTGGACTCGCTGATGAATTGGTGGCTGACCGATGTCCGTCACCAGTTCGGAGACGACTGGCAGAGCCCGGATGCGCCACTGCTGCCCAGCGAACGCCGTGATCTGCAGACCGGGGCGTGCGGACGAGTCGGAGACGACGCGCTGCGGTCCGGCCTGGTCAGGGCCGTGGGCATCTGGTTGCCGGACTGGGCGGGGCGGCTGACGCCGCACGTGCTGCGGCACTACTGCGCGTCCTCGTTCTATCTCCGCGGCATGGACTTGAAGGCCATCCAGGAGGTCCTTGGTCACGAATGGCTCTCCACCACGACCCGGTACATCCACGTTCACAGCAACCACATCGAGCACGCCTGGGCCGAGGCGAACGACCGCGTCGCGGCCCGGCTGCTGACCTGAAGGGAGTGACGTCGTGCGGTGGAATCTGCGGATGAAGGCCGCGGAGCGCGGCATCTGGAAGTCCGCCGAGATGCGGCGCCGGCTGGCTGATGCCGGACTGGAGATCAGCGCCGGGAAGATGTCCGGGCTCTGGACCGGCACCCCGACCACGATCCGGCTCGACGACCTCGATGTCATCTGCGCGGTCCTGGAGTGCGAACCCACCGACCTGCTGATCCGCGAGCCGGAGAAGGTGGCCGCGCTGCGCCCCGCCCAGCCGGAGACGGCAACAGAGGCGGCAGTTGGGCGGGTTGTGCCCCGGCTCGGCCGCAACCGCTCGGTGCCCCCGG
>NZ_JBVIHP010000105.1:0-2167 GCF_055570235.1 Streptomyces sp. NPDC031274 | reverse complement strand
GGCTTCTACGAGGACAAGGTGTCGGACGAGATCGAGCAGTTGCTGAAGAAGGACGACACCGGCTGGGTCGTCTTCCTCCGCAAGGGCGACGTCGCCGCCTCCCGGTCCATGGACGTGTTCCCGGTGCGGATCGGCTCGCGCTCGCCGAATTACAGCACGGATAACGAAGCCGCAAAGTTCACGGTGAACTTCTCGATCACGGAGAAGCCGACCCAGGACGCCGCCGTGCCAGCTGCGCCGAAGGTCGAGAAGTGATGCCGGTGTCCACGGAGACCGAGACCACTCCTGTCCCGCCGGCCAAGGCTGTTGCCCGTGATGCGCATTGGGCGAGCAAGCTGGCCCGGCTTCGTGCCCGACAGCTGCCTGAGTACACGCTGGTGATCTGCGACGACCAGGATGCGAAGCGGCACCTGGACGAGATGCTGCGGGATCTTGCCCGCTGTCGGATGGCGGATGCGGAGAACGGCCGCGCGCACAGCGACGCGACGGCGAAGGCGGAGGAGGAGGTCGAGAATGCGCAGGAGTTCTTCGACAACCTCTCGATCGAGCTGACGTTCAAGGCGCTGCCGCGGCCGATCCTGGATGGGCTGATCAAGCGGTTCCCTCCGACTGAGGCGCAGGCCGAGGACGGGGATGCCTGGAACCCTGAGACGTTCCCCGCGGCCCTGGTCGCCGCCGCGCACATCGAGCGGGACGACGAGCGCAACACCGTGGAGGGCATGAGCGAAGACGACGCCCAGGATTTGCTCGATTCGTGGCCGGTCGCTGAGTCCAATGCGCTGTTCGCGGCGGCTTGGCAGGCGCAGCAGATCGTCCGCACCAGCACGGTGGAGCTGGGAAAAGGCTGATCACGGACGTACAGCTCCGCACCGAGTTGGAGCTGTGCGACCGCTGGGGTATCCCCCATTCTCAGTTCCTCGGTGCGGGTGATGGCCGTTGGACGGAGCTGGACCGGGCGAAGGCTCTGTCGTTTGTGGCGTACCAGCGGGCGATGTGTGATCAGTGCGGAACCCGGTCGGCTGAGTGGGACGAGCAGCAGGGCGGTGACCGGTTCGCGTATGTCACCACGAGTGTGCGATGCACCGGGTGTGAGCTGATCGCGCACGAGCAGGATCAGGTGCCCGACGGTCCGGACGGGTACGGGGTGCGGATCGGCCTGGTGCCGCGCGCCGTGCAGTAGCGGGTCATTGAGGGTGGGGGGCTAGGAGAGGGGCGCGGGGAGGTAGGGGCACCGGCCGGTGTCGTCGTACACGCTCAGTGTCCAGGCACGAGCCGATTTCTCCCATCTCCTGTCAGAGGTCCGGCAGGCCTCCCGCGCCATGCGCGGCCTGGGCCGCGACACCGCCACCCTCAACCGGCACCTCACCCAGATCGGGACCGGCGCCCGCGGATCCTCTACCGGGCTGCGGGGTCTCACCCGCGATTCCGATCGTGCACGTGCTGGTCTGCGCCGTGTCGGTGCGGACGGGCACGCGTCGATGCGGCAGCTGCGCCACGGGCTGCTCGGCGCCCGGCAGGAAGCCCACCACCTTCGCGGCCTCCTGGTCGGCGGCGGCATCGTTGCCGGGCTCGCGGAGATCGCGAAAGAGGGCAACGAGTACCAGCGGGCCATCAACAAGTGGGGCGCGGTCACCAACGCGTCCGGCCTGGAGATGGTGCAGGCCGCGGCGAAGGCCCGCGAGCTCGGCGCCGACCTCAAGATCCCCGGCACGTCTGCGGCGAAGGCCGCGGATTCGATGCTGGAGCTGGCCAAGGCCGGCCAGACCAGTACGTCGTCCATCGCGAACGCGCGTGCTGCGATGCAGCTCGCCGCGGCCGACAACCTCTCGGCTGCGGACGCCGCCCGGTATTTGGGCGACGTCATGGACCAGTTCGGGCTCAGCTCGAACAACGCCGGTCGTGCCGCCGACGTCCTCGCGGCGTCGGCGAACGCCGCCTCGGGTGGGCTCAAGGACATCTACTACGCGATGTCCTACACGGGCCCGGTCGCCGCCCAGCTCGGTATCTCGATCGAGGACACGTCGGCAGCGGTGGCGATGCTGGCCCGCTCCGGCATCCTCGGCTCCAAAGCAGGAACGTCCCTGCGCGGGATGCTGACGAACCTCGCCAAGCCCACCAAGGCGATGCGCAAGGGCTTGTCGGAGCTCGGTATCGAAGCGTGGGACAC
>NZ_JBVIHP010000104.1:0-2176 GCF_055570235.1 Streptomyces sp. NPDC031274 | reverse complement strand
GCTGTACCTGGGCCACACCGTCGAGGAGGTCGGCTCGGACGTCTTCGTCCCGCTACTCTTCGGCCGTTCGTCGGTCGGGCGGCTCGGGTTGTTCGTCGAGATCACCGCCCCTATCGGCGACATCGGGTTCCACGGTCAGTGGACGCTGATGCTCTCGCCCATCCGTCCGCTGCGGGTGTACGCGGGCATGAAGATCGGGCAGGTCATGTTCTTCGTCTCCACCGGTGACGTCGATCTGTACCGCGGCAAGTACCAGGGCGCTGCCGGCCCGCAGCCCTCCCGCTACTGGCGGGACTCGGCACGCATCCAGGCGGTCGCCTCATGATCCTCACGGGCCCAGCCATCGCCGCCGCCGTCGATGCGGGAGAGATCACCATCGCCCCCTACAACCCGGCACGGCTCTCCCCCAACTCCTACGACTGGCGCCTGGGCGACACGATCCGCATCTGCGACAGCGAACTCGACGCCGCCGCTCCCACCGCGTTCACCGAACACCCCATACCTGCCTCCGGGCTGGTCCTGAAGCCCGGAGTGCTCTACCTCGGCGTGACCCTGGAGAAGACGGGCTCGGAAACGTACGCGCAACTACTCAACGGCGACCGCACCATCGGCGCCCTCGGCATCTGGGTCCACGTCTCCGCCCCACTCGGCCACCAAGGCCACGCGATCCGCTGGACCCTGGAGATCCGGGCCGCGAAGCCCACCCGGATCTATCCGGGAATGACCTTCGGCAAGCTCGTTTTCCTCACCGCCCTCGGCGTCCCAGCCAGCTACCAGCAACAGCGTGCCAAGTACGCGGCCACGAACGGCATCGACATCTCCCGCCTGTACGAAGAGATCCCTCAAGGAGCGCTGTGAGTCCCGCCGTACGCCCGGTCGCGGGTCCGCTGGCCGCCACCTTCCTCGACCTCCCAGCCGGAAGCCCTGGCGGCAGCGTCGAACTGTTCCTCGACCTCTACACGGGCGACAAACCCCTGATCCCCGCACGGGCCTTCATGCTGGCCCCCACCGGCCGCAGACCCCGCCTCCCGGCCGGGCTCAACATACTGCCGGTGTCCGGGAAATGTCTGGAGGGCCCCGGCTTCAGTCGCTACGTCGCGGCGTTGCGCCAGGCCCTGGTACCCGCGATCGATCCCGCGCAGATCGGCGTACTGCACCTGCAGCACCTCACGTTCGGCGCCACACCGGCCTTGCTCCGTGCCCTGCCGACGCATCCGAGGATCGCGTTGGTCCACGGCACCGACCTGCTCTTCGCCGAAGCCCATCGCGACCAACTCCAAGTTCTTCGCGAGACAGCGAGGATCGCCGATGCCATCGTGATCCCCACCGGCGCGATGGCTGATCACCTGCTCAAACTTGCCCCACAGGCCGACCGCCGCAAAGTTGTCCACATCCCCTGGGGCATCCCCGACCACCTGCTCAGCGACCCCCCGCCCCGGCCCGCCCGCAGCTCGACCAGCCACCTGCGGCTGCTGTATGCGGGTCGGCTGACGGCCGAGAAGGGAGCCGAGCACCTGGTCACAGCGCTGGCACCCGTTCCGGGCATCGAGCTGAGCATCGCGGCCCCCAGAGCCCAGTTCCACGCGCTGGCCCCGCTGCTTCAGCGGACCGGAGTGCGGGCCCGGTATCTCGGCTGGCTCCGCCGCCCACAGCTGTGGAAAGCCTTCGCCGAGCACGACGTATTGGTCCTGCCGTCCACAACCCTGGAGGCCATGGGCCTGGTAGCGCTGGAGGCCCAAGCCTGCGGTCTGCCCGTCCTCCACCAGCCTGTGCCCGGCCTCAACGAGGTTCTTGCCGCATCCGGGGTGGCCACCGACTTCACCCACTCCGCCGCGCTCGCTCGCGACCTGGATCGGCTGCGCACCGCGCCGGGCCTGCTGCCCGCGCTTCGACAGGCGGGCTACGCGAACGCCACCCGCTATCCGCTATCCGCGACCGCTCATGCCCTTAACGAACTCGGTCAGCAGCTCACCTGATGCGAGGCCGGCAGAGCGAGACTGCGGCCGAGCCGATGCTTGGTCGCAGCCTCAGGCTGTCCCTGGCGTCACCCGACACCAAGGCGGAAGCATCCCTGAACCTTTCACCCGCGTCAATACGCTGACGACGGGATGCCGACGGCGAACAGGGAGAGCATGACGTACCGCACCGATCGCATCGAGCAGCTGCTGGGAGAAGG
>NZ_JBVIHP010000103.1:1279-2194 GCF_055570235.1 Streptomyces sp. NPDC031274 | reverse complement strand
GGCCTGCCGCCCGGGACCGTCATCGGCGACCAGGGTGCAGGAGATGCTCGCTTACCTGGCAGCCGCCCTGCCTGCCAGCGTCAGTGCGACGGCCCGTCTGGCTGCGGTGCAGTGCGCGCTGCGGGCCGACTCATACGGGCGTGTCCTGCTCTCGCACGGTCTGCTGCGCGGAATGCGCCTGCGTCGTTCCCTTGGTCCCTGGCGGGAACTGGAGCGAGCGGGCTGGTTGCGGCCGACCCTTGGCGCTCCGCCCTGTGTACTCGGATTCGACCTACTGGATCCGGCGATCTTGGCGCAGGTTCCCGGGCGCCGCGCTCGGGGCCAGGCCGCCGACTGGGCGCTGCGCCGCGCGACCCGTCCCGCCGTACGGCAGGAGCGTGCCGTTGCTCGCCTGGTGGCTCTCCAGCTCGCCGCCCACTCCATCGATGACGGCCGGGGGTGTCTCGAACTGAGTCACCTGACTCGTGCCGCCGGGCTGTCCTCCGCCGCGTTGGCCCACCTGCTCGACCAGCTCGCAGCCGGCGGAGTGCTCCACCGCTGGAGACATGACACCGCGACCGACGAGGTCCACTGGGTGCTGATCGAGGCCTGACAGCGCATCGGCGCCGCGGGGGGTCACTGTCCGGGCCACAGCTGTCCGGGCGGTGCGTCCGGCCTGTTGAACTCATCGCTCACCCGCCGCAGCGCCTCATCGGCGACCTGTTCGGGCGCAAGAAGGTGTTCCTCACGGGCCTGGCCTTCTTCGCCGTAGGCTCCGCCGTCAGCCTCGCCGCCGCCTCGGTCATCCAGGTGTGGATCGGCCATGTCTGCCCTGACTTCCGGGCCCGTGCCAAGGCCGTGTCCGCCTGGGCCGCCGCGCTCGGCCTCGGTATGTCTCTCGGCCCTCTGATCAGCGGCGCCATCCTCGAAGGCGCC
>NZ_JBVIHP010000103.1:0-1269 GCF_055570235.1 Streptomyces sp. NPDC031274 | reverse complement strand
GCCGCGCCATCGACATCCCCGGCCAGATCGTCGCCGTCGCCTCCCTGGTCTACGGCGTCATCGAGGGCGGGGCATCCGGTTGGGGCGCGGGCAAGGTCATCGCCGCCTTCGCTGTGGCCGCCGTCGCGCTCGTCGCGTTCATCGTCGTCGAACTGCGCTCGCCGTCGCCGATGCTGTCGATGCAACTCTTCAAGTCCCGGTCCTTCTCCGGCGCCGGCGTCGTGCTCACCGTGGTCATGTTCGCGCAGGTCGGGCTCGTCTTCGCCCTGAGCCTCTTCTTCGGCACCGTGCAGCACCTGTCCGCCCTGGACATCGGATGGCGGTTCCCCGCGCTCAACGGGCTGGCCGTGGTGCTCGGGCCTGTCGTGGGCCGCCTGATGGGCCGCGTAGCCCCCGGACTTCTGCTGGCCCTGGGCCTGGTGGTCACCGCCACCGGTACGTTCTTGCTCACCACGCTGGAGGCGGACACCGGTACCGGCACCGTCCTTCTGGTGCTGGGCGTCATCGGCGCCGGATTCTCCTTCGCCATGACTCCCATCACCGCCATCGCCGTCAGCAGCGCCCCGCATCACCTGGCCGGAATGGCCGGTGCGGGCAGCAATACGCTGCGGCAGGTCGGCGGCGCCCTCGGCCCTGCCGTGTTCGGCGTCATCCTCACTCAGCACACGGTGGACGCCCTGCCCGAGCAGCTCACGGCGGCCGGCCTGTCCTCGGTGGACACGCAGTCCGTCCTGAACGCGGTCGCCACTGACGGCCTCGCCGCTGCCGGGCACCTGGACCTGGGGGCATCTGTCACCGGCCGGGCCCTGGGCGCCTTCGGTGACAGCTTCAGCGGGGCCCTGCACATGTGCGCCGCCATCGGAGGCATCGGCATGCTGGTCGCCGTGGTGGTGACCGTGGTGTGCATCGGCGTACGGAAGCCGACCCCTGCGGCTCACGCTGAAGATTCGGCATCGTGAAGTCGTGTAGCAGTCCGGTGATGTGACGGCTCGGCAGTGGATCACCAAGAGGAGTACGGGGTGGAGGTCCTCGTTGTTGGTCCACGCCGTGCCGAACGGGACGGCGGCACAGCCGAACCCGAGCCTTCCGCGCAACCGGTGGGCGCTCACGATCATCTCCAGCTCGGCGATCGTCTCGTCCTCGCCGTCGATGGCCCGCAGCGTGTGTGGCGGCGAGTGGCAGGGCGCCGATTGAGGCCGGCTGGTCGACCACGACGAGCACGGTGCCGTGCTTGGCCTGGAGTTGTACAGCGCCTCAACGTGGAGACCT
>NZ_JBVIHP010000102.1:0-2196 GCF_055570235.1 Streptomyces sp. NPDC031274 | reverse complement strand
GTGGGGGAGGTCGGACCAAGACGTCATCGCTACGGCAGGGGGCAACTTTGACGCAGACAACGCAGAGTCAGCAGAGGGCCAGAAAGCGAGCAGAGACCCTCAGAGTCCTCGTCCGCGAGCGGGGGCTCCCGGAGGTCCTCACCGCGGCGGAGAAGCTGTGGGCCAATGGCCATGCACCCAGCGAAATTCGCATTAGAACCCTTTATGTCCGCAACTCGCATATGCCAGACGTGGACCTTTGGGCCCCCTTCCCCATGCCCGCATATCTCAGATTCGGACCAGAGCTAGATGAACGCAGGCGCCCGGCGCGGCACATCCTTCCTCCTATGGCGCGCCTCATATTGCCACAAGGCGTGGCGCTTCAGTTTCATCTGACTGCGCTATTTGTCGCACACTGTCAGTCCCGCCCTGGCCGGACATGGTCTAATCAGATCACCCTCAGTAGGCGCACTCCGGATTTGGTGACCTGGCTGGACCTTGTTGTCGTGTCTGCCAAGTCGAGCGGGAGTTCTGCACAGGCGTCTGCCTATACGCGGAATAAACTTCGCCAGTTTCGGTCGGCTCTCGGTCTTCTGGCCAAGAATCATTTCGTTGACCTAGGGAAGTCCGGATCGGCGAACAGGTACGAAGGATTCCAACTTCTCTCGGAGGACGCCAGCAGCTCGTCGGCGGGTGCCGTCGAGTACCGTGTCCCCCACGGCGGCGAAGATGCTCTGAAAGTCCCTCGTCAGTTTTTCACAAGGGGATGGGTGCACGGGCTGACGAAGAGCGAGATCGCCGCTTTTTTGATGTGCCTCCAATTGGCCTCCGAAGAGGAGTACCTATCCATTTCATGGAAGGAAAGGGCGGGCCGTGTAGGGCTGGCTCGCGAGGTATATGACGCCAGGCAGGCTCTTGAAGCTTACCGACTAATCGAGGTAATGAGACCAAGGGGCCGCAGAGAGGACGGTACTTGGCGCGGCTTTAGTAACGGCGGTCAACCGTTCTCGAACAAGATTCGCCTGAACA
Source organism: Streptomyces sp. NPDC031274 (assembly GCF_055570235.1). Classification (NCBI taxonomy): domain Bacteria; kingdom Bacillati; phylum Actinomycetota; class Actinomycetes; order Kitasatosporales; family Streptomycetaceae; genus Streptomyces; species Streptomyces sp. NPDC031274. The sequence continues at coordinate 1,188 of NZ_JBVIHP010000102.1, read as the reverse complement.
TTCGCGGCCTGAGAAGACCGGCTCACGAAGTCGTCGAGGAAGTACTTATGAAGGCTGCCACCTTGGGTAAATGGTCCAGACCTCTCGGGGGGTAGGTTAGGTGTGGGTGGGCCTGGCTGTTGAGCGGTCGGGCCCGATAGGCGTCTACTGCGAGCTATTCGAAATCTCTCGGTGGATTCACCGTCGGCCGCTTCAGGCGAAGGCAAGCACCCGGTAGGCGTTGCGAACGTCGGTCAGGGGCTGGCGATCGCGGGTGTAGTAGAGCTTGTTGGTGAGGAGCACCGCCCATCGCCGCTGGCGAGGCGAGATCCACATGCCGGTTCCGGTGAAGCCGTAATGGACCCAGACGTCGTCGGCGGGGGTGGTACCGGGGGCGGGGTGCCAGAACAGTCCGCGTACGGGTTCCAGGGCTCCGGTCTGGACGGTCAGTGATTCTGCCGTCCAGGCCGGGCCGAACCCGGCGCGTGCCGAGGCGGTCACGGTGTCGAGCATGTAGCGCAGGAATGCGGTGAGGTCGTCGAGGACCGTGAAGACGCCAGCGATTCCGCATGCTCCGCCCAGCAGGCGGGCGGAGAAGTCGTGGGCGATGCCCTTGAGATGCGTATCGGTGTCTTGGTCGAGTTCGGTCGGCGCGCAGCGGGCGGCGACCTCGACTGGCAGCGGCCCGAAGCGGGTGGAGTCCATGCCGAGTGGCTGCCAAGTCCGTGCGACAGAGATGTGGTTGAGGCTCTCGCCGGAGAGATGTTCGGCGAGGTAGCCGAGGACCAGGGCGGCTCGGTCGGTGTATTCGACGGCCTCGCCGGGCTGGCGGCGCAGAGCTTCGTGCAGGACGCCGTCGCGGATGTCCTGGGCATCGGTGCCGTAGAGGTTCTTCAGCTGGGCCCGCAGCGGAAGGCCCGCGGTGTGGGTGAGTAGCTGTCGTGCGGTGGCCGCTCCGAGCGGGTGGCCAATGACCTCGGGCCAGAAAGTGCCGAGCGGGATGTCGAGGTCGAGCTTGCCGTCCTCCCAGAGAGCACCGATCGAGGACCAGACGGCGAGGATCTTGGTGAGGCTGGCGGCGTCGAAGACGGTGTCCGGTCGCATAGGAGCATCCGGCTCGTCGGGGTCGCGGACGCCTGCCGTGCCCGACGCCCCGATGCCTAGAGCGTCGCCTACGGCCCACACAGCGCCTGGGTAGACCTTGTCTCG
>NZ_JBVIHP010000101.1:0-2217 GCF_055570235.1 Streptomyces sp. NPDC031274 | reverse complement strand
CTGCGGCAGCCCGCTTACAGGCAGGGAAGCCCGCGCCGGACGGGGCTGGGGAGTTGGAGCGGCTGCGGGCCTTCGCGCGCCAGGCAATGCACCGGACGCACCCGCACACCATGGAGCGGCGCCGGGTGCTGGAGCTCCTGGGCGAGGACGGCCAGTTGGGCAACGCCCGCACGATCGAGTACTCCACTGGTGACGTCATCTGGTGCACGCGTGAGGCCGGCCATTACGACCCGGGGGGGGCAGGCCCGAGGGTGAGGATCCGGGCGGCTGGCATCTGTGCAACGGCCGCCGATGGATGGATGACCGGCCCTACAACCACCCGCACAAGTCCGCCTGACGACCCGGGGGGAAAGGCCACAAGGAGAGGCTAGGAAATGCCTGCAATTCAGCTACGGGACCACCAGGTGGACGCGAATGTGCGTATCCGTAGGTGGGTGGGATTCCCTGCAAGGTCATCAATGCCCCCTCGGGGGGCGCGTGCCACCGTCGTGTCAGCGACCGGGTCCGGGAAGACGATCACGGCCGCGTGGGCTGCGCTGGAGTGCTTCCGGGGCGGGCGGATCCTCGTCATGGTCCCCACCCTCGATCTGCTCGTGCAGACCGCCCAGGCGTGGCGCAGGGTCGGCCACACGGGGTCGATGGTCGCGGTGTGCTCGCTGGAGAAGGATGACGTCCTTGAGCAGCTCGGGGTGCGCACCACCACCAATCCGATCCAGCTCGCGCTGTGGGCCGGGCGCGGGCCTGTGGTGGTGTTCGCCACGTACGCCTCTCTCGTGGACCGTGAGGACCCCGAGGACTGGTCGGGGCGGCGGAAGGTGCGCGGGCCGCTGGAGGCCGCTCTGGCGGGCGGGGAGCGGCTGTATGGCCAGTCGATGGCCCCGTTCGACTTCGCGGTAGTTGACGAAGCCCACGGAACGACTGGTGATCTTGGTCGGCCGTGGTCGGCGATTCACGACAACAGCCGCATCCCGGTCGACTACCGGCTCTACCTGACCGCGACCCCGCGCATCCTCGCCTCGCCCCGGCCGCAGCGGGGCAAGGACTGTGAGGAACTGGAGATCGCTTCGATGCGAAGCGACCCCGAAGGACCCTACGGCGAATGGATTTTCGAGCTTGGGCTCTCGGAGAGCATCGAGCGCGGAATTTTGGCGGGGTTCGAGATCGACGTGCTGGAGATCCGGGACCCCTCCCCCGTTGCCGGGCTGTCGGAAGAGGCGCTGCGGGGGCGGCGCCTGGCGCTCCTGCAGACCGCGCTCCTGGAGCACGCCGCCCGGTGGAACCTCAAGACGGTGATGACGTTCCACCAGCGGGTCGAGGAGGCCGCCGCGTTCGCGGAGAAGCTGCCGCAGACGGCAGCCGAGCTGTACGTCAACGACGCCTCGGACGAGGACCTGGAGGCCGCGGAAGAACTGCCGAAGTCGTCGATCGACGCGGAGTTCTACGAGCTGGAGGCCGGCCGTCATGTGCCGCCGGACCGGGTGTGGTCGGGGTGGCTGTGTGGCGACCACCGGGTGGCCGAGCGGCGCGAGGTCCTGGCGCAGTTCGCCAACGGCGTCGGCGCCGACGGCAAGCGGGTGCACCGGGCGTTCCTGGCAAGCGTTCGCGTTCTCGGTGAAGGCATCGACATCGTCGGCACCCGGGGAGTCGAGGCGATCTGCTTCGCGGACACCCGCGGCTCCCAGGTGGAGATCGTGCAGAACATCGGCCGGGCGCTCAGGCCGAATCCGGACGGCACCCAGAAGACGGCCAGGATCATCGTGCCGGTCTTCCTCCAGCCCGGCGAGGACCCGAAGGACATGGTGGCCAGCGCGAGTTTTGCACCCCTTGTAGCGGTGCTTCAGGGCCTGCGCAGTCATGATGAACGCCTGGTCGAGCAGCTCGCCTCGCGCGCCCTGTCCCGGGGTCGTGAGCAGCGGCGGGTGCACGTCCAGCGCGACGAGGAGGGCCGGATCGTCGGGACCGGCGGCGAGGACCAGGAGCACGACGACACGCAGGCCGCTGCCGAGTCCGCCCTGCTCCACTTCTCCAGCCCGCGCGACGCCGGCACCATCGCCGCGTTCCTGCGCACCCGCGTGTACCGGCCGGAGTCGCTGGTGTGGCTGGAGGGCTACCAGGCCCTGCTGCGCTGGCGGGAGGAGAACGGCATCACCGGTCTGCACGCGGTCCCGTATGACACCGAGACCGAGCTGGGCGTCACCGCTTTCCCCCTGGGGCGCT
>NZ_JBVIHP010000100.1:1008-2237 GCF_055570235.1 Streptomyces sp. NPDC031274 | reverse complement strand
AGCACCGAGGAGATGCGAGAGGCCATGGTCGAGGCCCGCAGCCTCTTCGAGGCACTGGCCACCGCGCAACCCGCCAACACCGACCTGCGCCATACGCAGTCCATCGAAGGCCGCAGCCACCCGTCGTGGACACCCGGCAGGCGGCATGCGAAGGGAAGTGGCACATCATGAGGTACGACCCCGAACGCGCACAGCAACCCGCAACCGCGGGTCCGACATCCGCGAAGCAGCGCGCCCCACAGGCACCCCCCGCCGAACCGGTCCGCACACCGCACCAGCCCGGCATCAGCGCCGACAACCCTGGTCAGACCCCGACGGCGATGCTGATCCCGCAGGGCGACCGGGACAAGATGACCATGCGCCTCCAGCAGGCCCTCAGCACCTTCGTCGAAAACCCGCACCAGGCGGTCCAAGAGGCCGACAGTGTCTTCGAGGAAGCCGCCACCCACCTGACCGACGTCCTCACTGAACGGCGCCGCGCCCTGCGCGCAAGCTGGCAGGACCAGGGCACCGAAGTGCAGACCGAGGAACTACGCCTCGCACTCAGGCAGTACCAAGAGACAACGGAACGGCTGCTGCGCATCTGAACCAGGTCGGGCCCGTGACACGGGCCTTCTCCGCGAAGCATCAGTGCAGGCCAGGCGTGTCACGGCCCTTCGTCCACCGACCTCACGGTCCAGCAAGTACCGCAGGAGGTTCCTGCTTGGTTGATGGTCGCGATGAGGAACTGTGGAGGGTTCGTCAACGGATCCTCCACCTCGATCCAGAGGTCGTGGCCCTCCAGCTGCAGAACGACGCCATCCCGGTTCGGCACGGCGGTCCAGGTCGTATGACCCATGCCGCTCGACAGCGTCGTCACCACCGTGCCGAACTCCGCCGCCCGCACCCCCAACAGCCTGCCGGTCGCCGCGTTCCTCAACTGAATCCCTGCTCCGCGGACATCCACGGACCAATACTCACGAGGACCCTGCACAGGACCGAGCATGGCGACGGCCTCACCTGCGACATCGACCGCCCCCAGCACCAGACCCACATCCGACTGCAACGTCACAACGCCAGCCAGCAGCACCATCGAGTCCCCTGTCCCCACGATCCGGCGCCGAACGCGGGCAGCCTCACACACCCCCGCCCACGTCACAACCGCATCGATTCGGCCACTCCATCCGCCTGCAGTGGACAACGGGCTCGCAGCAACGGGCGATCGTCAGGCCGACGCGGGGGTGCAGCGA
>NZ_JBVIHP010000100.1:0-998 GCF_055570235.1 Streptomyces sp. NPDC031274 | reverse complement strand
AATCACGCTCGGGCTTACCACGCCTCCTGCACTTCTCGGCTTGCCCGTCCCCGTCCATGCCGTGGGTTCGCATCCGCCGATACACGGCCTCATACCCGGATCGAGCGGCTGGGTCTCCTCCAGCATTTGGCGAACGGCGGGGTCACTCCAGGTCGAACAGATTCGCTCTCATGCCCAACCAAGTAGTCGCTCATCTCAACCTCAGCGAGCAGCGACATGCCGAGGATCCAGAACGTGCCTCTCTTGCCTTTAGAGGGGGACTGCGCTCGATGCCGCAGCTGCCGGTCTGGAGATGTCGGTTCAGCGCAGATATCGGGGTAGCGCACGCCGGGCGTCCCGTGCCGCCTCCCGCTGCTCGGTCAGGCCGATTCGACCACGAGGCAACCGCCATGCTCCGCGCCGACACCACGCTGGTGGATGCAGAGAACGTGGACGTCGATGAAAGTGCTGCCCGCGACGACCTGCTACTTCGGGCAGGCGAGGATCACGTCAAAGACCGTCCCGATACCTTCGGGAAACAGCTTCGTGGCGCTGTCGCCGCACTGCATCCCACCCTCAGCAGTTCATCGGACGACGGACAGATGCGATCGATTGACCTTGCCGGCATGACCTCGGCCGTCACCCTCCTGCGAAGTGACAACCAGTCCGAAAACGAGGTCATTAAGGTCGGCAGGCTGGAGGTGCAGCTCACGGGCAATATCCGTAAGCTGCGTTCCTTCGCTCCGCAGGGCCGTGAACACCTTGCCCAAGACCTGCGATGTTTCACGGACCACGCCGCTACGGGGCTCTGACTTGCGATAGCCGAGGCGGCTGAGTTCCACACAGTGAGTTCGATACTGCCACTCGGTGGTCAGACCTAGTTCGTGCAGCCGGTGGGCGAGGGCCATGGCGGCGACCTTCCAGCGGTGCTTGGCCTGGAGGATCCAGGTGGTGCTCGCACCGTGCGGGGCATGCGCGAGCACATCTGCTCGCGGCATGAGAAGCGCGGCTGCGAACCG
>NZ_JBVIHP010000099.1:0-2242 GCF_055570235.1 Streptomyces sp. NPDC031274 | reverse complement strand
CTGGTATGTCGTGGCGAGGAGACCGGACAGGTCGCTCGAGCCGGGGCTTTCGCTGATGGCCTGCCGTAGCTGCCCGATCAGAACGGGCAGCGTGCCCTCCAATTGCGTGTAATCGCAGGTGCAGAAGAGACGTCGTACGCCTGCGACTTGGTCGCGCAGGCTCTGGAGATCCGGCACCGGTTCGGCAGTCACACGGGCTGCTCCGGGCAGCAGCGACTGGACCAGGTCCTGGTGGGCGGTGCCGGGGATGGTCGGGGCCGCGAGCGCAGCGATGCCAGCGGCGAGAACGGTACGGCGGCGCATGTCCTCTGTCTCGGGGTCGCAGGGGCTGATGTCCGAAGCGGCGGCGAGGCCGAGGCGGTGCGGCGGAATCGCCAACACCTGCGCGACCTTGCGCAGCATGCGGACGTCCTCCGTGCCTCTGCCTGCTTCCAGGCGGCTCACCTTGGACTGGTGATAGCCCAGGGCGGAGGCGACATCCTTCTGCGAGCACCGCTGTAATACGCGTGCTTGACGGATCACTTCACCGATCCGTCTCGCTTCACTTTGCGCTTCGGCCATCTGTGCCACGGCTCCTCCTGCCGTCGCCGATCCTGCCTGCTCAACCGAGCGTAATGGACTGACAGTTCACCGTGATGCAGCTCCTGCATAGACGATGCAGCACCAGCACATGTGCTGGTTCGAGAGGCCCGTGCGGCGGTTGCGTGGAGTGGCCGTACCGATCCAGGAGGCCGCTCATGGAAGCGCACCACATCCGGATTTCCGTCTCCGGCTCGCCTGCCGGCGCCGCGACCGCACGCCAGCAGATCGCGGATGAGATACGGGATTGGGGAGCCTTCCTGGGGTCTGAACTCCTGCATGCGGCAGAGGAGCTGATCACGAACGCGGTTCGGCACGCACACGAAGGCCCGATCACGGCCGACGCCGACCTGCACGAGAAGGCGCTGCGGATCGCTGTGGTCGACACCAGCTCCGAGATCCCCGAAGTCTGTCTGCCGGATGCGGAGGGGGAAGACGGCCGTGGTCTGTTCCTCGTCGCCGCGCTCTCGGATCGTCACGGATTCGAACCGCTTCCTTCCGGCAAGCGCTGCTGGGCCGAGTTCGAGTTCAGCGCCCCGCCCCCAGTCCTCGCAACACACCGTCCCCAGCAGAGGAGTCGACTGTTGCCTGCCGTACGGATTCCCCCAGTCGCGGCCGAAGTGGTCGCAGTGCGACCGAGTGTTCCGCTTACCGGGGCAGTGACCGTCGACGGATCGAAGAACGCAGCCCTGCCCCTGCTGGCCGCCGCTGCGGCGATGCACCGCCCGGTGTACCTGAGCAATGTCCCGGCGAACACGGATGTCGAGACGATGCTCACCCTTCTCCAGCAGGCGGGCTGGCACGCGGCCCGTCCGGTCAGCGATCCGCACACCACGGTGATCTTGCCGAGCGACAAACCGCAGCCGGATCCGGACCCCGAGGTCGCTGCACGCATCCGGGCTTCGTACTACCTGGTCCCGGCGCTGCTCGGTGCTTACGGACGGGCCCGCTTGCCGTGGCCGGGCGGCTGCGCCATCGGGCAGCGCGGGATGGAGCAGCACTTCAAGGTGTACGAGCGCTTCGGTGACCGCACGACCGTCGATGACCACGGCTACGTCGTCGAGGCAGCCACGGGTGAACGCGGCACGGTGTCGATCATGCTGCCCTTCCGGTCCCGCGGAGCGAGCATCGCTGCTGTCCTGCGCGCGGTCGTTGCCGGACGGCCGCTACGCCTGGGCCAACCGAATCTGTCGCCCGAAGTGCTCAGTGTCGTAGAGGCGTTGAAGACCGCCGGGTGGGAGTGCCGGATCACCGAGAGCGCCCTCACGCTCCAGCCGCCTCGGTCCGTCACCGACGACACGCTCGCGTGGAGGGTGCCCGGCGACAAGATCGAGGCCGGCACCTTGGCCTGCGCGGTCGCGGTGAGCGGGGGCAACGCACACATCGTCGGTGTCCGCAGCGACGACGTCGCGCCCCTCGTCAGCGCGCTGCGCTGGCTCGGTGTACCCGCCGAGGCGCAGGACGGCACCCTCGCCGTCCAGGCCGAGGACGCCCAGCCCACCAGCCGGCCGCTGCGAGCCATCGCCTCCCTGTCCCCCGGCGGCCTGGACGCGGACTTCGAACCACCGCTGATGGCCCTGGCGCTCACCCTTCCCGGCACCCACCTATTCTCCGACGACATCAATCCCGGCCGCCACGGCAACCTGCTGCCCCAGCTCGTCCG
>NZ_JBVIHP010000098.1:0-2247 GCF_055570235.1 Streptomyces sp. NPDC031274 | reverse complement strand
ATCGGTGGCCTCGTCGCGGTGACGGATATCGCCGGACGCACCACTGAGGCCCGCTGCAACATGGCCGGGCTGCCGGTGGAGTTCACGGACACAGAGGGCGAAACCAGTCGCGTCGAGCGGGATTCCTTCGGGCGTGTCAGTTCCTTCACTGACCCACTCGGCGGTGTGACACGTTTTGGTGTCACCGTCGAGGGGCGGCCGGCCTGGCGCGAAGGGCCGGATGGGTTCCGGGAGGTATCTGAATGGGACGCAGAGGGGAATCTGCTCTCGCAGACCGACCGGGCCGGAAACATCACCCGATACAAGATCGGCGCCTTCGGGCAAGTGGCGGAGCGAACGCTCCCCGACGGATCCACCTACTCATTCGGGTACGACACCGAACTCAATCTCTTGCACGTTGCGGATCCCAGGGAACGCAGCTGGCAGTACCGCTACGACGAGGCGAATCGTGTTGCTTCCGAGACGGACTTCAACGGGCGGACCCTTGCTTATGAATTGAACGCGATGGGAGCTCTGCTCTCTCGCTCCAATGGTGCGGGGCAAGTCATCGAATTCCGTCGCGACGTGCTCGGGCGGACAGCGGAGACGCACTACGACGGCGAGGTGGCGTACTACACCTACGACGCGGCCGGGAATTTGGTCCGGGAGGCCGGGCCTGACGCGACGGTGGAGCGCGAGTTCAACGACGCCGGACAGATCCTTTCGGAGAGCATCAACGGCCGGACCACGACATACGAGTACGACGCCCGGGGCCGACGGACCAGACGCCGCACTCCCACCGGAATCGAGTCCACCTGGACCTATGACACGGCAGGCCACCCCACCGCCTTGGACACAGCCGGGCATCGCATCGATTTCGCCTTCGATCAGGCCCACCGGGAGACCGCACGTCACCTGCCGGGCGGGGTCGCCCTCACGCAGTCGTGGGACAGCGCCGGGCGGCTGGCCGTGCAACGCCTCGCCAGGACCCTCGATCTGCACACTCACCCTCAGGACCAGACCGAGGTTCTGCTCCAGCAACGCGAGTACGCCTACAGGCCGGACGGCATCCCGACAGAGATCAGGGACCTGACCACGGGAACACGGCGATTCACCCTCGACTCCGTGGGTCGCGTCACGGCCGTGGAAGCGCGCCATTGGACCGAGACGTACCAGTACGACGAGGTGGGCAACATCAGCCACGCCGCGGCCCCCGGCACCGAGGACACGGGCGGGGGACGGAGCTTCGCGGGCACCAGGGTTCAGCGTGCCGGGCGTACGCGCTACGAACACGATGCCGAGGGCCGTGTCGTCCGGGTCGTCCATCGGCTGCTCAGCGGCCAGCAGCGGGTTCGCTCCTACCTGTGGAACAGCCGCAACCAGCTGGTCGGTACGACGACCCCTGACGGCACTCGGTGGCGATATCGCTACGACCCCGCCGGTCGACGCGTTGCCAAACAACGACTGGACGACGAAGGCAGCGTTGCGGACGAGGTTCTTTTCGTCTGGGACGACACGCGACTCATCGAACAGGTCACGAAGGGCGGCCATGTCACCGCCTGGGATTACGAGCCGGGCAGCCATCGGCCCGTGGCGCAGTTCGACCGGGCCGATCCGGAGGAGGACGCCCGATTCCACGCCATTGTCGCGGACCTGTCCGGGGCTCCGGCCGAGCTCGTCTCCACGGACGGAGAAGTGGCCTGGCGGCAGCGCTCACTTCTCTGGGGAGGCTCCCTCCCCGCCGGGCTACGGGAGGAGACGACAGCGGGGGGTGTGGACTGCCCGCTGCGCTTCGAGGGGCAGTACGCCGACACGGAGACCGGCTGGCATTACAACTTCCAGCGCTACTACGACCCGCAGATCGGTCAGTACGTATCGTCCGATCCGCTCGGCCTGGCACCCGCTCCGAACGACAGGGCGTACGTGCCCAACCCCTATCGCTGGGCCGACCCGCTGGGACTGGCCTGGCAGGACCCGAACAATGGCATGCGGTGGGGCCGTGACCCCAGCCTCCCGCCGGCGGACGAGGACGGGCGGGAGTTCACTCGAGGCAGCCAGTATCCGAGCGACTACCGTGTCTCCACACACGAGCACATGGTCACTCACTACACGGACGAAGGGCGGGCCCTGAACGGAGTTCCGCGTGACAGCAACAACCAGCGCATCCCACGGGACCAATTGACCTGGCGCGACCAGGACCGGAATCTGTTGTGGGACCCCAGGGCGAACCACACGCAGCCGTTCGATCGCGCGGTAAACTATGAACAC
>NZ_JBVIHP010000097.1:0-2257 GCF_055570235.1 Streptomyces sp. NPDC031274 | reverse complement strand
TTCTTTTTGTTTAGTTTTTTAATGTGGTCATAAAAAGGCGGAGCCTATTATAAGTTTAATTATTTAATTTCAGAAAGGTATATATAAATCATGGCGCAACAAATTGTCCTACCCATCAAAGACTCCAACGTCTTAAAGATGGTACAAGATACACTTCTCGATAGCTTCTGTACTTCTTGGCATTTTAGAAAGGAAATCTTCTCATGAAAATTCTTGTTACCGGATTTGATCCCTTTGGCGACGATAAAATTAATCCTGCGATTGAAGCCGTGAAACGTTTGCCGGATGAAATTGCTGGGGCACAAATCGTTAAATTGGAAATTCCGACAAAGTTTAATGTTTCAGCCGATGTCGTTAAAGATGCTATTGCCAAAGAAAAGCCTGACTATGTGTTGAGCATTGGTCAGGCTGGTGGCCGGTTTGAACTCACGCCGGAGCGAGTTGCGATTAACTTGGATGACGGTCGGATTCAAGATAATGCCGGGTATCAGCCACTTAATCACACGATTCATGGCGATGGCGAGAATGCCTACTTTACCCAGTTACCAATTAAGGCCATGGCCAAAGCCATTCGGGAAGCTGGTGTTCCGTCAGCAGTCTCCAACACAGCAGGCACTTACGTCTGCAACCACATTTTTTATCAGGTACAGTATATGCGGGATAAGATGTTTCCCGATATTAAGGCCGGCTTCATGCATATTCCATTTTTGCCGGAACAGGTTGTCACTCGTCCGGAAACACCAGCGTTGTCATTGGATGATGATGTTTTAGGCATCACTGCCGCTATCAAGGCCATCGTGTCCCGTGACGGCAAAGGCGATATCGAAACGATTGAAGGCAAGGATCACTAAAAGCCTGTTTAGTGTTTTTGGACTATTATCAAATAAATAGACATAAAAAAGAAAAGCGTTCTAATCGTTTTTCATTTTTTATCAGATGTTCAGAAAATGGTCATTTTCTGAACACTCTTCTTTTCCTATTAAATTTCTCAAAATCATTTACATTCCTTGTTCATTAACCCGTAATTTATTCTATGTTCATTTATATATATATTTCTAAGTTATGATACAATAAATTAAAATGAAGGAGAAAAAAATGAATATCGGATATGCACGAGTTTCAACTGGACTTCAAAATTTGGATTTACAAAAAGATAGTCTAAAAAAATATAACTGTGAAAAAATATTTACTGATCATATGTCAGGAAGTAAAAAAGATAGACCTGGATTAAAATCCGCGATCGAATTTTCTCGTCCTGGAGACACGATCGTTGTTTGGCGGTTAGATCGATTAGGTAGAAATATGGAGGACCTCATTAATATTGTTAATTCTTTTAATAATAAGGGGGTAAGTTTTCATAGTCTACAAGAAAATATTACAATGGATAAATCAAGTTCGACTGGACAATTGATGTTTCATTTGTTTGCGGCTTTTGCGGAATTTGAGCGAAATCTTATTTTGGAGCGTTCTGCCGCTGGTAGAGAAGCCGCACGTGCAAGAGGACGACTTGGAGGAAGACCTGAGAAATTTTCAGAGCAAGACGTAAAGCTTCTTAAAACCTTGGTAGAAAGTGGTACGCCGATTAAGTCGATTGCGGATTCTTGGGGAGTTTCAAGAACAACGATTTATAGATATATTAATAAGTTTTAGAATAAAATAAAAGACCAGCTCACAACGATTAAGTTATGAGCTGATTAGATTTTAGTTGGTTTAAAAGATCAATTATCTATTTTTTAACAAACACTAAAATATTAAAAAAATGAAACTAGCTTAACCATGTTTATTTCTTTACCTACTGTTTAACTTTGGTATAGTGAGGAACATAAAAAAGACTAAACGATTGATATGCTAGCCTTTTTGTATTTTCTGCTAAATTTTTTAAAGGTGTTTTTTTTTAAACTTGAAAGAAGCACAATTGAATAAAAAGTTGAAGGGCTCCAATTGAAAAAATGACTTTCAGAATGTTAAATAAAAAATAGTCATATTTTTTAACTTCTCCATTTTGTCTTTTTCCGAAAATGATTTCAAGCCAGGTAAAGGATTGAATTCCTAGTATTAGAAAACATCCTAGAATAAATAAATACCCTCCCCCTTTCCTTGAGTTAATTCTCCTAAGTAGAGAAATGCTGTTCCTAAAATTCCTAATAAAGAAATTACTAAAAGTAAAGTTGCGGTTATAATTTTCATAATGAGTTAAAACATGAAGAAGCTCCATTTTGATAATTTATAAAATTAATTATATAAGATACCAGTAAGA
>NZ_JBVIHP010000096.1:0-2263 GCF_055570235.1 Streptomyces sp. NPDC031274 | reverse complement strand
GACGAGGCGGCGGCCCAACTCCGCCTGCGGTACGGCCTGTCGGCGGCGACGGCCGACGCGTACGCGGCCGCGGGCTTCGTCGCGGTGGTCCAGGACGTCATCCTGGGCGAGGAGTTGAAGACGTACGTGGATCTGCTGCGTACGAGCCCGGTACACGTGGTCGTGCTGGCCCCGAGGCCGGACGCGGTCGCGGCGCGGGAGGCCGGTCGCGGAAAGACCGGCTACGGGGCGTGGACCGTGGAGGACCTCGACACGGGGCTGCGGTCGGGGACCCCGAGGATCGGGCTCTGGCTGGACAGCAGTGACCTGACGGTCGACGAGACCGTGGACGCGGTTCTCGCGGGGCTCGAGGAGGCGCGGGTCTAGGCCTGCCACGACCTGGCGGCCCACCGGAACGGAGCGTCCCGGCGAGCCGCTCGGGCGCACTACCTCCCGAAGTACGCGTCGTGGACCGAGAGCGTGGCCTTGTTGCCGTTCCTGTCCGTGATCTTGGCGTGGAACGAGACGCCCTTGCCCGCGGCCGGGGTCCTGACGGAGATCTTCCCGCCCGTGACCGTGGCCTTCTTCCAGCTCTGTCCGTGGTCATAGGACACGTACACGGCAAGGGACTTGAGGTTTCCCGCGCCGGCGGCCGAGCCCTGCACCTTCACCGGTACGGACTGTGTGCGGCCCGCCGGAGCCGTGCTGTCCAGGCCCACCTTCGGGGTGAACCGGACGGTGGACGCGGGGAGTCGGGCGCTCTCCGTCCGTGCCGAGCGGAACGTCCAGCTCGCGTCCACCTGTGACGTCGCCCGCCCCACCTTGGCACTGCGCTTCTCGGACGCCGTGAGCCTGTACTCCGCGTCGCCCGCCGGGACCTTGAAGGTCTCGTTCCCGGTCACCGGATCGTCGTTCTCGGCGATCTTCGTGCCGTTCCGGTACAGCGTCGACTTCCCCGACGAGTAGAGGGACCAGCCGGCGTGACCCTTGCCGTCCGCCATCATGGGCAGGACGCCGCCCAGCTCGTCGCCCTTGCGGAAGATGCCGTTCTTGCCGCCGACAGCCGGGCCGAAGACGCCGGTGTTGAACGTCTTCTCGTAGGCCTGCCCTGCCTTGAAGGTCTGAGGAGGTGAGATCCCCCAGCGGCCCTCCAGGACCGGTTCGCCCTCCTCGTCCTTGTCGCCGTACTGCTCGAAGCCGATGCCCCACTTCGTCGCGCCGAGGGCGGACAGACGCACCGTCTTGGTGCGCGGAAGCTTCTGTCCCGGCAGGATCGGCGAGATGCCGCCCGCCTCCGGAAGGTATCCGGCCACGTCCAGCCCACCCGTCCTGCCGGAGGACGACGCCCCCATGCGGACCTTCACCGTGGCGAAGTCAGTGGTCTTGAGATGCCGGGTGTAGCCGGTCGCGAGCTTCTCCACCTTGCCGCCGAGCAGCATGTCGTGCCGGGTGCCCGTGCCCTTCGTCCAGGTTCCGAGCCACTGCTGGCCGAGGCCGTCCGGGACCTGAGGTCCGAGGTGTGCGGTGCGCAGACTCTGGAAGGAGTTGATGTTGAGGGCGCCCATTTCGTAGCCCGCGTAGGTGTAGCGGGCGTCCATGAACACCAGCTTGGCGTCGCGGTCCGGGAGCGTGATGTCGACCGGCTCGGCTTTACGCGCGTCGACCGTCACCGTCATGTTCTTGTCGATCGTCAGCTTCGGCTGAGCCAGCCAGTCGACGCCCTTGTCGCCGTTCTCGGGGTCGACGTAGATCGTCGTGTCGAGGAGATAGCTCCCCTTCGCCACCCGCACCTTGGCGGTGCCGGACTTGTCGTACGGGAAGAGGTTGAGGCCCTCGTCGGCCCCGGTGATCGCCGAGAGCATCGGCTCGTAGTGCGGCGCGGGCCGCCCGTCGCGGCCGATTGTCTTCAGGGTGATGTCGTACCGCTCGACCTCGCGGTCGACCACGGCCGCCGTGCGCACGGACTGTCCGCCGCCCGTCGCCACGACATACGCGGAGTAGGTCCCGTCCGTCGTCCCGCCGAGCTTCGTGTCGGCAATCAGATCGACCGCCGCCGTGCCACCCGCCGGGACCTTCACCGACTTCGCGCCGAGTGTGAAGAGCCCGGTCGGAGCCGGGTCGCCCTTCGGGTCCTTCGCCGTCACGGCGAGGTCCAGAGTGACGTCCTCCTTGCCGAGGTTCTTGTACGTCACCTTCCTCGTAACCGGCTTGTCGTCGGTGTGCGGCCACTGCTGGGTGCCGTAGTTGAGGGACACTGGGTCGGCGATCACCGACTGCTCGATGA
>NZ_JBVIHP010000095.1:0-2270 GCF_055570235.1 Streptomyces sp. NPDC031274 | reverse complement strand
GCCGTCGCCGCCGGAGAACAGATTCCAGTAGCGGACCCGTACCCCATGAAGAATTAAGTTCATACGTGCCAAGTTAAAGGTCGTTGTATTTAACTCTTGTCCATGATAGTGCACTTGATTTGGATTGATGAGATAGCGACGAATATTAAGCATCAAAGAACCTGAACCCATCGCAGGGTCATAGATATGAAAAGGTGCTCGAGATTCTTGGCCGATTGAAGTGATCTCTGACATGATGCGTGAAACAGCTTGTGGGGTATAAAACTCGCCTGCTTTTTTACCCGCACCTTCCGCAAACATCCCAATTAAATACTCATAAGCGTCCCCAATCACATCGCCATTGTGTTCAAATAAGTCAATCTCATCTAAAGCACGCAAGACCTCAGTAATCGTCACATTACGTTGTTGTGCATTTGAGCCTAATTTTGTGGAGTTTAAATCAATATCCGCAAACAATCCACTGAATTCTTCTCCTTGACGTTCCAACTCATTAAAACCTGCTTGTAAGTCGGTCAAGTTAAATTCATAGTTATCAGCTTTGAGGCGGTAGTGATAAAACAATTGATCGGGTTGGATAAAGTAGCCTTGTTTGGGTTGGATATTTTCGATTAAATCGTCTTTGTCTTCTTCGTACCATTCCATGAAGCCTGCATACTGAGTGGAACGTTCTGGGAAGGTATCTGTTTTGCCATTTTCTTGTTCATAAACTTCTCTCAGCTGCGCATCAGACAAGTACTTATAGAAAATTAATCCCAGTAAGTAGTTTTTATACTCACTTGCATCCATCTTCCCACGTAAGATATCCGCAGAAGCCCATAGTTGTTGATTTAAACCTGTCGCCATTATAATTCTTCTTTCCATTTTTGAAGTTGTTCAAAGTTTTGTTGTAGTCGTTCTTCTAAAACTTTTGTTCTTCTTCTGTATTTTTCACCCGTTTTGGCTTCAAACTCTTCTTTACTAAGGGTCATCGAATCCAGTAAATGAGTTAAATAAGGGATCGTTTTCTTATCGCCTTGATATTCATTCATTGCAGACTGTAAAAAGTCGAAGGATAATCCAAATTCTTCGGCTTCTTTTTGAAGTTGTCTTTGAATTTCATTTTGAATCGAAGTCTCTTTTAATTGAGCCACATCGATCTCTTCAGTAGTATTGACGAGTTGATCTTTCAAGGTGTGATACATCTTTTGGATTTGAGGATCCTTTTGTTGGATTTCTTTTTCAAATTTTTCAACGGCCCCTGCTTCGTTTAATTGAATCGCTTTCAAAAGTTGATTAATATAAAAACTATCCACGATGTCTTTATGTGTCGCATTGAGCTGCGAAGAAAAAGCAATCTCTTGTAAAAGCTTCTCGAAGTCTTCCTCAGGATGCTCCTCATCCTCGATCATTTCTTTAATCTTTGTTTTAACATTTTCCGTTTTACCTTGATATTGTGGCATCTGCTCCACTACTTCTGAAAATGCTTCAAAGTCCTCTTCGTATTGATCATAGCTTCGGAGCGCTTTATAACTCTTTTCTAGCTTTTGATAAGCACTCACTTGCGCAATCATCGTTTTAAGATCATTGGGTTTATCCGATAGGTCGGCTTCGCTTTGTTTATAAAGTGTTGAACATTCGATAAATTCTTTTTTGACTTCTTCATATTCTCTTGGAATCAGTTGATCAAAGTTTTGATTTTCATTTGAGAATAGACGAAACGTGTTTTGCACATTTTCTTTCATGGTGAAGGGCTTTCTAAAAGAGACAATCAACCCAGAATCTTTTCCTGTATAAATACGATTCGTTCTTGAGAACGCTTGAAGGAGCTTTTGATAGTTCATTTCTCGATCAATATATAAGGTTTGAATCGTTGGAGAATCAAAGCCTGTCAATAAACGATCGACAACAATGACAAAATCTAGCCACTGACCATCCGATTGATATTGCTTTTCCTTACGGGCCAACCGTTTATTAATATTTTGATTGTAGAGTTTCTCATCTTGATAAGGAGAAGCATCAAACTGTTTCGCATACTCTTTCATGATCTCTACTAATTCATCGTCTTGTTCATTTTTTTCTAATTGATCCGGATTGGTTGAGAAGGTAATAGCTACTCTTGGGAAATCTTTATCAATCAGTTGATGACGTTCATCAAATTGTCGCCCATTCAAGAGTGTCCCATTATCTTTCATTTCCTTTAAAATCCGGTAAAAATGTTTGGCTTGGGCAATCGAGTGAGTGGTAAGAATGGCTGACATCGTAGGAAAACCATTCTGTACCTTGAACTTTTT
>NZ_JBVIHP010000094.1:0-2297 GCF_055570235.1 Streptomyces sp. NPDC031274 | reverse complement strand
GAAACAACGCAACCACCTGCAACTCCCTCCCCGTGCTCCGCCAGCTACTCCATGTCGAGATCATCGCGCGGAACGAAGGGCTTGGGAGGCGGCATCGGCCAACTGCTGCGCTCCGGGTTCGACAAGGTCACCCGGTGGGGAACCCAGGCTTCGAAGAGCTCCAGTTCCAAAGGCGGCGGTGGAAGATCCTTCAGGAGCCGTTTACGGCCGGACAGTTCTCGAGCGTTGCTGACCCACCACAGGGCCCACCCGTACAGGGCGGAGGCGTACAGGGTCAGCGGGCCGGACTCTTCGCCGGCGGCGGTCATGGTGACCGTGTAGCCGACATCGCGGTCGCTCTCCGGGGTGCCGGGCGGGGCCCAGAAACGCGTACGCAGCCCTACCAGACAGGTGTCATGGTCGACGATGACACCGACCGCAGCCGCGCCGGGATAGCGGCGGATCGTACTGTCCAGGACCAGCATCGGCGGCTCGTCCTGGTCCACAGCATGCGTGACCAGCACACTGGCGCTCTGCGCGAGATTCTCCAGCTCGGACGACGTCTTCATCCGCAGGTACGGCTCCTCCACGCTGTACTGCGGGATGCTCGGCGCGAAGTCCTTCCACACCCGCGGGTCCACCGACATGAGGGGGACGCAATCGAGCGTGTCCGGTTCGCTGCTGCGCGGGCCCTCGACCATGTAACGCGTGAGATGCACCTGGAGGGTCCCGTCTGGCCCCACCACGCAGTGCGGATCCACATGAGCCGCCGGTACCCGAACTCCCGGATAGAGCGCCCTCATCCACGGCTGCACTCGCATCTCCCCTCCCCGATCATTCACTGAATCCGCTGGCAGTCATGCGGACGTCTCCGTCCACACCGAACACCATGCCCATCCACAGGCGATCAACCCGGCTGAGGGTCGCAGGGCTGGATCACACAGATTCCGTGCGCTGGGCGACAAGAGTCAGTAGTCCGTGTCTCCGGTGACCGCGGCCATCATGGTGGACCGCACTGCTCCGAGGTGGGCCCAGGCCGGGCGCAGGTCGTCCCACAGGCCGCGGGCGTTGGTCTCCTCCTCCCAGTGGGAGGCGTTCTCGAACCGGAGGCGGCTCCCGGCCTGCTCGGCAGAGACGTTTAGCCGCCCCGCCTCGCGGGTGATCTCTTCGGCAGTGGGTGCGGGCGGAACGGCATCGTGCCAGGCCGCGAGCAGCCGCTCCGCGTGCGGAAGCAGCGGATCAGCGGCGCTGACGTAGATCTCGGCCAACTCCACCATCGGCGAGTCAGCAAGCCGCTCCCTCCAGGCGGGCAGCAGCTCATCCCGCACGATCGCGACCCCCCGGGCCATGGCCGTGAAGCTCTCGGTGTGCAGGCGGTCCCACCAGTTCGTCCCCCGAGGGAAGGCGGACTGCGGCTCCTCCTCCAGCTCCTTCATTCGCTGGAAGATGGTGCTTCCGAAGGCGACTTCGTCGGCTGTCGGCTGCCACTCCAGGCGGTTCAGTGATCGCGCGATCTCGCTCAGCCGATCTGAGGTGACGGTCATGACCGACACCGTACGGAAGAAGAGCGCCGCCGGGGTGGAGAACTTGCCATCCTGCCCAGGCGGACAGGCGCGGGACGCAACTCGATCCCGCGCTCGCCGTGCGGCCCTGGGGCCTCCATCCTGATCTCGCCGTCGAGCCGACGACGCGATGACCCTGTACCGCCGCCGACGACCAGGCGGATAGGCATGGGGAGGACGGGGACAGTAGTGGGGACGGACTGCGCGTGGCCGCGTGGTCGGCGGACTGTGGGCGGCAGGAAGGATCACAGGAGTCCGCCCGGTGGGCTACTTCTTGCGCCGCTGCGGCTTGTGCCGCTTGGGACGCTTCGGCTTGTCCTTCTTCTTCTGGACACTGCTGCGCGCAGGCGGCACCGTGGGGCCCGAGCGGCCTGCTTCCATCCGAGCGAGGGCGCTTTCGAGCGTCTTGATGAGCTGGTTCTTGAGTGCGCGGATCTGCGCGGGCGTGGTGGCCGAGGCCGGGGTGGTCAGCAGGTGACTCTTCATGAGCCCGATCACCTCCCGCTCGCCGACCGTCCATTCGCGCGGGTCGGTGGGGAAGGGATAGGAGCCCGCTGGTGGGAACAGAACGTCCAGGAAGGCGCGGGCCTCCGCGTCGGAGATCGAGGTGACCTTCTCGCGGTCGGGGATGCCGTACGCGTCTGCGGCACCTTCGAGGATCCTCTTCAAGAGGAGTTGGCGGCTGTCCTGACGGACGGGGAACGCCTTGGGCTGGGTGGCGAGCCATGCCGCTGCTGCGGAGACCGCCAGCAGGGT
>NZ_JBVIHP010000093.1:0-2336 GCF_055570235.1 Streptomyces sp. NPDC031274 | reverse complement strand
AACAGCAACTCCCATTATGAGCAATAAGGAGTTAACAAAAAAAGCGAGAGTCAATTGAATGTTAGAATCCCATGTTGAAAATCGTACAGCATTGGCGATTTCATCTTCATCCGTACGATTTATCTTTCGAGTCTGAGACACAGCCGAATGTAGATATAAATTATGAGGCATAACGGTTGCACCAATAATCCCTAATGCACCAGTTAAAGGCGTTTGACCACCAATTGAATGTGTAGAGGAGAACGTTTCACCAGTCGGAACCAATCCTTTAAGTACATCCCCCCAATTAGGATCAGACAACGCTACTTGATAAACAAACACACAAAGAATTACAAAAATCAAACAGACAACTATTGCTTCAATTTTTCTAAAACCAACTTTCGTTAACAACAATAATATTAAAACATCAAATACCGTAATAAAGACTGCGACGACAAGCGGAATATTAAAAAGTAAATAAAGAGCAATTGATGCGCCAATTACTTCCGCAATATCTGTTGCCATAATCGCTAATTCCGTTAAAATCCATAAAATGATTCCTAGTTTTTTACTCGTTCTCGCTCGAATTGCTTGAGCTAAATCCATTTGACTAACAATTCCCAATTTAGCAGCCATATATTGTAATAGCATTGCAATTAAACTAGACATTAAAATGACCGACATTAATAAATACTGGAAGTTTTGCCCACCCGTAATCGAAGTAGACCAGTTGCCTGGATCCATATATCCCACAGCAACTAATGCTCCCGGTCCAGAATAGGCGAACAGGGTTTTCCAAAAGCCTTTGCCTTTGGGTACCTCGACAGTTCCGTTAATTTCCTCTAAAGAGGGACCATTCGCATGCTGAATTAATCGAGGTTTGTGCTCTTTACCAGACTGACTTGTTGTATCTTTCAAAATATTTCCACCTTCCTTTAAGAATATTATAAGTATACACCTCTTTTTTATAAAATTAAAGCAAAATATTAGGCAAACCTAAAAAAAAATAAACATCGCCTAATTTAATATTATTTGCCTTCATTTCATTTGTATCGGAATGAATCAATTGTACACTGGACCAATGTCAAATATTTAGACACAAAATGAGCTATATTTTCTTAAAATAATTTTCTTCTTTCTGATTTGGAGTTAAACCCTTGTTGGCGGAATGAGGATTATAATTGTTATAAAATTGTTCGATGTATTCAAAGCAAGAGAGTTGAACTTCTTAAATGGAGTGATAAGTTCTGCGATTAATTTCTCGTTGTTTAAGATACTTGAAAAAGACCTCAGTGACGGCATTATCATAAGGATATCCAGGCTTGGAGTAAGAAGCAAGCAATTGATGCTCATCTAATAACTTTCTAAAACCCGAATTGCTAGTTGATTATTCAGCCATGATCCGAATGAAAAATAATTGGTTCCTTAGGTTTCCTCTTATTTATAGCTATTTCGGTTCTGTTGCGAAGTTTGAAAATCAAACGCGCCCTCTCTGAACTCCAAATATCTTAGGCTGGTATTCCCATTAATACCTTGATTTCAGTAGACACCGAAAAGCCGAAGAGCGTTCCATTTCTTCGGTTCTTTTTATATATTCCTCGAAGGGTCTCCATGCCCTTAATCGTGGAAGAGGCTGTACGGAGACTTTGATAAAATTTATTTCGTCGTTTAAAAGGTCGATGGTCTTGTTCTATTAAATTGTTAAGATACTTCACAGTTCGGTGCTCTGTCTTAGTATATAAACCCACACTCTGTAACTTTCTAAAGGCGGAGCCAAGAGAAAGTGCTTTATCGGTCACAATTGCTTTCGGCTCACCAAACTGTTTATGGAGTCGTTTTAAGAAAGCATAGGCTGCTTGCGTATCCCGTTTCTTTCGTAACCAGATATCTAAGGTTAAGCCGTCCGCATCAATTGCACGATAAAGATAATGCCAACGTCCCTTAATTTTGATATAGGTTTCGTCCATTTTCCATGAATAGAAGGATTGTCTATTTTTCTTCTTCCAAAGATAATAGAGGACTTTGCTGTACTCTTGCACCCAACGATAAATCGTAGTATGACAAACATTTATTCCACGATCATATAACAATTCCTGAACTTCACGATAGCTTAGATTGTAACGCAGGTAGTAACCAACAGCGACAATAATGACGTCTTTTTTGAATTGTTTGCCTTTAAAATGATTCATTACTCTGTCCTCTCTGTCTTTTTTCTCAATTTTACACTAAAATAGATTTTTTGGAAAACTTTGCAACAGAACCCTTTCGGTTTTGAACCTCAAGGGGAACACTCGTTTGATAAAGCGTCTCAATGGTTGTCAGTAAATAAACAAAAACTTTTGGAAGTGTGCTATTAT
>NZ_JBVIHP010000092.1:0-2339 GCF_055570235.1 Streptomyces sp. NPDC031274 | reverse complement strand
GCACCGGTCACCACAATCTTCGGGCCTTCTCCCGCCCACTGCTTCATGACGCCACTCCCCGCTCCTTGCCGAACTGCATCTTCTTGACCATGCCGGGTGTCGCGATCGCGGGCAGCAGGCACCGCCAGGCTTCCTCGATCCGCTCGGGCAGGTCGCTGCGGGAGGTCTCCAGCTGCGCATGCATCTGCGCTCCCGTACAGGCGCTGACGATGAGGCGGGCATACGCCTCGACGTCCACCCCGGCCCTCAACTCGCGCCGCTTCTGCGCGTCCTGGAAGTCCCGCAGGAGGATGCCCATCCACTGCTGGTGCGAGTTCTCGCTCTTGGGCACGAAGTGCTCCTGGTCCATCACCAGGCGGGCACCGGCCTGCAGGACGGGATTGTCGAGCAGTTGGTACGCCCAGGTCAGCGTGGTGTCGATGGCGTGCTGCAGGCCCTGCGAGTCCTGGGGCGGCACCACGAGGTCGGGCTGGGCCGTGACGATCTCGCGCGCGAGTTCCTCCTTGGACTTGAAGTGGAAGTACACCGCCCCGAGGGTCAGCCCCGCCCTCTCCGCGATCCGCGCGACGCTGGCGCCGGCGAAGCCGTACTCCCCGAACACCTCGGCCGCCGCCCGGATGAGGGCGGCCCGCGTCCGCGCCGCCCTCTCCTGCTTCACCGCTCGCACCGCCATGTGCACCCCGCTGATCAGCTTCGACAAGAAAAATACTATTCTTTATCTTACTGCAGGCGGGGGAGATGCAGTACCTCCCCATGCCTAAGTTCAGCACGCGGTTTCAGGGGAGAGAACTCGTCATGGCAGTCACCGTCACCACATCGGCGCCCGAGTCGATGGCCACCAAGAAGCTTGTGCGCAAGTCCATCCAGGATGAAGCCCTGGTCACCGGCTGGCGCCCGGTCTCCGAGATGTGCCAGATCGTCACCGCGCGCTGGCCGCACCAGCACAGCTTCTACACCGAAGGCGGCAGCTACAGCCCGCTGCTGGTGACGGAGACACTGCGCCAGGCGCTCGCGCTGCTGACGCATGCCGCGCACGACATCCCCCTCAACCACCGCCTGGGCTGGGAGCAGATCCGGTCCACCGTCGACGCCGAGGCACTGGACACGGACGCGGGCCCCTCCGAGGTGGAGCTGCTCATCGTCCACACACAGGTCAAGCGACGCCGACTGGGCTCGGTGCAGCTGGCCGCCCAGGTGGAGGCCAGCCGCGCGGGCAAGCCGCTGGGCACCGCCTCGCTGGAGTACACCACCCATCCCCCGGCCATCTACGACCGTCTGCGCGGCAACTACGCGGACGCCGCGAGCGCCTTCGCCCAAGCGATCCCGCTCACCCCTGCCGTGCCGGCCTCCCAGGTCGGCCGAGGCGACTCGCGCAATGTGGTCCTCTCGCCCACGAGCGAGCCGGACACCTGGCAGCTGCGCGTGGACACCTCGCACAGCGTGCTCTTCGACCACCCGCACGACCACATCCCCGGCATGGTGCTCCTGGAGGCCGCCGCCCAGGCGGCCCAGGCCGTGGCGATGCCGCGCGCGGTGGTGCCGGTCGCCTTCGACACGGCGTTCTTCCGGTACGTGGAGTTCGACCAGCCCTGCCTGATCACGACGGAGCCCCTCACCCAGGACGGCGAGGGCCACATGTCCGTCAAGGTCAACGCCCACCAGGGCGAACTCCCCGTGTTCTCCAGCACGGTGACGCTTCAGGCGAAGCCGGTGCACTGACGGCGCGAGCAGAACAGGGGCCCGGCTCCCATGAGCCGGGCCCCTTCAGACCTCCATGTCTGCCGGATCAGCGAAGTGGTGGTGTGTCACCGCTACACGTTGAAGCGGAACTCGACCACAAGGCCCTGACCTGCGGAAATGCGGACGCATCCCAGCACCATCCCAGCACGGGGTCCGCGACAAAGTACAAGAAGATCCAATGGCGCCGAGACTACGCCGCAAGATGCGGGCTGCGCAGCATTCCACCCGATGTAATAGTTCCTGTACTAGACTGGCCCCCATGAAGTCACCCCGCCCCGGCGGCACGGAGAACATCTCCGTCTCGATGCCCTCGGAACTCCTCGGTGCTCTACGCACGCGCACTGGCAAGCGTGGCGTGTCCGCCTATGTGACTGCGGCAGTCCGGCACCAGCTGGCGATGGACGGCCTCGCCGAGATCGTCGCCGCCTACGAAGCCGAGCACGAGCCGTTGAGTGAGGCCGAGGTCCAGGCCGCGCAGCGCGAACTTTTCGGTGAAGTACAGGCGCCGTACGCGTCAGGCGACAGCGCCACATGAAGGCACCCGCGGCCAGGTCCCTGGTCCTGGACTCCCAGGCGTTGTCGCTGCTCCTGCGGAACGA
>NZ_JBVIHP010000091.1:0-2359 GCF_055570235.1 Streptomyces sp. NPDC031274 | reverse complement strand
CAGCTCTTCGTCCTTGCCGCTCTTGGTGTACCGGCCGTCGATCAGAAGTTGCCGGAAGGAGATCGCCGAGACTGCGGGCCCGCAGGGAAGATCGAGCCAGGTCACATCGAGCATGGGGTCGGGCTTGAGCGTTGCCAGGGTGCCCTGGGCTGCTATGTCCTGGTCCGTTCCGTCGGACTCGAAGACGGCCATGGTCAGTGAGCAATGAGCTACTCCGCCCCCGTCCTCGATGTCGTACAGCCCGATGCCGAAGAAGGAGACGCCTCCCGCCAGCATTTCGTCCGCCGTGGCGCTGTAAAGCGCTCCCATCATTTCCCAGAGTGGTGTTTCACCCTGGGGATAGATGTCTCTTACCAACTGCCGCACTGCTTCGGCACGTTCCGTCTCACCCACAGGAACTTCGATGGCATGCATGCCATCGGGGAGGTGAAAGGTCATGGGAGGCAGCACGGCCGCTCGCACGCCCAGGGGAAGGGGTCGCTCGGCGTTTGTGGTGTCGGCGTCGTCCACGTGGTGTGCCTTCAGTTCCCGTAGTCGTTATGAGCGATGGTGTATGCCTTGTAACCGGTGGTGCCGGCTTTGATGGCGCCGTCCAAGGCGCGCCCGGCGTTGCCCATGGGGGCGATCAGCTCGTCGCTCTTGACGAAGGGAAGCTTGGATCCGACCGTGTTGATCGACTTGGTCCCGAGCAACTGGCCTCCACGGAAGTTCTGCAGCCCGCTCTCGGCCGCCAATCTCATGCGGCTGCCGCCTTCACCGAGCTTCACCATGGGAGTGGCCTTCAAAGGTCCGAAGAGTTTGAAGGACTTGCCGACGCCCGTCACGGCCCGATAGCCCGATCCGAGCTTGGCGGCGCGGGCGGCGGCGCTTGTGCCCTTGGCGAGGGCGGCGGTTCCGGTAAGCCCCTTGACGCCGGGCAGGACGCCGAACGCATCGAATCCGATCTCAACCCAACTGACGTCCGCACCGGCGGCTTTGGCAGCGAGGTGGGTGAGGAGGGCGGCACCGCTTGTCACCATGGCCGCAGCAGCGAAGATCGCTCCGATCGGCTCGAAGGGGGCCGTGATGATGGCCAGCACCCCCAGTGCGCTGCTGATCAAGCTGAGCACATCGCCGATTTCCTTGATCATGTCGGCATGGTCCTTGATCCACTGGCCCGTGGCGTCCCACGCGTCAGCGACCCCCTTGGTGAGCTTGTCCCAGAAACCGGGCTCGTCCGGCGCGATGTCGCCCGCCTTGTCGAGCTCCTTGCTGATGGCTCCCGCGGCGCGGCTGTAGCGGCCCTCCAGGTCGTGGACCTGCTGGGTGACCCCGTCGACATCCCCCGACGCCTTGGCGGCTTCCTCGCTGTCGGGCTTCGCCTCTTCCCGGGCCTCCAGCTTCCGCCCGGCAGACTTCTCGAGCCGGTCCGCCTCGTCCTGGAAGTCCTGGAGCTCGCCGGCCCACTTGTGCAGCGCCCGCGAGGCCTTGTCGAAGGACTCATGACTCTTCCGTACGAGGGGAGTGACGTCCTGCCCGATGTACTCGGTGAAGGCGAGGGCGGTCTTGCCCTTCCAGGCCCCGCACTCGATCCGCTCCAAGTCCCGTACGGCGTAGCCGAGTTCCGTCGCCAGCCCGCCCAACTTCTTCGCGAGCTCCCGGGTGTCCGTCACATCCCCGGGGGTGGGGTCCCAGCCGATGTGAGTGAAGGCAGGCCGACGCCCCACGTCACTTGCCCTTCTTCTTGGAGTCCGACTCCGCCGACTTGAGCGACTCGGCCAGCTCCTGGTCCAGCTCGCTGAACTTCTCGCCGATCTTGTCGATCATCTTGACGGCGCCGTGCGTGTGCTTGCCGAGCTGCTTGACGCCGTAGCCCCACTCGTCGGCGAACTCGTGTACGTCCTCGACGAGTTTGCCCGCGCCGACGGCCGAGCCGTCGGTGTTGCGCAGGGCGCGGCGCGCGGCGTCCATGCGATCGCTGACCGTGGAGAAGGTCTTGCGCAGGTCTTCGAAGATCGTGTCGTCGAGGCGTAGGTCACTCATGTCCGCTGTGTGTTTCCCCTCGGCGGTCATCGTCGGTCATCGGCGGCTGGCAGGCGCGCGGGAAGGGCGCCGCGACCGACGATAGCTGTGGGATGCATGGATTCGCCAGGGTGAATCCCTGTGAGGCACGGGATAGCAGCAAGATTCACGCAGACCCAATGCGCGCAGGCCTGACCGGAGCTGGAATGCGTTGCCTTCCCTTTGCCTTCCGCTTTGCTTCCATTTACCTGCTTGGTGTCCTGGCCTGGCGGGGAAGTGAGTCGAGGCGCGTGAGGACCCTCGCTGCAGAGTCAGCTAGGTACTGGTCACCGGTACGCACCCTGAACTTCGCCGGCGC
>NZ_JBVIHP010000090.1:0-2361 GCF_055570235.1 Streptomyces sp. NPDC031274 | reverse complement strand
CTCCATTGTCAGACAAGACGTTAAAATCACTTGAACATTGAAAACTAAATAACAATATCTAATAACGATAAATAAACCAAAAGCTGTGAATTTTAAAGAATTTACAAACTTATACTTGAAAAACGATGATTATAAATCATCATGGCAAAGTTAATAAGGGCGCACGGTGGATGCCTTGGCACTAAGAGCCGATGAAGGACGTGACTAACGACGATATTCTAGGGGGAGCAGTAAGTACGCATTGATCCCTAGGTCTCCGAATGGGGAAACCCAGCTGCTACTAGCAGTTATTCATGAGTGAATACATAGCTCATGTAAAGGTAACGCAGAGAACTGAAACATCTAAGTACCTGCAGGAAGAGAAAGTAAAAACGATTTCGTAAGTAGCGGCGAGCGAACGCGAAGAAGGGCAAACCAAGAAGCTTGCTTCTTGGGGTTGTAGGACTGCAACGTGGACTTAAGCATTATAGTCGAATAACCTGGGAAGGTTAATCAAAGAGGGTAATAATCCCGT
This sequence comes from Streptomyces sp. NPDC031274, assembly GCF_055570235.1. Classification (NCBI taxonomy): domain Bacteria; kingdom Bacillati; phylum Actinomycetota; class Actinomycetes; order Kitasatosporales; family Streptomycetaceae; genus Streptomyces; species Streptomyces sp. NPDC031274. The sequence goes on along the minus strand of NZ_JBVIHP010000090.1, from coordinate 1,847 downwards.
AGACGAAATAGCGCTTATACCTAGCAGTATCCTGAGTAGGGCTGGACACGCGAAATCCAGTTTGAATCCGGGAGGACCATCTCCCAACCCTAAATACTCCTTAGTGACCGATAGTGAACCAGTACCGTGAGGGAAAGGTGAAAAGAACCCCGAGAGGGGAGTGAAATAGCACCTGAAACCGTGTGCCTACAAGAAGTTCGAGCCCGTTAATGGGTGAGAGCGTGCCTTTTGTAGAATGAACCGGCGAGTTACGTTATGATGCGAGGTTAAGTTGAAGAGACGGAGCCGTAGGGAAACCGAGTCTGAATAGGGCGACTTAGTATCATGATGTAGACCCGAAACCTAGTGACCTATCCATGAGCAGGGTGAAGGTGTGGTAAGACGCACTGGAGGCCCGAACCAGGACACGTTGAAAAGTGTTTGGATGACTTGTGGATAGCGGAGAAATTCCAAACGAACTGGGAGATAGCTGGTTCTCTCCGAAATAGCTTTAGGGCTAGCGTCGAAATGTAAGTGTATTGGAGGTAGAGCACTGTTTGGGTGAGGGGTCCGTCTAGGATTACCAATCTCAGATAAACTCCGAATGCTAATACACATGTTCGGCAGTCAGACTGCGAGTGCTAAGATCCGTAGTCGAAAGGGAAACAGCCCAGACCAACAGCTAAGGTCCCAAAATATATGTTAAGTGGAAAAGGATGTGGGGTTGCACAGACAACTAGGATGTTAGCTCAGAAGCAGCTATCATTCAAAGAGTGCGTAATAGCTCACTAGTCGAGTGACCCTGCGCCGAAAATGTACCGGGGCTAAACATATTACCGAAGCTTTGGATTGATATTTTATCAATGGTAGGAGAGCGTTCTTAACCGCGATGAAGGTATACCGTGAGGAGTGCTGGAGCGTTAAGAAGTGAGAATGCCGGTATGAGTAGCGCAAGATAAGTGAGAATCTTATCCACCGTAAGACTAAGGTTTCCAGGGGAAGGCTCGTCCGCCCTGGGTTAGTCGGGACCTAAGGCGAGGCCGAAAGGCGTAGTCGATGGACAACTGGTTGATATTCCAGTACTAGATATGATCGTGATGGAGGGACGCAGTAGGCTAAGAGATGCCAGTTAATGGATTCTGGTCTAAGCAGTGAGGTGTGAGATGTGTCAAATGCATTTCTCTTTAACATTGAGCTGTGATGGGGAAGCAACTACGGTTGCGAACTCTCTGATGTCACACTGCCAAGAAAAGCTTCTAGCGTAAAGTCATATCTACCCGTACCGCAAACCGACACAGGTAGTCGAGGCGAGTAGCCTCAGGTGATCGAGAGAACTCTCGTTAAGGAACTCGGCAAAATAGCCCCGTAACTTCGGGAGAAGGGGTGCTGGTGTAAAAGCCAGCCGCAGTGAATAGGCCCAAGCAACTGTTTATCAAAAACACAGCTCTCTGCTAAACCGCAAGGTGATGTATAGGGGGTGACGCCTGCCCGGTGCTGGAAGGTTAAGAGGAGTGCTTAGACGTAAGTCGAAGGTATGAATTGAAGCCCCAGTAAACGGCGGCCGTAACTATAACGGTCCTAAGGTAGCGAAATTCCTTGTCGGGTAAGTTCCGACCCGCACGAAAGGCGTAATGATTTGGGCACTGTCTCAACGAGAGACTCGGTGAAATTTTAGTACCTGTGAAGATGCAGGTTACCCGCGACAGGACGGAAAGACCCCATGGAGCTTTACTGTAGTTTGATATTGAGTACCTGTAAGTCATGTACAGGATAGGTAGGAGCCATTGAAATAGGGACGCTAGTTTCTATTGAGGCGTTCTTGGGATACTACCCTTGACTTATGGTTACTCTAACCCGCTGGCATAATC
>NZ_JBVIHP010000089.1:0-2382 GCF_055570235.1 Streptomyces sp. NPDC031274 | reverse complement strand
CATGGCCATGGCCTCGCGCGGTGAGATTCCGAAGAACTCCGCGTCGAACTCGGCGGCGTCCTGCACGAATCCGCCCTCGGGCGTGACGGCCGTGTCCGCACCGAACAGCGCTTCCACGTCCCAGCCCCGGCCGGCGGGGAACCCGGTCATCGCGTCGGTGCCTGCGGCCACGAGATCCCACAGCTGCTCCGGTGAACGGACGTCGCCCGGGTAGCGGCAGGCCATGCCGACGATCGCAATGGGGTCGTCGTCGGCGCTCACCATGGGCAGGGCCATGGCAGCACCCGCGGTGCCGTCCTGGCCGGTGACCTCACGCCGCAGGAAGTCCGCGAGGACGGTGGGGTTCGGGTAGTCGAAGACGAGGGTGGCGGGCAGCTTCAGGCCGGTGGCCGTGGCGAGGCGGTTGCGCACCTCCACCGCGGTGAGCGAGTCGAAGCCCATCTCGCGGAAGGCACGGTTCGCCTCCACGGCGTCGGCCGACGCGTATCCGAGTACCGCTGCCGCCTGGGAACGGATCAACTCCAGTAGTTTGCGGTTCTGTTCGGCCTCGGTCAGGCCTGCCAGACGCGCTGCCAGTTCCGATCCGCCCGCACCAACGGCGGGGCCGCCCTGCTCCTCCGCCACGGCCTTCGCAGCCTCGGGGATGTCGGAGATGAGGGGGCGGGGGCGGGCCGCGGTGAAGCCGGGCACGAATCGCGCCCAGTCCACATCCGCGACCGCCACGAACGTCTCGTCGTGCTCCACCGCCTGCACCAGCGCCGACACCGCGAGCTCCGCGGGCATAGTGCCGATGCCGCGCTTGGTGAGGTGCTCTTCCGTACCCTCCTGCGCGGCCATGCCGCCCCCGCCCCAGGCGCCCCAGGCGATCGAGGTCGCGGTCAGGCCGCGAGCCCTGCGGTCCTCCGCCAGCGCGTCGAGGCAGGCATTGGCGGCGCCGTACGCGCCCTGTCCGCCGCCGCCCCATACACCGGCGTTGGAGGAGAACAGCACGAACGCGTCCAACTCGGCATCGCCGAGCAGCTCGTCCAGGTGCCGGGCACCCGACACCTTCGCGTCGGCTATGCCGGCGAAGGCCTCCAGGTCGGTGTCCATCAGTGGGTTCAACTGGCCTACGCCTGCGGTGTGGACGACGGCGGTCGGCGGATGCTCCGCCAACACAGCAGCCAGCGCCTCACGGTCAGCCACGTCACAAGCCACGACACTCACCCGAGCACCCAGCTCCCCGAGTTCCGTCACCAACTCGTCGACGCCCGGAGCATCCTGACCCCGACGGCTCGTCAACACCAGATGCTCAGCACCATGAGCCGCGGCCCACCGCGCCACATGCGCACCCAACGCACCCGTACCACCGGTCACCAGCACCGTCCCACGCGGCGACCACGACCGCACCACCGGCGCATCACCCAACGGCGCCCGCACCAGACGCCGTACAAACACCCCAGAACCCCGCACCGCCAGCTGGTCCTCATCACCACCAGCACCCGCCAGCACATGCAGGAGCCGCGCACCCGCACGCTCATCCAGCACCTCAGGCAGATCCAGCAGACCACCCCAACGATCCGAATGCTCCAGACCAACCACCCGGCCAAAGCCCCACACCTGGGCCTGCGCCACACTCGCCAGCCGGTCCGAACGACCCACCGACACCGCACCCCGCGTCACCAACCACAACGGAGCACCAACCCCCGCATCACCCAACGCCTGGGTCAGCAGCACCGTGTCCGCAAGACCGGCATCCCCCGACCCCACAAGCCACACCACACCATCGACGTCACCAAGCAGCGACAGCCGCTCCGCGAGACCGACCCGTGACACCTCTCCGTCGACGACCAGACGCACCACATCCACGCCGTGGCCCTCAAGCGCGCCCGACAGCACATCGCCGTCCGCCTCCGCGGACACCACGAGCCAACGCCCCGACAGGGCAGCCGACTTCAGTGAAACCGGCTTCCACGACACCGCATATCGCAACTCATCCACCCGTGACCGCGCCACACGCCCACGCCGCCACGACGACAACGCAGGCAACACCGCACCCAGTGCGTCCTGTTGTGCCATGTCGAGGGTCTCCGCAAGGCCGGCAAGATCCCCTTGCTCCACAGCCTCCCAGAATTTGCTTTCGACGGCGTCCGGGGTCGCGGCAGCCGTACCCTCCAGCGCTGCGGCAGCGTCCAGCCAGTACCGCTGGCGCTGGAAGGCGTAGGTGGGCAGGTCCACGCGGCGCCCGCCGGCGAGCAGCAGCGACCAGTCCACGGACAGACCCCGCACCCAGCCCTCGGCAAGCGAGGAGACGAACCGCTCCAGCCCACCCTCGTCACGCCGCAACGTGCCAAGAACCGCCGCGTCCACACCACTGTCTTCCAGCGTCTGCTCCACCCCGAT